>JANWXE010000014.1 GCA_025055385.1 Burkholderiaceae bacterium | reverse complement strand
GCCGGTGGCGACGCGGGCAGAAGACCCGGCGCTGCTCATTGACACCAGCGGCACCACCGGCCCGCCCAAAGGTCCGCTGATGCCGCAGGCGGCGCGGATCGGCAATCTGCCCGGCCTCGTTGCCTCGCAGAATTGGTTTCCGCAGCCGGGCGACGTGTTCCGGTGGCCGGCGTACTGGGTCTGAACAGGCGCGCTGATGGACGCGCTGCTGCCCCCGCTGCATTTCGGCTTGCCAATCGTCGGCGCGCAGGGCCGTTTCTGGGCGAAGCAGGCGCTGCACTAGGTGCAGCGCGAAGACGCGACCAACGCGTTTTTGTCTCCGACGGCACTGAAGATGATGCGCTCGCCGGCATGGCGCGACGTGCGCGGGCGCCTGGCGCCGTGTAAACAAAGGAGGTGGAGTTCATCGACGCCCTGCCGATGACCACCACCGGCAAGGCGCAGCGGCGCGCGCTACGGCAGCGGCAACGGCGCCGCCGGCGAGGCGCCGCGCATTAGGAGCCAACAAATGACCTATCGCGGGCCCCGCGCAGCAGCGCATGCCAGGCCGCTGCGCGCCTACCCCTTGAAGTGGGTCATCGCGCTGCGCAGCGCTCTGCTGCTCTCGCGCTGCCTGCAACGGATTTTTGGCGATTTCTTAGGCAACCAGGCGCGGCTTCTCTAGCGTCGGCTTAAAAATCGCTTGCTTGACAGCCTCCGCTAGCAGCGCTTCCCAGCGCTCAGGCGGCGCATCAAAGAGCGCGCTGACCGCGCTGGCCGGCACGGCTCGCAGTTGGTGACGGCGCGATAAGTCGTGTAGCTCGCGCCAACCGCGTTCAGCGAGCCAGCGCCAGAGCTCGTCGCTAAGACCCGGCTGTACGGTCATGCGCAAATCAGCACAGTAAATGGTCGCACCGATATGCGGCTTGGCAGCTGCGCGACGGGTCATCGCACGCTCGCGCCGCTGCTGTTGCGCGCGCGACGGCCGCGACAGAAATGAAAACCAACCCACGTCGTCCTCCGACCGATTTCGGGTACTGTAGCGGTACGACCCGCACGATTCGATCCCGTAATCGGGGATCACATGTAAAGATCGATTGGACGGACTAACCCTGCCGCCCGCGGGGGCTGCCGGCTTTGCCTGTCACGGTCGAGGTCACATGCTTGTCCGCAGCATGACGCGCTGTTGCGTGCTCGATGGCTTGCGCCAGCACCGCCTCGCGTTGTTCGGGCGGACAATCGATCAGCTGGCGCGCCCATTCAGTGGAAATCTCGCGGTAGCGGCGGCGGTCTGGTTTGTACGTGATCTCGCGCCAGCCGCGCGCCTGCAGCCAGATCCAGAGCTCGTTAGACATGCCAGCCTGCACGGTCATGCGTAGATCGTCGCAGCAGATGCGCGCACCGATGCTCGGCTTGGGCCCCCGCCGCGGCAGCTCGCGCCGCTGGCGGATGTTCAGCATGGTCCGTAGCCAATCGCGCAGTTTGCTCGCGATTCCTGCCATTGCGCCCTCTCTTCTGTGCGCGGTCGATCATGCCAACAACGGGGATCGTGATGCATCCCGCTCAGGCGCTAACGCCTAAGCCCTTCAAGCAACCGCTCAGCAGCATGCGGGAAGTGCTGGCCAGACTCCGCCAACGGCCTCACCCGCAATAAGGCGCGCTGTGCGCTCAGCTAAGGCTGTGCCCTACCCAACGGCACCCGACACAGCCACTGCAACTCTTTCTCCGTAAATCCAGCAGCGCGGCGAGCCGCAACGTTCACAGGACCACGCGGCGTCGGCGAATTGTAGGCGGCCGCTAGCCGCACATGCACCGCCGCCGGATCCTGAGACAAGCAGGCAAAATGGAACCACCGGTTGCCAATCGCAACGTGCCCAATTTCGTCCTGCAAAATGACGTCCAGCACGGCAGCGCTGTCGGCGTCGCCGGCGGCTGCTAAGCGCGCGCGCATCACCGGCGCCACATCCAACCCGCGCGCCTCCAGCGTGCGAGGTACCAACGCTAGACGCGCCAGCAGATCCCCGCGCGTCTTCGCCGCCATCTCCCACAGACCATCGTGCGCCGGAAAATCGCCGTATGCATGGCCGTACGACCGCAACCGCTCGCACAGCATCTCAAAGTGCAGCGCTTCCTCCTGCGCGACGCGCCGCCAGTCCAGGTAAAACTCGTCGGGCAAACCACTGAAGCGCCAGATCGCATCCAATGCGAGGTTGATTGCATTGAACTCAATGTGGGCAAGCGCATGCAACAAGGCCGCACGCCCGGCCCGCGTGTGCACGCCACGCCGCGGTACCCTCTGCGGAGGCACGAGTATCGGCCGCTGCGGACGCCCCGGTACACCAGGCGGTTCCGCTATCGCTTCATCGGCGCCAACCGGTGCCGACGGCAAGCTACGCACAGCCGCCAGCTTGGCATGCGGATCACAGGTCCTTAGTGCTGCCAGCGCTGCATGCCGTAGCGTGACAACTTCCGCAGTCTGTTGCTCGCTCATGGAAGGACACGATAGCGCAGCCGCTGCATGAGCGCGCGGGTCGGCATCAAACACGGCAGCGGGCGCTGCCCCTTGGGCGTGATAGCGTCACAGGCATGCTGCACTGGATAAAAGACCGCGCACGCCGGCTTCGCACTGAGTTGCTCGTGCGGCTCGGCATTTGGCGCGGTCGCTGGCTAACCGGCCGCGTCGTCGTTCATCACGTACGCTTCTGGCCGACCATGCCAGGTGCAGGAGCCTGGCGCTACGGCCTGTATCTGCCGCCGGGGCTGCGCGATGATGAGGCCGCCCCGCTCGTTGTTTTACTGCACGGCTGCCGCCAGCGGGCCCTCGGTTTCGCCTATGCAGCGGGGTGGACTCGAGCCGCGGACCTCGAGCGCTTCCGGTTGTTGTGCCCGGAGCAGCGGCGTTTGGCAAATTTGTGGCGTTGCTGGAACTGGTTCCATCCGTTGGCCCAAGCGGGGCAAGGCGAACTGCAGGTGATCGATCGCGTGCTGGAGGAGGTTGCCGCAAGGGTACGGATCGACCCCGGCCGCATCGCCGCCGTTGGGTTTTCCGCAGGGGGGGCGCTGGCTGCACTACTGGCGTTTCACCGTGCAGCGCGCTTTGCTGCCGCTGCCACAGTCGCCGCGCCGCCGCTCACCGGCCGCTTTAGCCTGCGCGACCCGCGCGACGTGATCCGGCGCGGCTTGCTCACAGACCCACGGCTGGCGCTCGGCGCGCGCACTGAAGCCTGCGCGCCGTTGCTAATCGCTCACGGCGACGCTGACCAGATCGTCACGCCGCGTTGCGCCGAGCAACTGCTGGCGCAAGCACTTGAGTGTTGGCGTCGCTCCGGTGCGGCGTTGCAGACCGCTACGACCGACATGCCCGATGCCATAGGGTGTGGTGCCGACTACCGGCACGGCGGGCAGCTCATCCTACGGCACATCTGCCTGCGCGGCGCTGGCCATAGTTGGACCGGCGGGCCAGGCGGTCACCCTTTCTGCGAACGCGGCGGCCCACCGCTGACGACGATCGTGCTGCGTTACCTACGCGACCTAGGCCTGCTCACGTCCCGTCAGAGGCGTGCGCTAACCTCGCTGTGATACAAGTCCGTCGGTCCGCCTCCTGACCGCAGCCGCCGGCCATCGCGCTACGATGCATCATTGCCCATCGACATCGATCGTATGGCAGCTGGGTTCGTCACGGGTTGTAGAGATGCCGCCACCTTGGCGCGCGCCCTCGCCGTCGCATGAGCGACCGATTGCTGAAATTTCTGTTTGCCGATGCGCCGGTGCGCGGTGAAATCGTCCGGCTTGAGACAGCCTGGCGGCGCATAGTGGAACAGCACGGTTACCCCGCTCCCGTCACACGCCTGCTCGGCGAAATGACCGCAGCCACCGCGCTGCTGGCAGCTAACCTAAAGTTCGACGGCACGCTGATCCTGCAAATCCTGGGCGATGGGCCGGTGCGGCTGTTGGTAGTCGAATGTGCCAGCGACCTGCGGCTGCGCGCAACCGCCAAGCTGCGCGATGGTGTCAGCATTGGGCCGCACGCTAGCCTGCGCGAGCTTGTCAACATGAACGGTCAAGGGCGCTGTGCCCTGCTGCTCGAAATGGCCCATGCCATGCCGGGGCAGCAGCCCTATCAGGGCATTGTCAGCCTGCAAGGTGAGACGGTCGCGCAGGTGCTGCAGAACTACCTGAAGCAGTCGGAACAGCTCGAATCGCGGCTGTGGCTTGCCGCCGACGACAACCGCTGCGCCGGCCTTTTGCTGCAGAAACTGCCGCGCGAGGGCGGCCGCATTGCCGGCGACGAGGATGCCTGGGAACGCGCCGGGGCACTAGCCGCCACCGTCAGCGAGGCCGAGCTGTTAGCGCTGCCCCCGTTGGCGCTGGCTCAACGGCTTTTTTGGCAGGAGCGCCTGGAGCCGTACGCGCCGCTGGCGCCGCGCTTTGAGTGCCGTTGCTCGCGCGAACGCATCGAACGGATGCTGCTGTCGCTTGGCCGAGCCGAAGTGGAGGCAATCGTAGCCGAACGAGGCGCAGTGGAGGTCACTTGCGATTTTTGCAACGCGCGTCAGCGCTTCGACGCCGTCGACGTGGCGCAGTTGTTCGCCACCGGCTCAACCACCGCCGCGGGTTCAGCCTCTCATTGACCTTCGGCGAAAAATGCCTCCATTTCGCGACGCACTCGCACGGCGATATCCGTGGCGTCGTACGCCACATCGTCCCAGCGCACGATTTCGCCGGCAGCCACCGCGCGTCGCAGCCTCACTTGATGCGCAAGCCCAATCGGCAGTGCCTGCAGCGCACGCGAGGAAGCCGCCGGCAGCAGCTTGCCGTAGACCGTGTAGCCGCCTTCACCGTCCAGTGTTTCACCTGACTGCAGATCGCGTTTGGCCACCGCCGCCACGTCGGCCAGAAACGCGCGCGGCGCGCCGGTCGGCTCACCGCGCAGACCCACACTGGCCACGGTGATCCCCAGTTCCAGCCCGATCAAGTGATACGGCTTGTACAGCGCGGCATATTCCCCGCTCGGATCGGTGACCAGACCGTACTCGCGGAAGCAACGCCGCACATAGTCAGAGCCGGCAGCAAAAGTCACATAGACGCCCCAGCGCAGGTCGCGGCACACGGCACGGCCGTCGCGCTCCAGACTAGAGACGACCTCCACCTGGCCGCGCCGCGCCAGCACACCGCCTTCCTGACGCGGCTTAAGCAGGCGCGGCAGGTCATCGACGCCGCAGGGTGGAAACGCCAATCCTTCTGGTGCGGCGAGGCCCGTCGCATTGGCCACCGCACACATCTCGATCGCGCTTTTCGTGCCGTCCAAAAACGAATTGAACATTTGCGCGTTCAGACCGCCAGCTGCGGCCTCCTCGGGCGACAGGCCGTAGTGTTCCCATACCGTGGCTGGTGTGGACGCATGGTAGCCAGGCAGGTACTTGGTACCTTTGCCAGCGGCGATCACCTCAAAACCGCAGGCCCGCGCCCAGTCAACCAACTCGCAGATCAGCGCCGGCTGATCGCCATACGCCAGCGAGTACACGATGCCGGCATCGCGCGCCCGTTGTGCAAGCAGCGGCCCAGCCAGCGCGTCGGCCTCCACGTTCACCATTACCACGTGCTTGCCGTGGCGGCAGCAGGCCAGCACGTGCTGGATGCCAGCCGCCGGTGAGCCGGTTGCGTCGATCACAATCTGTACCGCCGGCGATTCAATCAAGCGCTGCGCTTCGTCGGTGAACGCCACTGCCGCCAGCTCCGACTCCTGCCAGCCGACGCGCCGCAGCGCCGTCCGCGCGCGCTCCACGTCGAGATCTGCTACCGCCACCAGGCGCACGCCCGGCGTGCGCCGCACCTGCGCCAGATACATCGAGCCGAACTTGCCAGCACCGATCAGCCCAACGCCCAGCGGCCTCGCCGCTTGCTCCCGCTCGCACAATAGCCGGTACAGATTCATCGCGCCACATTCGCTGCATCGCCGAGCCCCGGCGATGGCGCGGAAAATTGAAAGAACACTTCGTCGGGTCGGATCAGGTTCAACTGCATGCGCGCGTGCTCCTCGATCGCCTCGCGTCCATCCCGCAAGCTTGCCACCTCGGCGGCGAGGGCGGCGTTCTGTGCCGCCAGCTCGGCGTTGGCAGCCTGGCGGCGCGCCAGCTCAGTCTGCAACTGCCAAACCTGCAGCCAGCCTCCCTTGCCGAACCACAATGGCCATTGCATCAATAACAGGAGCGCCGCCAATGCGACCGCCAAGATGCGCATCGCCGCTCCGCTCCGCCGTAACGTGCCGTCAACGCAGGTTATAGAAGGCTGCGCGCCCCGGATAGCTTGCCACCTCGCCTAAGTCCTCCTCGATACGCAGCAGCTGGTTGTACTTAGCGATGCGGTCAGAGCGCGACAGCGACCCGGTCTTGATTTGCAACGCATTGGTGCCGACGGCGATGTCAGCGATCGTTGTGTCCTCCGTCTCGCCCGAACGGTGGCTGATGACGGCCGTATAGCCAGCGCGCTTCGCCATCTCGATGGCGGCGAAAGTCTCAGTCAGGGTACCAATTTGGTTGACTTTGATCAGAATCGAGTTTGCCACTCCGCGCGCGATTCCTTCGCGCAGGATCTTGGTATTGGTTACAAATAGGTCGTCGCCGACCAACTGCACCTGCCGACCAAGCGTCTGCGTCAGGTACGCCCAACCGTCCCAGTCAGACTCGGCCATGCCATCTTCGATCGACACGATTGGATAGCGGTCGCACCAGGTCGCCAGCAACTGCGCGAAACCTTTTGCATCCAGTATCAGACTCTCGCTCGCCAGCACATACTTACCATCGCGGTAGAACTCGCTGGCTGCGCAGTCCAGCGCCAGCGCGATCTGCTCGCCCGGCGTATAACCAGCGCGATCAATCGCCTCCAGGATGAGCTGGATCGCCGCTTCGTGACTCTTGACATTTGGCGCAAAGCCGCCCTCGTCGCCGACAGCGGTGCTCATCCCCCTTTCATGCAACAGTTTCTTGAGCGCCTGAAAGACTTCGGCGCCGTAACGCAGTGCCTCGGAGAAGCTGCTCGCCCCAACCGGCACGATCATGAATTCTTGTAGGTCCAAATTGTTGTTCGCGTGCGCGCCGCCGTTGATTACATTCATCATCGGCACCGGCATCTGCATCGGGCCCGAGCCGCCAAGATAACGGTACAGCGGCAGTCCGGCCTCCTCGGCAGCCGCCTTTGCCACTGCCAGCGACACTGCAAGGATCGCGTTCGCCCCCAGACGCGACTTGTTTTCGGTCCCGTCTAGCTCAATCAGCGTGCGGTCAAGAAAGGCCTGCTCGTTTGCTTCCAGGCCCATGATCGCCTCAGAAATCTCGGTGTTGATGTGCTCGACCGCTTTGCGGACGCCTTTGCCACCATAGCGTGCAGGATCGCCGTCGCGCAGTTCGATCGCCTCGCGCGAACCGGTGGAGGCGCCAGAGGGGACTGCGGCGCGGCCCATCACGCCGGATTCCAGCAGCACATCGCATTCGACGGTGGGATTGCCGCGCGAATCGAGGATCTCGCGGCCGATGATATCGACGATCGAAGACATGGGTTCTTTTTCCTGTTGTTCACACCTCAGGCCGAAGGCGGCACGCCGTCGACCAGGACCATGTTGAAATACTCGGTCGCCCCGAGCCGCTTGGCGCGCGCCGCGCGGTACTGTTCGCTGTCGTAGAAGGCCTTGGCTTGCGCGTAGCTTGGAAACTTCACGATTGCCAGCCGCGCAGGCTGCCAGCTGCCCTCTAACACCTCGTGCTGACCGCCGCGCACGAGGTATTCCCCACCAAAGGCGGCAACCACCGCCGGCGCTACAGCCATGTAATCCCGATACCGTTCAGGGTCCGAGATTTTCATCTCGGCAATCACATAGGCAGGCATGAAAACGTCTCGATTTCTCTAGTGCGCCGCTGAAATTCAATCGAAATGATGCTCGATGAAACCGTGCCGCTTAACCACACGATCCAGCTCGACCAGCACCTCCAGCAGCTCGCGCACGCGCGCCAGCGGCACCGCATTCGGGCCATCGGACTTGGCATGGCGCGGGTCGGGGTGAGTCTCCATGAACACACCGGCCACGCCAGCTGCTACCGCGGCGCGCGCCAGCACCGGTACAAACCGCCGCTCGCCACCACTCGCATGGCCCAGCCCTCCCGGCAGCTGCACGGAGTGCGTGGCGTCAAACACCACCGGACAGCCCGTTTCGCGCATGATCGCCAGCGAGCGCATATCCGACACCAGATTGTTGTAGCCGAAGCTTACGCCCCGCTCGCAAGCGAGAAATCGGTCTTCCGGCAGCCCGACCTCGCGCGAAGCCTCGCGCGCCTTTTCGATCACGTTTTTCATCTCCCCAGGAGCCAGGAACTGCCCTTTTTTGATGTTCACTGGCGGCCCGGCCTGCGCGCAGGCGCGGATGAAATCAGTCTGCCGGCACAGAAAGGCGGGCGTCTGCAGCACGTCCACGACCTTTGCCACGGTGGCGACTTCCGCCGCCGTATGCACGTCCGTTAGCACCGGCACCCCAATCTGGCGCCTGACCTCGGCGAGGATACGCAGCCCTTCGTCGATGCCCAGCCCGCGGAAGCTGCGCCCCGAACTGCGGTTTGCCTTGTCGTAGCTCGATTTGTAGATAAACGGCACACCGAGGCTGCTTGTGATTTCTTTGAGGCGGCCTGCTGTGTCAATCGCCAGTTGCTCGCTCTCCACCACGCACGGCCCGGCGATCAAGAAAATCGGCTGCTGCAGCCCGACATCGAAACCGCACAATCTCATGGTTGCTCCCTCGATCGGCGCCGCTGCCTCGCAGGCGCAACTACGTTCGCGCTCGGGCTGTGTCTCATGCCGCCACCTTCTGCCGAGTCGCGCCGCTGCGCGCCCGCTGGTAAGCGAGCGCCGCCTCAATAAACGCTTTAAACAGCGGATGACCAGCGCGCGGCGTGGAGGTGAACTCCGGATGAAACTGCACGCCGATGAAGAACGGATGATCAGGCAGCTCCATGATCTCGGTCAGCTGTTCGGTCGGCGTACGCGCCGACACGCGGTAGCCGCGCGCTTCAAGCTGCGGCACATAGGCGTTGTTGACCTCGTAGCGGTGCCGATGCCGTTCGTTGACCTCGGTGCCGTAAATGCGCGCCGCCAACGTCCCCGGCTCCACCGGACAGCGCTGCGCGCCCAGCCGCATCGTGCCACCGAGATTCGAAGTCTCGCTGCGCCGTTCAACTCGCCCGGTCCGGTCGGTCCATTCCGTAATCAGCGCCACCACCGGGTGCGGCGTGTCCGGATCGAATTCCGTGGAATTGGCGCCGGCCAGTCCGCACACATTGCGGGCAAATTCGATCGTGGCCAGCTGCATGCCTAGACAGATCCCCAGATAGGGTACGCGCCGTTCGCGCGCATACTGAATCGCGCGAATTTTGCCCTCGGTGCCCCGCTTGCCGAACCCACCAGGGACCAGAATCGCATCCAAATGATCGAGCGCCGGCGCCGCGCCGCGTTCCAGCGATTCCGAGTCAATGTACTCGATGCGAACGCGTGTGCGCGTATGAATGCCCGCATGAATCAGAGCTTCATTCAGCGACTTATATGAATCTGACAAGTCCACGTACTTGCCGACCATGCCGATCGTTACCTCATGCTGCGGGTGCTCAAGCGCCTCAACCAGCCGGTCCCAAGCTGACAGGTCAGCAGGCCGCGACACAATGCGCAGCGCGAAGCAGACAATTTCGTCGAGCCCCTGCTTGTGCAACATCGACGGCACTTTATAAATCGAGTCGACGTCCCACACCGAGATCACTGCATTCAGCGGGACGTTGGCAAAGAGCGAGATCTTCGCGCGTTCCTCCTCCGGAATCGGCCGGTCGGCGCGACACAACAGGACGTCTGGATAGATGCCGATCTCGCGCAGCTTCTGTACGCTGTGCTGAGTCGGCTTGGTTTTTAACTCGCCCGCGGAGGCGATGTACGGCACCAGGGTCAGATGCACAAAGCAGCAGGCGCCGCGCCCCAGCCGCAGGCTCATCTGGCGCGCGGCCTCCACGAAAGGCAGCGACTCGATGTCGCCGACGGTGCCACCGATCTCGACGATCGCGATGTCGGTCTTGCCGTCCCAAGCAGCGCGCGCACCGCGTTCGATAAATTCTTGGATTTCGTTCGTAATGTGAGGAATGACCTGCACCGTTTTGCCGAGATATTCACCGCGCCGCTCTTTTTGAATCACCGACTCGTAGATTTGGCCCGTCGTGAAGTTGTTCCAGCGCTTCATCTTGGCTGATATGAAGCGCTCGTAATGGCCCAAGTCCAAATCGGTTTCCGCCCCGTCCTCGGTCACGAACACCTCGCCGTGCTGAAACGGCGACATCGTGCCCGGATCAACGTTAATGTATGGGTCTAGTTTGATCAGTGTGACTTTCAGGCCGCGCGATTCAAGAATCGCGGCCAGTGAGGCGGCGGCGATGCCCTTTCCGAGCGAAGATACGACGCCACCGGTAACGAAGACGTATTTCGTCATGAGCGCAACCGGTTACCGGTAAAATGGCAGTATACTGGCGCTCGCTTAGGTCACGCTGCCATCGATCCACAGCCGCGCCCAGCCTGCATGGCCAAGTCGGCGCATTATCTCCACATTGCGCCGATAGATCGAAGCCGGGTCGCGCACGGCTGCCAGCGCGCGGGCCACGCTGTCCTCCCGCAACAAATGCAAGATCGGATACGGCGCACGGTTTGTGTAATTCTCAATGTCGTCCGCAGCGGTGCCAGCAAAACGGTACTGCGGATGAAAGCTCGCGATTTGAATCACACCTTCGAGGCCGAGTCGGCGCACCGCTGCGTCGCCCACGTCCAAAAAATCGTTGAACTCGAGGAAATCTCGCAACACGTAGGGATGAATCAGCAGCGTAGTTTCGAGTTGTCGCGGATCGGCTGCCGCCAAATACTGAAGTTCCCAGACAAGGTCGGCCAGCAGCGCCTCGGTTGTCGTCGCCGCGCTGACTGCCAGACGCAGCCGTGGCAGCGCACCGCGCGCGAAAGGACACAGGTTAAGGCCGATGACGGCGCGCTCGATCCAGCGCCGCGTAGCCGCAATCACTGCCTCTTGCGTCATCGCAGCGGCAACCCTTTGGCAGCCATCTGATGGCAATGTCGAGCACGGCCAACCGGGTAGATGCCGTCAAGCCCGATATCGTTGAGCCGCGCCATAACCGCTTCCTCGTTTACCGTCCACGGTGAAAGCTTCAGCCCGCCTGCCTTGTAGCTCGGCCGTCAGCGCGGGCGTCAATTTGCGCCAAAACATCGAGCAGGCCTCGCAACCGGTAGCCGCCACCGGCGCGAACAGCTCGTAAAGTGTAGAGCTGCGCTCCCCGTCAACCGGCTTCTGTTCGGGCTGGCGCGCCGCATACCGATGCGCCGTATTCAACCGTCCAATGTCGTGGCGTTTCAGCTTCGCCAGCATCAGGCTGTGGATCGCCGCAGCTTGGGCGGTCAGGCAGCGATCGGCCGGCCGAGTTGCAAGCGCCGCACTTGGCTGTCATCCGATAGGAGCAACACACCGTCGCGCGTGATCGCGAGGTCTTTCTTCAGCTTCGTCACACCGCTCTGCAGCGCCGTGCGCAAAGCCGCCAGGATGTCGCTAGCGCGCGCCGCGGCGGGCCCGGCGGCGCATCGAACGCGCAAGCGCAACCGGCAACCAGACCGGCAATTAGCAGCAGGATCGCAGTCGGCATCAACGTCGAATCATCGCCCCATCCCGCTCGGCGAGCAGCGCCTGCGGCACCCCCGGTCGCAGGCACCGCACGCCGCCGATGCGCGGACCCTGCCGCACTTCTCCGAGCGCTCCGGATCCGCATGATATGCATGGCCGTTGGCTGCTCCCGGCGTCCTAGATAGGCAGCGCCCATCGCGATTACGATCATGGCATGGCCGCCCTTCCATCGATCGTGACCGCTCCCCCGGAGGGCGCGGACACCCCGCGCCTCGCTTGCATTGACGCCCTGCGCGGCGTCGCGATCCTGCAGATGATCGTCTACCACTTCATCTACGACCTCGATTACTTCGGCTGGATCGACATCGCGATGACGCGCGACCAGCCCTGGCTCGGCTGGCGCACCGCGATCGTCACGCAGTTCCTGCTGCTGGTGGGCGCGAGTCTCGTGCTGCGCGAGGTGCTGAAGCCGGCCTGGCGCGATTTCTGGCGGCGCTGGAGGCAGATCGCCGCCAGCGCCCTGCTGGTGTCGCTTGGCAGCGCCTGGATGTTCGGCCCTCGCTTCATCTGGTTCGGCATCCTGCATTTCGTCGCCGTCGCCCTGATCATTGCCCGCCTGCTGCTGCCGCTTGGGCCCGCCAACCTGCTGCTGGGCTCCGCGGTCATCGTCGCCGGGCTGATGTTTCAGGATGCCGCCTTCAACGGCCCGGCCTTAAGCTGGCTCGGTTTTGTCACCCAGAAGCCGCGCACCGAGGATTACGTGCCGCTGTTTCCCTGGCTCGGGGTGGTGCTGGTCGGCGTCGGGCTGGCGAGCGTCTGGCGCCGGCGCCGCTTTCGGGTCGCCTCGGCGCTGGCCCCGCTCGCCGCTGCGCCGCCGCGCGGGCTGGTCCTCCTGGGCCAGTGGCCGTTGACGATCTACCTGCTGCACCAGCCGGTGCTGATGGGCGCGCTTGCCGTCGTCAGGGCGCTGGGCGGATAGGCACGGCGCCGGGCGGCAGCGCACGCTGCCACTCCGGCTGCAGCGTCACGTGATCGATGCCGAATTCG
>JANWXE010000065.1 GCA_025055385.1 Burkholderiaceae bacterium | reverse complement strand
GGGTCCGCGCGTGCTCGAGCACATGGTGGACACGGTGCTGTACTTCGAGGGCGACACGCACTCGTCGTTCCGGCTGGTGCGCGCGGTGAAGAACCGTTTCGGCGCGGTCAACGAGATCGGCGTGTTCGCGATGACCGACCGTGGCCTGCGTGGCGTGGCTAATCCGTCCGCGCTGTTCCTGTCGCAGCACGCCCAGCAGGTGCCCGGGTCCTGCGTGCTGGTCACACAGGAGGGCACGCGGCCGCTGCTGGTGGAGATCCAAGCGCTAGTCGATACCGCGCATGTGCCCAATCCGCGCCGGCTGTCGGTGGGCCTAGACCCGCAGCGGCTGGCGCTGCTGCTGGCGGTGCTGCACCGGCATGCGGGAGTAGCCACCTTCGATCAGGACGTATTCGTCAACGCGGTGGGCGGTGTGCGCATCCAGGAGCCAGCTGCCGATTTGGCGGTGCTGGCGGCGATCGTCTCTTCGATCCGCAACCGGCCGCTGCCGCGGGGGCTGGTCGCCTTCGGAGAAGTGGGGTTGGCCGGCGAGGTACGCCCCGCGCCGCGTGGGCAAGAGCGCCTGCGGGAGGCAGCCAAGCTGGGCTTTGCGCGTGCGCTGATCCCAAAGGCCAACGCGCCGAAGCAGCCGATCGAGGGGATGGAAGTGATCGCGGTGGAGCGGCTGGAGCAGGCGTTGGAGGCGCTCAAACGCGCGTGAAGCCGCAGGCGGCGCACAGCGCCTGCGCGGCAGCCAGTCCGGCGCGCACGGACCCTTCGAGGGTGGACGGAAACGGACTGCCGGCATCGCCGGCGAGGTTCAGCCCATCGGCCGAGACGCGCGGTGGCGGATGCACGAGCCCGCGCCGCGGCACAATGGTGGCCCGCTTCTCAGGGATGACCGCACTGCCTGCCGGCGCGGGCAGCCCAAAGGTAGCGATCATTTGCTGAGCGACCAACGCGGCCAGACCACAAGCGGTGAGCGCCTGATGCGCTCCAGCGCCGCTGATCACCACGCTGAGCACGCCGGCGCAGTTCGGGTTCGTCTGCCGCCGGTCGAACACCCACGGTCCGAAATGCCCATTGTCCGGTTGCGTGTGCAGCGCGTAGATGGGCTGCGGCAATCGTGGCGGCTGTGCGTAGCGCAGGTAGACAGTGCAAATCGGTGCAAACTCAATCTGTGCCAGCGTCGCAGCGACCGGCTGCGCCACGGACTGCAACAGCCGCGGCGCGGTCCGGCGGCAGCGCCAGCACGACCGCATCGCACTCCACCCCGGCGCGTGAGCCAAGGCGCCAGCGCCCAGCGTGGCGCGCGAGCGACCGCACGGCCGCACGCAGTCGCAGCCGGTGCGCCAGAAGCGCGGCGGCCGCATCTGGCAGCAGGCGCGACAGATCGCTGCGTGGCAGCAGCAGGTCGCTCGTGGGCGACTCCGCATCAAGCACCTCGCGCAGGACGTTAAGCAGGATCTGCGCCGAGGCCTCGGGCAGGCGAACATTCAGGCCGGCCAGACACAGCGGCGCCCACAGCCGGTCGACCAACACGCGCCGCTGGCTCGCAAAAAGCGCGGCGGCGGCGAGGTCCTCAGACACGCGCCAACGGCGCCGGCGCCAATGCATGACCCAGCCGAGCGCGGCCGCGCGCGCACTATGGCAAGCCGCGCGCGGTCAGCACGGCTGCGGTCAGATGCCAAGGCGCACGCCGTCCGCGCCCCGCCAAGGCAACGCCGTCCGGATACCGGAGTGTGAAGGGCAGACGCAGAAAGGCGCGCTGCGCGTCGATGCCGAGCTTGCTTAAGAGCCGCAGCGTCTCCGTGTAAGCACCGATTAGCACGTGCTGGCCGTTATCGAGCAGGCAGCGTCGTCCACCCAGATCAAGCACGAGGCGTTCTGCGCGGCCGCCGGGCCGTGGCGCAGCCGCCAAGACGTCGACCTCACAGCCGACCTCGGCCAGCGTGAGCGCGCAGGCCAGCCCTGACCAGCCCGCGCCCACTAAAGCTACGCGCACGATTACTCCCGCCGGTCGATCGCCGGGTAGCCGAAAGTCCAGGTACGCCAGGCAATCCACAGCTTGCGCAGCGGCGTCAACGCGATGCGCTGGTGCAGCACGCGGAACTGCTCGCGTTCTAGTTCTTCCAGCAGCGCGAAATACAGCGCGCCCATAATCAGGCCGGGCCGTTGCGCTGACCGCTCTGCCGGTGGCAGCACAGCCAGTGCCTCGCGCAATAGCGAGCGGGCTCGCTGCGCTTCGAAGGCCATCAGCGGCGCGAAGCCGGGCACGTAGCGGGCGGCCAGCAAATCCGCGACTCGGACGTCGAATCGCTGCAGATCTTCCAGTGGCAGGTAGACGCGGCCGCGCCGGGCGTCCTCGCCGACGTCGCGCAAGATGTTCACCAGTTGCAGCGCCTGCCCGAGGCATCTCGCATATGTCAGCGTTGCAGGCGAGGGGTCGCCGAAGATGCCGGCGGCCAGCTCACCGACGACGCCGGCCACCAGGTGGCAGTAGCGCTGCAGAGCGGCGTAGTCATGGTAGGGTGTTGGCTGCAGATCCATGGTCATGCCTTCGATGACCTGTAGCAGCCGTTCGCGGTCGATCGAAAATCGTGTCAAGTGCGGCGCCAGCGCGCGCGTCACCGGGTGCTGGGGCATGCCGGCATAGAGCCGTTGCACCTCCTCACGCCACCAGGCAAGTTTGGCCTGCGCGACAGACGGCTCACTGACTGCGTCCACGGCGTCGTCCACCTCGCGGCAGAAGGCGTACAGGGCAGTGATCGCGCGCCGTCGCAGCGGCGGCAGGAACAAGAAGGCGTAATAGAAGCTCGAGCCGCTGGCGGCCGCGCGTTGCTGGCAGTATTCGTCCGGCGTCATGGCCGCATTCTGCCCGGTCGTAACGCGCGCAGCAGCAACAACAGCCAATCGCGCCGCCTCAGCGTGGGGCGGTGGCGGAACACGTCACCGCCGACAGCATCAATGCGCTCGGCAATCCGCAGACCGCCATCGATCGTCAGCCGCAGCTCCAGTCCAATGCGGCCACCGAGCGCTTGCAGCAGCGGCATCCCGGACAGCAGCAGCGTGCGCGCCCGCGCCGTTTGCGCGACCATCAGCGCGACCCAGGCTGGGTCGATGCGCGCGCCGGCAATCGCGCTGTCGTTGAGCCCGAAGCGCTCGAGCTCAGCGCGCGGCAGGTACACCCGGCCACCGGCAATAATCCAGCGCAATGTCCTGCCGGATAAGCTGCAAGCCAGGGCAAATTGCGTCCGACCAGGCCACGAGTGCCGGCTGCGGGCACCCAAATAAGGCGCGCAGGAGACGGCCGATCGGATTGGCCGAGCGCCGGCAGTAATCGAGCAGGGAGGCGTAGTTGGCATAGCGCGTCATGTGCAAATCCTGCTCGAAAGCGGACAGCAAATCACGCAGCGGCAGCAACGGCAAGCGATAGGTGCGGACAGCGGCGGCCAGATCCGGCCAGGCGCTCGGCGCGGCACGCTCGATGGCGTCCAGCTGCGCGTGCAACGCCCGCAGGGCGAGCGCGCGTTGCGCCGGCGGCGCGCTTCCTTCGTCAGTCAGATCGTCTGCGTGGCGCGCGAAGCGGTATAACCCCTTGACAGCGGGCCGAAGCCGGCGTAGCAGCCGCAGCGACGCGACGGGAATGGTTTCAGTAGGGCCCCCAGCCATGGGGCGACACTGGCACGCACATGCGCGCGCGCCGTGTTCCGATAGAATGCCATCCGCACGCAGCGCTGCCATGCGCGCATGGGTCGTGCATCGCACGCGAAGGTGGCGAAATTGGTAGACGCACCAGGTTTAGGTCCTGATGCCTTCACCGGCGTGTGGGTTCGAGTCCCACCCTTCGCACCAGTTTGATCCGCGCCGCGCTCTCGCTGGCGCCCTTTTCGAAAGAGCCATGTCGCAGTCGATCGAAACCCTCGGTGCGCTGCAGCGGCGCATCCGCCTGTCTGTTTCGGCCGCCGAGCTACAGCGCGAGGTGCAGGCGCGCTTGGTGCGTCTGGCACGTACGCTGAAAATGCCTGGTTTCCGGCCGGGCAAGGTGCCGTTGAAGATGGTTGCCGCTTCGTATGGCGCGCAGGTGCACTCCGAAGTCCTCACTGACAAGCTCGGCTCAGCCTTCCATGCCGCTGTGGCTGCCAGCGGCCTGCGCGTAGCTGGGGCGCCGCGGCTCGAACCGATCGAGGGCAGCAATGGCGACGATTTGTCGTTTACGGCCACATTCGAGGTCTTGCCGGAAATTAAACTGGGCGATGTGTCGGCGTTGCGCATCGAGCGGCCAGTATGCGCGGTCGGAGATGCCGAGGTGGAAAAAACGATCGAGATCATGCGGCGTCAACGCGCGACCTTTGAGGGGGTAGAGCGAGCCGCCGCTGATGGGGACCGTGTGACTGTTGACTTCGTTGGCGCAATCGACGGCGCCCCTTTTGCTGGCGGCAGCGGAACGGATGTGCAGTTTACGCTCGGCCAGGGGCGCATGCCGCCCGAGTTCGAGACCGCTGTGCGTGGAATGCGTGCGGGTGAGAAGACAAGGTTTGAGCTGACGTTTCCGTCCGATTACCCCCGCAGCGAGCTGGCAGGCAAGCAAGCGTCCTTTGAGGTGACGGTCAAGCGCGTTGAGCAAATCCAGCTGCCAACGCTCGATGCCGATTTTGCGCGCGCGCTGGGCGTGACCGATGGCGATATAGACAAACTGCGCGCAGAGGTCCGCGTGAACCTCGAACGAGAGGTGGCAGCGCGCCTGCGCGAGCGTACGCGAGATGCGGTCATGCAGGCGCTGCTGTCAGTGGCCGATTTCGAGGTGCCGACATCCTTAGTGGCCGCGGAGCAGCAGCGGCTGGCGGAAATGGCGCGCGTCGATTTAGCGGCGCGTGGTGTACGGCCGCAGGGGCAGGCGTCACTGTCGCCGCAGCTGTTTGCGGAGCAGGCACAGCGGCGTGTGCGGCTGGGGCTGTTGTTAGCCGAAATCGTGCAAGCGCAAAAGCTGCAAGCGCGGCCTGAACAGGTACGCCGTACGATTGAGCAAATCGCGCAAAGTTACGAGAAGCCTGCTGAGGTAATCCAATGGTATCTCGGCCAGCGCGAGCGACTGGCCGAAGTGGAAAATGCGGTGACAGAAAATAACGTCATTGACTGGGTTCTAAAGAATGCGCAAACCGTCGAACGGGCAGTTCCGTTTGACGAGTTGATGCAGCCGGCGGGCTGAATTCAGCCAACAAGGTCGAGGAGCACCGATGAACGGTCAATCGGAATTTGCGCCGCAAAATCTCGGCCTGGTGCCGATCGTCATTGAGCAAAGTGGGCGTGGCGAGCGTGCGTACGACATCTACTCACGTCTGCTGCGCGACCGAGTCGTTTTCTTGGTCGGACCGGTCAACGAGCAGACCGCCAATTTGGTGGTTGCCCAGCTACTGTTCCTGGAGTCCGAGAATCCCGACAAGGACATTGCACTGTACATCAACTCGCCGGGCGGCTCGGTGTACGCGGGCATGGCGATTTACGACACAATGCAGTTCATTAAACCCGACGTGTCCACGATTTGTGTCGGCATGGCAGCCAGTATGGGTGCTTTTTTGCTCGCCGCCGGTGCCAAAGGAAAGCGCTACGCGCTGCCTAACTCCCGCATCATGATTCATCAGCCGTCGGGTGGCTCCCAAGGGCAAGCGTCGGACATCGAAATTCAAGCACGCGAAATCTTGTATCTGCGCGACCGCATCAATACGATCCTTGCAGAGCGCACTGGGCAGACGGTCGAAAAAATCCGGGCCGACAGCGACCGCGACAACTTCATGTCCGCGGAGGATGCATTAAAGTACGGGCTAATCGACAAGATCTTCGTTAAACGCGGCGAACCGGTGTAGGCGGCACTGCAGCACGGGCTGACGGGCGATGTCGGACAAAAAAAGTTCTGGCGAAAAGCTGCTCTATTGCTCCTTTTGTGGAAAGAGCCAGCACGAGGTAAAGAAGTTGATCGCTGGCCCGTCGGTGTTCATTTGCGATGAGTGCATCGAGCTGTGCAACGACATTATTCGCGACGAGACGAACGCGGAAGCGATGGCCGGCGCTGGGCGCTCGGAGCTGCCCACCCCGAGCGAGATCAAAGCGATCCTCGACCAGTACGTGATCGGTCAGGAGAAAGCCAAACGCGTGCTGGCGGTAGCGGTCTACAACCATTACAAGCGGTTGAAGCACCTGAACGCGAAGGATGACGTTGAGCTGGCCAAAAGCAACATCTTGCTGATCGGGCCGACTGGATCCGGCAAGACGCTGCTTGCGCAAACGCTGGCGCGGCTGCTCAACGTCCCGTTTGTGATTGCGGATGCGACCACGCTGACCGAGGCAGGCTATGTAGGCGAGGATGTAGAAAACATCATTCAGAAGCTGCTACAGAATTGCAATTACGAGGTTGAGAAGGCGCAACGGGGCATCGTCTATATCGACGAAATCGACAAGATCTCGCGCAAGAGTGACAATCCCTCGATTACGCGCGACGTTTCAGGTGAAGGCGTGCAGCAAGCGCTGCTGAAGCTAATTGAAGGCACAATCGCATCGGTCCCTCCACAGGGTGGCCGCAAGCATCCGAATCAAGATTTCGTACAGATCGACACGACCAATATCTTGTTCATCTGTGGGGGGGCCTTCGATGGTCTGGAAAAGATCATCCGCAACCGGACAGAAAAAAGCGGCATTGGCTTTGGGGCCGAAGTCATTGGGCACAGCGGCCGGTCGGTCAGCGAGCTGCTGCGCGAGGTCGAACCAGAAGATTTAATCAAGTTTGGTCTCATCCCCGAGTTGGTGGGTCGGCTGCCGGTGGTGGCCACCCTGGACGAATTATCTGAGGAAGCGCTGGTGCAGATTTTGGTCGAGCCGAAGAACGCGCTCATCAAGCAGTTCCAGCGGCTGTTCGCGATGGAGGGGGTCGATCTGGAGGTGCGCTCCGAGGCCCTGACCGCGATTGCGAAGAAAGCGTTGAAGCGGCGCACCGGCGCGCGCGGTCTGCGTTCGATCGTCGAATCGGTGCTGCTGGACGTGATGTTTGAGCTACCCGGCCAAAAAAACGTGAGCAAGGTAGTGATCGACGAGAACGCTGTTGCGGGCGGGCGGCCGATCGTCGTGTACGCCGACCAACCTCGCGTAGCGGGCGGGCCGCGCTGAGCATGGGTTCGCGTCGGCACGTGCTACATTGAACTTTCAAGCTCGTCGGCGGTCGCTCGTGCTAGGGATGCGACGGCGCTGGGCATCCGCGCCGCCGCCTGTGTCTGTTGCGCCATCTTAAAGGGTTAGTCATGTCCAACAACGTTTTGCCTGCTGTGCGCACGTCGCTGCCACTGCTGCCACTGCGCGATGTGGTGGTCTTCCCGCACATGGTAATTCCGCTCTTTGTTGGGCGCCCAAAATCGATTAAGGCGCTGGAGGCGGCGATGGAAAGCGGCAAGAGCATCATGTTGGTGGCGCAAAAGAATGCCGCCAAGGACGAGCCGCGCGCCGACGACATCTACACGATTGGTTGCGTGGCCACGATTTTGCAGATGCTGAAGCTACCCGATGGTACCGTCAAAGTGCTCGTCGAAGGCACGCAGCGGGCCACGATTCACTCGATCGATGAGGGCGGCACCCATTTTAGTTGCGAGGCCACGCCGATCGTGCCTGAAACCGCAAGCGGTGCAGAGGTGGAGGCGCTGCGCCGCGCCGTCTTTGCCCAGTTCGACCAATACGTCAAGCTGAACAAGAAGATTCCGGCGGAGATCTTGACCTCGATCGCCGGCATCGACGAGCCCGGCCGTCTGGCCGACACGATCGCTGCGCATTTGCCTCTGAAGCTCGAGCAAAAGCAGAAAATCCTGGAAATGTCGGCGCTGACGCAGCGCCTTGAGCACCTGCTGGCACAACTCGAGACCGAAATTGACATCCTGCAGGTAGAAAAGCGAATCCGCGGCCGTGTCAAGCGGCAGATGGAAAAAAGCCAGCGCGAGTACTACTTAAACGAGCAGGTCAAGGCGATCCAGAAGGAGCTGGGCGAGGGCGAGGAAGGGGCTGACCTCGAGGAACTGGAGAAGAAGATCAAGGCCGCGCGCATGCCGAAGCAGGCGCGACAGAAGGCGGAAAGCGAGCTTAAAAAACTGCGGCTGATGTCACCGATGTCGGCTGAGGCCACTGTGGTGCGCAACTACATCGATACGTTGGTATCGCTGCCGTGGAAGAAAAAGAGCAAGATCAATAACGATTTGGCTAATGCCCAGAAGGTGCTCGACGAAGACCACTATGGTTTGGAGAAGGTCAAAGAGCGCATCGTCGAGTACTTGGCCGTGCAGCAGCGAGTCGACCGGTTAAAAGCCCCAATCCTGTGCCTGGTTGGACCGCCGGGAGTAGGCAAGACCTCGCTTGGACAGTCGATTGCGCGCGCAACGAATCGTAAGTTTGTACGTATGGCGCTGGGGGGAGTGCGCGACGAGGCGGAGATCCGCGGCCATCGGCGCACATATATCGGTTCGATGCCGGGCAAGATCTTGCAGAATCTTGCCAAAGTGGGTGTGCGCAATCCCTTGTTCCTGCTCGATGAAGTCGACAAGATGGGGCAGGACTTTCGCGGTGATCCGGCTTCGGCGCTGCTGGAGGTGCTGGACCCAGAGCAGAACCATACGTTCGTCGATCATTACGTCGAGGTTGATTACGACCTGTCAGACGTCATGTTCGTGGCGACTGCCAATACGATGAATATCCCGCCGCCGTTGCTGGATCGAATGGAAGTGATCCGGCTGTCGGGCTACACCGAAGACGAGAAAGTCAACATTGCCATGCGGCATCTGCTGCCGAAGCAGATGAAAAACAACGGCGTGAAGAAAGAGGAACTCGAAATTAGCGAAGCGGCTGTGCGCGACATCATTCGTTATTACACGCGCGAGGCCGGCGTGCGGGGGCTGGAACGCGAGTTGTCGAAGATTTGCCGTAAGGTAGTGAAAAATGCGTTGTTGAAAAAGGGCGACAAAAAAGTTAAGGTGCGCGTGACTCCGCGCAATCTCGACAAATTCCTCGGTGTTCGCCGCTACACCTTCGGTGTGGCGGAGAAAGAAGCGCAGGTCGGTCAGGTGACTGGCCTGGCGTGGACCGAAGTCGGCGGCGAACTACTTACCATTGAGGCGGCCGTTATGCCCGGCAAGGGCAACATCATCCGCACGGGTTCGCTCGGGGATGTCATGAAAGAATCGGTCGAAGCGGCCCGTTCGGTGGTGCGCAGCCGGGCGCGACGCTTGGGCATCCGCGACGACGCATTCGAGAAATACGACATGCACATTCACTTGCCGGAGGGGGCGACGCCGAAAGACGGCCCCAGCGCGGGCATCGCCATTACGACTGCGGTGGTGTCGGTGCTGACCGGGATCCCGGTGCGGCCGGACGTCGCGATGACCGGTGAGATCACCCTGCGCGGCGAAGTCTTGCAAATCGGCGGCTTAAAAGAAAAGCTGTTGGCGGCGCTGCGCGGCGGCATCAAGACCGTCCTGATTCCGGAGGAAAACGTCAAAGACCTGGCGGAGATTCCTGACAACGTCAAAAACCGGCTTGAGATCATTCCGGTGAAATGGATCGATAAGGTGTTGGAAATCGCACTGCAGCGGCAGCCGGTGCCGTTGGAAGAGACGGACGCGGTGGCGCCGGCGTCAGCGCCCGCACCAGCTGCTGGAGCACAGGCGGGCGGTTTGGTCACGCATTGATTCAAGGGGTGGACAGGGTATTGAGGCCTCACCGCTGGGCGTGAGGGAGACAGCGCGCATTTAACTTGACACTACGGGGGGTGCGCGCTTGAATAGCGCGAGCGTCAAGCAGCATAACCGGATGTGTTGCCGTGTGCGCAGCGCATGGGCAATGAGGCGCGTGCGCCCAATTACCCAATTAAACCAACGAGATCGACCTAGAGGGGGTTTCAGTGAATAAGACCGAGTTGATCGATCACATCGCCAAGCAGGCTGACATCTCAAAAGCAGCGGCCGGTCGCGCGCTGGACGCTGTGGTCGGCGGTATCCGCGCGGCTTTAAAAAAAGGCAACTCGGTTACGTTGGTCGGCTTTGGCACTTTTACGGTGGCTCGGCGGGCGGCGCGCACGGGCCGCAATCCGCGCACCGGGGCGACGATCAAGATCAAGGCTGCACGGGTTCCAAAGTTCAGGCCTGGTAAGGCTCTGAAAGATTCGCTAAACTAAAAAGTCTTCGGCTGTTGCTGCCGGGGTGTTTAGCTCAGTCGGTAGAGCGACGCCCTTACAAGGCGTAGGTCGGGAGTTCGAACCTCTCAACACCCACCAGTGCGCCTGCGGCCGGAGGCAAAGTCAAACGGGGAGTGGTAGTTCAGTCGGTTAGAATACCGGCCTGTCACGCCGGGGGTCGCGGGTTCGAGTCCCGTCCACTCCGCCAGCCTTAAATGCGAGGCAACAAGGCGAACACTGTTCGCCTTTTTCCTTCTCCTTCCTCGTGCCACGGGAACCCAATGTTCGAGTCGATCCGCTCGCACCGCCGATGGCTAATGATCTTTTTAATCGTGCTGGTGTTCCCGTCGTTCGTTTTTTTTGGTGTACAAGGATACAACCGGTTCATCAGCGATGAGCGGGCTGTTGCCAGAGTTGCGGGGCAGTCAATCACCATCGATGCTCTCGAAGCAGCGCAACGCAACCGCCTAGAACAGCTTCGCCAAATCCTCGGTTCCAGCTTCGATTCAAAGATCTTTGACACGCCTGCCACACGAGCCGCCACGCTGCATGCGTTAATTGCCGACAAGGTACTCGCGCAGGAGGCACAGCGCGCGCACCTTTGGGTCAGCGCCGAGCGCTTGCGCGACGTGATTGCAGCGGTGCCGGCTTTTCAGCAAGACGGACGCTTCAGCTACGAGCGCTACAAGACAATCCTCGCGGCACAGGGACAAAGCGAGCAGTCCTTTGAGGCGCGCGTGCGCGCGGACCTAATCCAGCAGACGCTGCTGCGCGCGCTGGCCGATTCCGCCTTGCTGCCACGAACCGTCGCCGAAAGGCTGCACGTTGCCTTTGAGGAGCAGCGAGAGGTGCGGGAGCTACGGCTTCGCCCCGAGGATTTCCTTCACCAGGTAAGTGTCACGGACGAACAAATTTCTGCCTACTATGCGTCCCATCGCAAAGATTTTGAGACTCCCGAGAGCGTGCGCGCCGAGTATTTGGTGCTGACGCTCGACGATGTGGCGACGCAGATCAGTGTGCCGGAGGCGGATCTGCGCGCTTACTACGAGCAGAACCGGTCGCGGTATGGGCAGGAGGAACAGCGCCGCGCGAGCCACATCCTGTTCACCTACGGTCCCGACGGCAGCGCCAAGGACAAAGAGGGGGCCCGAAAGCTCGCCGAGCAGACGCTAGCGCGTCTGCGCAACGCTCCGGGCGACTTCGCGCGCCTGGCCAAGGAGCTGTCGAAGGACCCGGGTTCGGCTGCCAACGGCGGCGATCTCGGTTTCTTCGGCCGCAACATGATGGTCAAGCCGTTCGAGGAGGCGGCCTTCGCGCTGAAGGAAGGGCAACTCAGTGAGGTCATTGAAACTGACTTTGGCTTCCACATCATTCGGCTGACCGAAATCCGGCCGGCGCGGGTGAAATCGTTCGACGAGGTACGGGCGGAAATCGAGCGCGAGGTTCGTCGCCAGCAGGCGCAAAAGAAGTTCGCCGAGGCGGCCGAAACGTTTACCAACACGGTTTATGAGCAGGCCGACAGCCTGCAGCCGGCGGCGGAGAAGCTGAAACTGAAGGTGCAGACCGCTGAACGGGTCACGCGCCAGGGCGCCGAAGGCGTCGCGCCGCATCCACCCGTTTTCACGCCGCGCGTGATTGAGGCGCTGTTTGCCGCCGACGCGTTGAAGAACCGGCGCAATACGGAGGCCATCGAGACGGCGCCCAACACGCTGGTGGCAGCGCGTGTGCTTGAACACCGGCCGGCGCAAGTGCGGCCGCCAGCCGAGGTGGCGGGCGAAATCCGCAAGCGCCTGCAGCGCCAGGAGGCGATTCGGTTAGCCAAGGAGGCCGGCCAAACGAGGCTAGCGGCGCTGCGCGAGCAACCGGATCTGTCCGGCTTCGACAAGCCGCGCACGATTTCGCGCCTGGCGCCCGGCGGGCTGCCTGACAGCGCGTTAAAAGCAGTGTTTCAGATCCCGGCGCAACAGCTGCCAAAGTTCCTTGGCGTGGAGCTGGAGGGTGGTAGTTTTGCGATCTTGCACGTGCTGTCGGCTCGTGTGCCAGAAAAACCAGATGTGGCGCGTCGTGAACAGATGGCGCTGGGTTGGGCGCAGGCGCTCGCCAGCGGCGACAGCCACGCATACGTAGAGGCGCTAAAAAGCAAATACAAAACGGAAATTCTGCAGCCAGGGCTAAAGTCGGCCGAGAAAGGCCCGACGTAAACGCCATCTGGCCAACAGCGCGGCGCCCTATAACAGCCGCTGTGCGGCTGCAGCAAAATCGGCATCCTGGCCGCGCCTGAGTATGAGCACGTCAGCCTTGCTTGCTCGGATAAAGTTGCGAGTGAGAGAGCGCTGGTATGCGGGATCGTAATGTTCGCGCAGCAGACGCTCGACCAATTCATCCCACTGCCCACGCTGAGCCAGCGCCTTCCACTGTGACACCCGCTCGCTTCCATGCAATGCGCGCAGACAGTCGAGCTGGGCCATGAGGACGGCCGGGTCTCGTTCGAAAAACGCATATTCGTCGCGCAGCAGTGCGATGCGCTCGGCCATCGGTAGCTCCAGGCGAATGCAAGCGGCGGCGCGCATCGCCATGATCAGCGCATCGGGGACGCGTAGGTTGCCAACCTTGCGGCTCTCGGCTTCAACGAACACTGGCCGGGTCGGGTCAAAGCGGCGCAGCATCCACCAGATGCGAGAGTCGTACATTTTCTGCGCGGGCTGCGGCAGACTGGGCAGCGCACCCAGCACCGAGCCGCGATGATGCGCGAGCGCCTCGAGGTCAAGCACCTGGGCACCGGCAGTGGCCAGGGCCTGCAGCAGACGGCTTTTGCCGCATCCGGTCGGACCGCAGACGACGCGAAACTCAAACTGCTGCGGCAAGCGCTCAAGATCCGCGAGCACCCGCCGCCGGTAGGCGCGGTAGCCGCCCTCCAGCTGCCGCGCGTGCCAGCCGACACGCTCCAACACCAGCGTGAGGGCGCCGCTGCGCTGGCCGCCGCGCCAGCAGTAGACGAGCGGTTTCCAGTCGCGCGGCATCTGCGCGAATCGGGTTTCCAGAAGATGCGCGATGTTGCGTGCCACCAGCGCCGCGCCGCGCCGCCGGGCGGCAAACGCCGACTCGCGCTTGTGCAGGGTGCCGACCTCGGCGCGTTCCGCATCGTTGAGCACGGGTGTGTTGATGGCGCCCGGCAGATGATCCTCAGCGAATTCACTCTCGCTGCGCACGTCAAGCACCGCGTCGAACGCAGAGAGGTCGCGCAGCGCCTCGTCGACGGAAACGACGCTACAGTTCATCGCTTACTGAGGTCCACTAGCAGGGGCCATAGGTGCGGCCAGACGTTCTCTAGCATGCGAGGCTGTGCGCGTCCGTTCGGGTGGATTCGATCGGGCTGGAAGTACTCTGGTGCGTCGGCAAAGCCTTCTAGCAGAAACGGGACGAGCGCCGATTTAGTTTCACGCGCCAATTCCGCATACAAGCGGTGGAAGCCCTCGGCGTAATCGCGCCCGTAATTGGGCGGTATTCGCATGCCCACCAAGAGTACCCGCGCACCAGCCGCCTGGCAGGCTTCGATCATCGCACGCAGATTGGCGCGCACCGTCGCCAGCGGCAGTCCGCGCAGCGCGTCGTTGCCGCCCAGTTCGATAATTACGATGCGCGGCCGATGCTGCTCAAGCAGCTGCGGCAGACGCGCGCGCCCGCCAGCTGTGGTTTCGCCGCTGATACTGGCATTGACGACGCTATACTGCGATCCGACCGTGCGTTCCGCGGCCAGACGGTCAGCCAGCAGCTTCACCCATCCGGTATCGCGCGGCAGTCCGTACTCCGCCGACAGGCTGTCGCCCAGCACGAGGATCGCGGGGCGATTGACGGCCGCGGCGGTCGCGGCTAGCAACGCCAGCGCGACCGCTACGCACCAGCGGTGCAATCCCTCGATGAATCCCATGGCTGACGTGGTGCGGATCGCCCGATGACGATCAACGCAATCGAGGCGCAGGGCCTCGGCAAGACCGTTCAGGACGTAAGCGGTCTGCTAACGATTTTGGATGATATCAACGTGACGATTAACGCCGGCGAGACGGTGGCCATCACTGGCCCCTCCGGATCCGGCAAGTCGACGCTGCTTGGACTTCTGGCTGGGCTTGATACGCCTACGCAGGGTCGGGTGCGGCTCTTTGACATCGATCTTTTCGCGCTCGACGAGGACGGCCGGGCGCGCCTGCGGGCGGAAAAAATCGGCTTCGTGTTCCAGTCCTTCCAGTTGCTGCCGCACTTAACGGCCCTGGAAAACGTGCTGCTGCCGCTGGAGCTGTCGGGACGGCGCCCGAACGGCGCCACGCCGCTTGCGGCCGCCACCGAGCTGTTGCAGCGCGTTGGCTTGGGCGACCGATTGCATCACTATCCGAAGACGCTGTCCGGCGGCGAGCAGCAGCGCGTGGCGCTGGCGCGCGCCTTCGTGGCGCGGCCGCCCATTTTGCTCGCTGACGA
Organism: Burkholderiaceae bacterium; assembly: GCA_025055385.1. GTDB lineage: Bacteria > Pseudomonadota > Gammaproteobacteria > Burkholderiales > Burkholderiaceae_F > JAKANT01. Next base: position 26,605 of record JANWXE010000065.1, on the reverse strand, counting down.
ACCGACCGGCAGCCTGGATGCGAACACGGGTGCCGCCGTGATCGATCTCATGTTCGAGTTGAACCGCGAGGCGGGATCGACCCTGGTGTTGGTCACACATGATCCGGCCATTGCCAGCCGCTGCCAGCGTCGTATCGCGCTGCAGGGCGGCCGCCTGTTATCGGGCTGACGCCGCGCGGCGCAGTTGCTGCAGACGTTGCGCGGCGAGCGCGGCGATTTCGCTCGCGGCAAGGCCGCAGTCGCCGCCGTGGATCTCCGCCGCCGCACCGTGCAGCCAGACGCCCGCAAGCGTGGCCTCACGCACGTCATAGCCCTGCGCGAGCAGCGCGCCGATCATTCCGGCAAGCACATCACCGCTGCCGGCCGTTGCCAACGCAGGGCCGCCAGTCGGATTGATCCATGCCCTTCCATCCGGCGCGGCAATTACGCTGCCTGCGCCTTTCAGCACGACGAAACTGCCGCTTGCCTGTGAAAGGGCCTTGGCCGCGTGTAAGCGGTCCTGCTGCACGTCGCGCACCGACACGGCGAGCAGACGCGCTGCCTCTAGCGGGTGCGGCGTCAGCACGGTGGGTGCTGTGCGAGTCTTCAGGGCGGCGAGCAAATCAGCATTGGCAGCTAGGAGGTTTAAGGCATCGGCGTCCAACAGTAAGGGGCGCGGAAAGGCAAGCGTACGCGCAAGCGCCGCGCGTGCGGGCGGATCGCTGCCCAGTCCACAGCCGGCGACCAGCGCCGAAAGCGCCTCCAAATCGAGCCCGCGCAACATGAGTTCGGGGCAGGCCCAGTCGAGCTGAAGCTCGCGCGCGCCGATGCATTCTACGACCACACGCCCAGCACCCAGGCGCAGCCCGGCGCGCGCGGCGAGCAGGGCGGCGCCCACCATGCCGACATTGCCGCCCAGCACCCCGAGCGTGCCGAATGTGCCCTTATGTGTGTCGCGCCTGCGGGGCTGGCAGACTCCAGCAAAATCGGTTGGATCCGATCGCCAGCATTGTGCAGGTGAGGGTTGCAGCCCCAACGTATCGACGACGACTTCACCGGCTGCATCGCATCCCGCCGCTGTGAACAATCCAGGCTTCGCGCCGAGAAAGGTGATCGTGGTGCCGGCGTGCACACCCGGCACACCTCCGACCCAACTGCCGCGGTCGGCGTCTAAACCGCTTGGTACGTCCAGCGCGAACACACTGCGCGCCGGCAGCGTGCGCATCCATTGCGCGGCGGCAAGGTAGGTGTCAGCTAGCGGGCGCGTCAGGCCAATTCCTAGCATCGCGTCCACAACCACGTCGACGCGTTGGGCAGCATCAAGCGACACGACCACCGTGCCACCGCCGGCCCGCCAGGCGGCCGCCGCTGCGCGCGCATCCTCGGTTGCCGGCGGCGCAAGGGCCCAGCAGACGACTGCGTGGCCGCGCCGAGCCAACTCCGAGGCGGTGACATAGCCATCGCCGCCATTGTTGCCGGCGCCGCAGACCACCACGATGCGGCGGGCGTTGCCGATGCGGCGGCCGATCGCGCGCGCCGCCGCCATGCCTGCGCGCTGCATCAGCGTGCCCGGGGCGAGTTCGCGCTGCGCGGACTGTTCCAGCGCACGCAGCTGCGCAACCGAATAGAGCGCCAAGCCCATGGCGCGATGTTACGCTGTGCCTGCGGCGTAACGGCAAGCGCCAGACCTTCTGGATCGCGCGCCACCGCAAGTAGTGTTCGCAACGCCGGGGGCCGGCTGCCGCCGCGCGCGAAGTTTCGGCAGTGCCCGCGATGCACAGCCGATGGCCCAGCGGTGTTAGCGCGGCCTTTTTGTATTCGTCTATCGGTGCGCGGCGCGGCGCGACGGCACGGCCGGCGATGCGCACGGTCGCCGAATAGCCGTTTAGCGGAAAGAGCGAAATGCGGTTTTCATGGCATGCCAGACTGAGACCGCTTGCCGCGCCGGCGCGTAGTGTTCCCATGTCCGCGCGGTGCGGAACCCCGGCAGCAACCGGCAGCCGTCTCGTCGCGCAGCACCAATCGCTCGCGCAGCGCGCGCAGCTCGGCGCGACTACAGAACGCCAGCGGCCGCAGCCGCGCCAGATGGCGCTGGTACCGCACGAGCTCGCACTCGCACCACCAGCGTCGCAGCCACTGCCACAGCGCGGGGTCGAGCATCGGCCGCAGCCGCACCGGCGCGCGCCGCCGCAGCCAGTCGGCGAGTACCTTGCGCGCCATACCGGGCTGCGCCCAGCGCATGACGTACACCGGGCGCCCCGTTAGCGAAGCTTCCTTTCTGCGCGACCGCTGCGTGCCGCTTCACGAGGGAAACTTCAAGCCGGCGTTGGCGTAGACACCAGGTGTTGGTAAAGCCGACGACAGCGGCGACAGCGGCGCCGATTACGACCCCATGCATCGGGCTTACAGGCGCATGCGGCCCGGCAGGTAGGTGACAAGCTGCGGAAAGAAAAAGATCAACATGGCGGCGACGACCATTAACACGAACATCGGCGCCGCGGCGCGGGCGATCCACGGCAGCTGGCGGCCCGTCATGCCCTGCAGCACGAAAAGGTTGAAGCCGACCGGCGGCGTGATCTGCGCCATCTCGACCACGATCACGATGAAAATGCCGAACCACAGCAGGTCGATGCCGGCGGCCTGCACGCTCGGCAGCACCACACCCATCGTCAGGACCACCATCGAAATGCCGTCCAGGAAGCAGCCGAGCAAGATATAAAAGAGCATCAGGGCGAGCAGCAGCTCGAACTGCGACAGCCCGAGCGAGCCGATCCATTGCGCCAGGTGACGCGGCAGCCCGATGTAGCCCATCGCCAGCGTCAGGAAGGCAGCGCCTGCCAGGATCAGCGCGATCATGCAGAACAGGCGCGTGGCGCCGAGCAGCGAATCGACGAAGGTGCGCACCGTCAGCGCGCGCTGGCTCGCGGCCAGCAGCAGCGCACCGACCACCCCGAGCGCGGCCGCCTCGGTGGCGGTGGCGATGCCGGCGTAGATGGACACGATCACGAACGCGATCAGCAGCACGACCGGGATCAGGTGGCGGGCTGCGCGCAGCCGTTCGGCGAGGCGTGGCTGCGCCTCAGCCGCCGGGATCCGGTGGGGATTCAGCAGCGACCAGGCGACGATGTAGCCGGAGAACAGCAGCGCCAGCAGCAGGCCCGGCAGCACGCCGGCGACGAACAGTTTGGCGATCGAGACATCGGCCATCACGCCGTAGACGATCATGATGATCGACGGCGGGATCAGCAGGCCGAGCGTGCCGGCGCCGGCCAGCGTGCCGACCACCATGTGGTCGGGATAGCCGCGCCGGGCCAGTTCCGGCAGCGTCATCTTGCCGATCGTTGCGCAGGTGGCGGCGGAGGAGCCGGAGACGGCGGCAAAGATCGTGCAGCCCACCACGTTCGTATGCAGCAGTCGCCCTGGCAAGCGGTTCATCCATGGGGCGAGGGCGCGGAACATGTCTTCCGACAGGCGGGTGCGGAACAGAATCTCGCCCATCCAGATGAACAGCGGCAGCGCCGTCAACGTCCAACTGGAGGCGGCGCCCCAGACCGTGACCGCCATCGCATCACCGGCCGGCCGGTTCGAGAACAACTCCATGCCGACCCAGGCCACGCCCATCAACGCCAGACCGATCCAGACCCCGCTGGCGAGCAGCAGAAAGAGCGCGACGATCAGCAGCAGCGCGATGCCGACCTCGCCCATCGGGCTACTCGTTGCGCAGCGCCTCGGCCGGCATGTGCGGTGCGCGCCGGCGCCTTAACTGGCCGATGCATTCGTCGATCAGCGCCACCGCGAACAGGCAGGCGCCGGCTGCCATCGCCAGTTGCGGGATCCACAGCGGCGTCGCATCGGTGCCGGTGGACACGTCCTTGAAGACCCACGACTGCCAGACCAGCCGCAGGCTGAACCAGGCGAAGACCGCGGCCAGGATGGCCGTCACCGCCAGCGCCCACAGCTCGACGCCGTAGCGCAAGCGGCCGCGCAGTCGCGCCAGCAGCAGCGTCACGCGGATGTGTTCGCCGCGCTTCAGGGTATGAGCGAGCGCGAGGAACCCGCAGGCTGCCATTAAGTAGCCGGCATAGGCGTCGGTGCCAGGTACGAAGAAATGGAAAAGCCTGCCGGCGATCGACAGCAGCACCATCGCCAGCAGGCCGATCAGACAGACGGCCGCCAGGTAGGCGGCCACGTCGTAGGCGCGGTCCAGCAGACCGCGCATCACATCTTCCGGTAGGCGTCCAGGATCGCCTGGCCCTCCGGCCCGGCCTTCTTCAGCCAGTCCTCGACCATTACATCACCGACCTTCTTGAACTCCTCGGTCATCTTCGCGGGCGGTGGCAGCACGTTCATGCCGTTGGCCTTCAACTGGTCCAGGTACCACTTGGTCTTCTCCTGCGACACCGCCCAGCCGCGCCGCTCCGCCTCGGCGGCGGCCTTCAGCAGCGCCTCCTGCGTGGCCTTGTCGAGCGCGTCGAATGCCCTTTGGTTCACGATGACCGCGTTCTTCGGCAGCCAGGCCTGCGTGTCGTAGAAGTACTTCAGATGCTCGAAGGTCTTGGTGTCGAATCCGGTGGCACCCGAGGAGATGTAGGACTCCACCACGCCGGTGGCCATCGCCTGCGACAGCTCCGCGGCCTGGATCGTCACCGGCTGCGCGCCGAACATCTCCGCGATTTTGGCCGTGGCCGGGTTGTAGGCGCGGAACTTCACGCCCTTGAGGTCGCTCGCCGAATTGAGCGGCTTCTTGGCGAACAGTCCCTGCGGCGGCCACGGCACGGTGTACAGCAACCGCAGCCCCTGCGAGGCCAGCAGTTTCTCTAGCGCTGGACGCGAGGCGCGGTCTAACTTGCGCGCGGCCTCATAGCTGGTGGCGATAAACGGCAACACGTCGATGCCGAACAGCGGATTCTCGTTTGCGAAGTTGGAGATCAGGATCTCCCCGATCTGCGCTTGGCCTCCCTGCACGGCGCGCTTGATCTCCGGCGCCTTGAACAGCGAGGCATTCGGGTGCACGGTGATCAGCAGTTTGCCACCGGAAAGCTTCTCCACGTCTTTGGCAAATTGCACCAGGTTTTCGCTGTGGAAGTTGCTCGCCGGATAAGCGGCGGGCAGATCCCACTTGGTTTGCGCCGAGGCTACCGTCATGGCGCCGGCGAGCAACAAGGCAACAAAGGGGTTTGATTTCATCATCGCACTCCCGCTTCGTGGGTCGATGGTGCGGACAGTGTAGGGCGAAACGCATCGCCCCGGAGAAACGGCTAGCATCGACGCAACACCCGGTGGGCGGACTGTCAAGGCGCACCGCCGTGCCGGGCAAGCGGGGCAAGCGACATGGGCAGCGCAGACGGCAAATGGCAGTTCTGGATCGATCGCGGTGGCACGTTCACCGACATCGTGGCCCGGCGCCCGGACGGCACGCTGGTGACGCATAAGCTGCTGTCGGAAAACCCGGAGCGCTATCGCGACGCGGCGATCGCCGGCATCCGCCACCTGCTGGGGGTGGCGCCGGGAGAACCGATCCCGGTGCAGCAGATCGCGTGCGTGAAGATGGGCACGACGGTGGCCACCAATGCGCTGCTGGAGCGTAAAGGCGAGCCGACCGTACTGGTGATCACGAAGGGCTTCCGGGATGCGCTGCGGATCGCGTATCAGAACCGGCCACGCCTGTTCGATCGCCGTATCGTGCTGCCGGAGCTGCTGTACGCGCAGGTGATCGAGGTGCAGGAGCGCATCGGCGCGCACGGCGAGATCGTGCAGCCGTTGAACGAGGAGGCCATCCGGCGCGCGCTCGAGGGCGTTTACCGCGACGGCCTGCGGGCGGTGGCGATCGTGCTGATGCATGCCTACCGCTACCCGCAGCACGAGCAGCGCATCGCCCAGATCGCGCGGCAGGTCGGGTTCCCGCAGGTGTCGGTATCGCACGAGGTCAGCCCGCTGATCAAACTCGTGGCGCGCGGCGACACCACGGTCGTCGACGCCTATCTGTCGCCCATCCTGCGCCGCTACGTCGAGCAGGTGGCGGCCGAGCTGCCGGGCGTACGGCTACTGTTCATGCAGAGCAACGGCGGCCTGACCGATGCGCACCGCTTCCAGGGCAAGGATGCGATCCTCTCGGGGCCTGCCGGCGGTATCGTCGGTATGGTGCGGGCTAGCCTGGCGGCGGGCTTCGAGCGCGTGATCGGCTTCGACATGGGCGGGACCTCCACCGACGTCTCGCACTACGCGGGCGAGTTCGAGCGCTCGTTTGAGACGACGGTGGCGGGCGTGCGGATGCGCGCGCCGATGATGAGCATCCATACAGTTGCCGCCGGCGGCGGCTCGATCCTGCATTTCGATGGTGCGCGCATGCGGGTGGGGCCGGATTCCGCCGGTGCGAACCCCGGCCCGGCCTGCTACCGGCGCGGTGGGCCGCTGACCGTCACCGATGCGAACGTCATGCTCGGCCGCATCCAGCCCGAATACTTTCCGCGCGTCTTTGGGCCGAGCGGCGATCAGCCGCTCGATGCCGCCATCGTGCGCACACGGTTTGCCGAGCTCGCCGCCGAGATCGAACGCGCCACCGGCCAAAAGAAAACGCCCGAGCAGGTGGCCGCCGGCTTTCTGCAGATCGCGGTCGGCAACATGGCCGAGGCGATCAAACGTATCTCCGTGCAACGCGGGCATGACGTGACGCGCTACACGCTGACGGTGTTCGGCGGCGCGGGCGGCCAGCATGCCTGTGCGGTGGCCGACGCGCTCGGCATGACCTCGATCTTCGTGCATCCGCTCGCCGGCGTGTTGTCGGCCTACGGCATGGGGCTTGCGGATCAGGCGGTGCTGCGCGAGGCCACCGTGGAGAGTCCACTGCTGCCGCAGACGATGCCGCAGGTCGAGGCGAGGCTCGCGGTCCTCGCAGAGGCGGCCAGCGCGGAGCTCGTGGCGCAGGGCGTGCCGCGCGAGCGCATCCGTCTGCAGCGGCGCGTGCACTTAAAGTACGAGGGCACCGACACGGCGCTGCCGGTCCATTTTGATGCGCTGCCCGCGATGGTTGCGCAGTTCGAGGCCGCCTATACGGCGCGGTTTTCCTTTCTGATGCGCGAGCGGCGCCTTGTCGTGGAGACCGTCGCAGTGGAGGCGTCGGGCGGAGGCGAGGCGATCGATGCAGGCAGAGACGGCGGCTTAGCGAGCGGGGGCAGCCCTGCGCCAGCGACCTTTGTGCAAGCGTATTTTGACAGCCAGTGGCAGCGTACGCCGCTGTACCTGCGCGGGCGGCTGCGTGGCGGCGATGCGATCGACGGGCCTGCCATCGTCGCCGAGGAAAACGCCACGACGGTGATCGAACCGGGATGGCGTGCGCAGATCACGCCTGCAGGCGGCCTGGTGATGCGGCGTGTGACGGCGCGCCCGGCGCGGCGGTCGGTCGGCACCCAGGCTGATGCGGTGATGCTGGAGGTCTTCAACAACTTGTTTATGTCGATCGCCGAGCAGATGGGGGTGCGGCTGCAGAACACCGCCTACTCGGTGAACATTAAAGAGCGGCTCGATTTTTCTTGCGCCGTGTTCGATGCGGAGGGCAATCTGATCGCCAATGCGCCGCACATGCCGGTACACCTGGGCTCGATGAGCGAGTCGATCAAGACCGTGATGCGCGCCAACGCGGGCCGCATGAAGCCGGGCGATGCTTACGTCATAAACGATCCGTATCACGGCGGCACCCACTTGCCCGACGTCACGGTGATCACACCGGTGTTCGACCGCGCCGGCCGCGAGATCCTGTTCTACGTAGCCTCGCGCGGGCACCATGCCGACATCGGCGGCATCACGCCGGGCTCAATGCCGCCGTTTTCGAAGACGTTAGACGAAGAGGGCGTGTTGTTCACCAATTTCTTATTGGTCGAAGGGCAGGGTGTGGGGCGGCCTGGCCGCCTGCGAGAGGCCGAGTGCTTGGCGGTGCTGACCAGCGGCCCGTATCCGGCACGCAATCCGCAGCAGAACTTGGCGGATCTCAAAGCGCAGATCGCTGCCAACGAGAAAGGACGCGAAGAGCTGCTCAAGATAGTGGACGAGTATGGGTTGGATGTGGTGCGCGCCTACATGCGGCACGTGCAGGACAACGCCGAGGAATCCGTGCGGCGAGTCATCGGCGTGCTGCGCGACGGCGCCTTCGAGTACCGGCTCGACAACGGCGCGATTGTCCGCGTACGCATCACGGTGGACCGCCGCGCGCGGGAGGCGACAATTGATTTCAGCGGCACTTCGCCGCAGCTGCCAAACAACTTCAACGCGCCTTCGGCGATCTGCGTAGCGGCGGTGCTGTATGTGTTCCGCACGTTGGTTGACGATGAGATCCCGCTGAACAGCGGTTGCTTGAAGCCATTGCGCATCGTAATCCCAGCTGGCTCGATGCTGGCACCCCGCTATCCGGCGGCGGTGGTGGCCGGCAACGTCGAGACCTCGAGCTGCATTACCAACGCCTTATACGGCGCGCTCGGAGTGCTTGCGTCCGCGCAGGGGACGATGAACAACTTCACGTTTGGCAACGCGCGTTATCAGTACTACGAAACCATCGCGGGTGGGTCCGGCGCCGGCATCCTGGATCTGGGTGCCGGCGCACAGTCGCGCGAAGGCTTTGACGGTACCGACGTCGTGCAAACGCATATGACGAATTCACGCCTCACCGACCCGGAAGTACTGGAGTTGCGCTTCCCCGTGCGCGTGGAGCGCTACGAGATCCGGCCGGGCTCGGGTGGTGCGGGCCGCTGGCGCGGCGGCAACGGCGGTATCCGCTGTATTCGATTCTTAGAACCGATGACCGCCTCGATCCTGTCGAACAACCGCGTGGTCCCGCCTTTCGGGCTGGCGGGCGGCCAAGCGGGTGCGCCCGGCCTGAATCGCGTGATCCGCACTGATGGCCGCGTCGAAGAGCTGCCGCATATCGGCAGTGCCGAGATGGCTGCTGGCGATATATTCGAGATTCACACCCCGGGCGGAGGCGGCTTCGGCGCACCATCGTCTTAAAAAAGCAGCAAATTCTTGCTGCCGGCGGCAACAATTCAGGCGATTTCGCACCCGGCGCGCTTCGATAATCGCGGATCAGGGGATCAACCAGTAAGCGATGAACGCGCCGGACAAACTGCAACTCGGCACAGGCGGCGTCCTTGGCACGCTGGCCATCTGCTATGCGCCGTTGATCAATGCCAAGCGCAAGGCGATTGGCACCCGGCTGACGGTTATTTCGATGCGGCCGCAGGACCGGCCACCGATTGGCGCCGTGTTGGCAGCGCTCAATGCCGTGTGGCCACAGTCGAGCGCGCCGATTCTGGTGGCACCTTTGGACGCAGAATTCGACTCTTCCGCGGCCTCCTGGAAGGCGCCGCCGAACGCGATCCTTGAGATTTCAAGTGTGGCCCTGCGCGATCCCGACGTACAGTTGTTAACGCAGCGGCTTTTTCGCGATGGCAAGCGGCTGGCACTGCGTGGTCGCCCTGACTCGCCTTTGCCGCCGGCGTTGTTGGCTTGTTTTGAGTACGCGCTGATTCACATCGCCGAGGACCGGCGCGCCGGGGAAGAAATTGCGCGTGTTCTCGGAGCAAGCTCGCGGCGCCTACCGTTCATCATCACCGGCGTACAGACGGTAGCCGATATTGATGCGGCATTTGCGCGGGGCGCTGCTGCCAGTGTCGGCTGGCCATTGGACGATGCGCTGCACCGCCAAGCAAGGCCGCTGCAACCGGGCCAGGCAGTGGTGTTGGAACTGCTGCGTTTAGTGCGCGACGACGCCGAGCTGGCCAAAATCGAGGCGACTCTGAAACGCGATCCGGCACTCGCCTTCAAACTGCTGCGGTTGGTGAATTCGGCTGCGTTCGGCCTGCCGGTGCAGATCACCAGCTTTCAGCACGCGGTGATGATGCTCGGCTACAAGAAGATGATGCGGTGGCTGTCGCTGCTGCTTGCCACGGCCAGTAAGGATGCGAATACCTATCCACTGATGCACGCATCGATCCGGCGGGGCCTGTTTCTTGAGTATCTCGGTGCAGCCGATGCCGATGCGGAGCTGCGTGACGAGTTGTTTATCACAGGGGCTTTCTCGATGCTAGACCGCATCACCGGCGCCTCGTTCGAGCAACTGTTCGAGCTGATCGCCTTGCCGGAAAACGTCGTCGACGCGATCGTGCAGCGCCGGGGCCCGCACGCACCGTTTCTCAATCTCATCGAGGCAATCGAGCGGTCTGACCCTATCGGCATCGCCCGCCAGCTCGATGCGCTGGCCGTTCCAGTCGGTGCCTGCAATCAGGCACTGCTCAAAGCCATGGCGACGGCGGATACCCTCGACGCCGACTTGTAATTCGACGTACTGGGTTAGCCGCGCCACAGCACGGAATTGTTCGCTGGCAGTGTGCGTTGCGAGCCCGATAGCAATCGCTCCAGAAGCGCGACGACCTCGAAGACGGCGTTGTTACGCATACTGCGCACCCGTTTCCGATACGTCTCTAGGTCGGCCAGTAGCGCCTCTACCGCCGGTCTGAGCCGGCGCACTGAGGGCACAACCAACCCCAGCCCGTGCTCGCGTACCCACTGTGTGTTGTACCGCTCCTGCGGCATGGTGGCGGCATTGCAGAACGTAATGACCGGCAATCCCAAATGGATGGCCTCGCTTAGGCTTCCGGGGCCAGGTTTGCCGATGAAGAAATCAGCGAGCTGAAGGTACCGCCGCACATCAGGGGTGAAGCCGACCACAGCGCGGGCAGCCTGCGCACGCAGGCTGCGCAGCTGCTGCGCCAATGCCAGATTGTGTCCGCACAGCAGCACAAGCTGCAAATCGGGCAGCGCGCGCGCAATCGCCCGCATCGCTGGAGCGCCGTAACCGCCAAAGGAGATTACAGCAGTCACACGCTCGGGGTGTAAACCGAGTGCCTGCCGTTGCTCAGCGGTGCTGGCTGGTAACGGACTATAAAAGCTGGGGTGCAGCAGCATGCCAGAGACCCGATGGATACGATGCGCGGGTACGCCTTGCGCACGCGCCTGCTCGACGGCACGCGCCGTGCCGCAGACGACATGCTGTTCGGTCTGCGGTTCGATCCAGAAATGCGGAGGATGATCGGCGAGGTCAGTCAGGACTGTGACATAGGGGGTGCCTGGCAGGGCGAGCTGCACGCTGTCGGCCAGCGGTCGGTTAAAGTTCGGGATCAGCGAAACGACCAGATCTGGACGAGTCCGCTGCCAGTACGGCTGCAGTCGGCGCGTCATCAGGGCGCGACTAGCGCGCACGGTCGCCTGCAGCAGGCGCAGTTCCTGGGCAAGCCCGAAGGTTAGCCCGCGCCGCAAACGAAGGTTGTACAAGTCCTCGGGCGCCAAGCCAGTGAAGCGGCGAAAATGCCGCTGTGGATCCAGGAGGTCAAATAAATTGACGACATGAACCTCCCACTGCGGATGCCGCTGAGCAAGGGCGGCTGTGAGCGCGCGGGCGGCTGCTTGATGTCCCCCGCCCGCGTTGAAGGTCACAATCTCAATGCGCGCCATGCTTGCTTTGCTGATGGCTGCCGCGGATCGTCGTGGCCATTGATGACATTGCGATGACACCATGCCGCATGGTGCGCTGCGGCTAAAATGCAAACACCCGCCTGCTGCCTCGGCCCGCCACCTTTTTAAAAGATGCCTACCACGCACCGTGTTTACACGGTCGATGGACCGAACGCACTGAGCCCTTTCCGTGCGGACGCCTTAATTGCGCGCTTGCAGCGGCTGGCGGCGGTGTCTGCGGTGCGCGCCCGCTACGTGCATTTCGTTCATGCCGCGCGGGTGCTTGACGACATCGAGCGCAACCGCCTGCACGCGCTGCTAACCTACGGAGAGCCCTTTGAAGGCGACGCGCCGGCGGCGGCGATTACCCTGCTGGTGGTGCCGCGCCTCGGCACTGTCTCGCCGTGGTCCAGCAAAGCCACCGACATTGCGCACAACTGCGGGCTAGATGCGGTCCTTCGCATCGAACGTGGTACACAGTATTGGATCGGAGTCACGGGACGGTTTGATTCGGCGCAGCGGGCTGCCATCGGTGCGCTGCTTTACGACCGCATGACCGAGAGCCTGCTCGAAGGCGACATCGATCCAGAGGAGCTTTTCCGTGCGGCGAAACCTAAGCCGATGCAGCGCATCGGGCTCAGCCGCGAAGGCAGGTTGGCGCTGGAGCGGGCTAACCGCGAGCTGGGGTTGGCACTTGCCGATGACGAGATCGACTATCTGCTTGACGTTTACCGCGACTTGGGACGCGATCCAACTGACGTCGAGCTGATGATGTTTGCGCAGGCCAATTCCGAGCACTGCCGGCACAAGATCTTTAACGCCGAGTGGATCGTTGACGGTGAGCGCAAACAGCAGTCGCTGTTTGCGCTCATCCAGGCTACCCACGCGGCGGCGCCGCAGGGCACGGTGATCGCCTACCGCGACAACGCAGCGGTGCTTGAAGGCGGCATGGTGCAGCGACTGCTGCCAGGTACTGAACACGCGATCGGAATCGAATACCGGCGCGTGCCGGAGATCGCGCACCTCGTCTTCAAGGTGGAGACGCACAACCACCCAACCGCCATCTCACCGTTTCCAGGGGCGGCCACGGGCGCTGGCGGCGAGATTCGCGACGAGGGCGCTACCGGCCGGGGCGCGCGGCCCAAGGCCGGCCTGTGCGGCTTTTCCGTCTCGCACTTGAGGCTGCCCGGCGCACGGCGGGACTGGGAACTCGACCATGATGTGGTCGCCGGCATCGGCAGCGAGCACGATCTGGGTTTCCCTGGCCGCATCGCCACGGCGCTGTCAATCATGTTAGAGGGGCCGATTGGCGCCGCTTCGTTCAATAACGAATTTGGGCGACCAAACCTGCTCGGCTATTTCCGTGTCTACGAACAGAATGTCGGCGGCATCCGTTACGGCTATCACAAGCCGATCATGCTCGCCGGCGGCATCGGCAGCATCCGCGCGCAGCTGGTCGAGAAGGCGCCTCTGCCGCCTGGCGCCCTGCTGGTGCAGTTGGGCGGACCAGGCATGCGCATCGGCCTTGGCGGCGGGGCAGCATCCAGCATGGGGGTGGGCAGCAACACCGAGCAGCTCGATTTCGATTCCGTCCAGCGCGGCAACGCCGAGATGCAGCGGCGCGCGCAAGAAGTCATCGATCGGTGTGCCGCGCTGGGTGGCGACAATCCGATTTTGTCGATCCACGACGTCGGCGCTGGCGGCCTGTCCAACGCCCTGCCGGAGCTGGCGCATGCAGCCGGTTGTGGCGCACGAATTGATCTGGCGCGCATTCCGGTCCAGGACACCGGGATGAGTCCGCTGGAGATCTGGTGCAACGAGTCGCAGGAACGGTATGCACTGGCGCTTGACCCGCAGCGGTTGCCGGTTTTTGAGTGGCTAGCGCGGCGTGAGCGCTGCCCCTATGCGGTGCTTGGGGAGACGACCGACGATGGGCGGCTGCGTGTGGCGTGCAACGGCGCGGAGCCTGCGGTGGACTTGGCGCTGTCGGCTCTGCTCGGCAAACCGCCGCGCATGCGGCGCGATGTCACTCATGTGCGACGGCAGTTGCCGCCAATCGATCTGACCGGCCTCGACCTCGCGCAGGTGGCCTGTGACGTCCTGCGCCATCCGACCGTGGCGAGCAAGGCGTTCCTGATCACGATCGGCGACCGCAGCGTGGGGGGGCTGACCTGCCGCGACCAGATGGTCGGCCCCTGGCAAGTGCCCGTGGCCGACTGCGCAGTGACCCTGGCCGATTTCGATGGTTACGCCGGCGAGGCAATGGCCGTCGGCGAGCGCACTCCGGTGGCGGTGATCGATGCGGCGGCGGCTGCCCGCCTGGCCATCGGCGAGGCGCTGACGAACATCGCCGCGGCGGACGTGGCGTTGCCGCGCGTGAAGCTATCGGCCAACTGGATGGCTGCCTGCGGCGAGCCGGGCGAGGACGCCGCGCTGTACGACGCCGTGGCGGCCGCCAGCCGCCTTTGCATCGAATTGGGCATCAGCATTCCGGTGGGCAAGGATTCGCTGTCGATGCGCACGGTGTGGGAAGACGGCGGACAGCCGCGCAAGGTGATCGCCCCGGTGTCGCTGATCGCATCGGCCTGCGCGCCAGTGGCGGACGTGCGCCGCACGGTGACGCCGCAGCTGCGCACCGATGCTGGCGACAGCATCCTGCTGCTGATCGACCTCGGCGCCGGCCGCCAGCGGCTGGGCGGCTCCATCCTCGCGCAGGTCACGCGCCAAATTGGTAATGAAGCGCCTGATGTAGACGATGCCGCGCGCCTTGCCGCTGCGGTGCGGGCGGTGCGCGCGCTTGTCGCCGACGGCCTCGTGCTGGCCTACCATGACCGCTCCGACGGGGGCCTGTTTGCCGCTGTCTGCGAGATGGCTTTTGCCGGGCACTGCGGCGTAACTCTAATGATCGATGTGCTGACGTTCGACCCCACTGCCACCGACTGGGGCGACTTCAAGATCCGGGCCGAACAAGTCGCTGTGCAGCGCGAGGAAGCCACGCTGCGCGCGCTATTCAATGAAGAGTTGGGCATACTGTTACAGGTGCGGCGCGCCGAACGTGAGCTTGTGCTGGCGCGGCTGCGCGCGTTCGGACTCGGGGCGCTGACGCACGAAATCGGCCGCCCAAACGATCGCGACGTGATCGAGATCTGGCGCGACGCCAAATGCGTGTTTGCGCGCCCGCGCGCGGAACTGCAGCAAATTTGGAGCGAGGTCTCCTGGCGCATCGCGCGGCTGCGCGACAACCCGGCCTGTGCCGACGCGGAGTATGCGCGTATCGCCGACCCGGAGGACCGCGGCCTGTCGCTGCACTTGACCTTCGATCCGCAGGAAGATGTCGCTGCGCCTTTCGTCGCTCGTGGCGCGCGGCCGCGCGTGGCGATCCTGCGGGAGCAAGGAGTCAACAGCCAATATGAGATGGCGGCGGCCTTCGATCGCGCCGGCTTCGCCGCCGTCGATGTCCATATGACAGACATACTCGAGGGCCGCGTTCAGCTGGCCGCCTTTAAGGGACTGGCGGCCTGTGGCGGTTTCTCATACGGCGACGTGCTCGGCGGCGGCGGCGGCTGGGCGAAAACGATTCTGTTTAACCCCCGCCTGGCTGAACAATTTGCCGCCTTTTTCGCACGTGCCGACACGTTTGCGCTCGGTGTCTGCAACGGCTGCCAGATGATGAGCCAGCTTGCGCCGCTGATCCCTGGGGCGCAGCATTGGCCGCGTTTCGAACGCAACAGCTCTGAACAGTTCGAGGGCCGCACCGTGATGGTTGAGGTGACCAAGTCGCCGTCGATTTTTTTCGTCGGCATGGCCGGCAGCCGCATCCCGATCGCCAACGCCCATGGGGAGGGACGCGCCGTGTTCGCGAGCGAGGAAGCGCGCGCGCAGGCGTTGGTCGCGCTACGTTATGTGGATCCGCAGGGTCGACCAACCGAGCGGTATCCGTACAACCCGAATGGCTCACCCGGCGGGGTGACCGGTCTGACCACGGCCGACGGCCGCGTCACGATTCTGATGCCGCACCCCGAGCGCGTGCACCGTACTGTACAGATGTCCTGGCAGCCGCCGGGGCTCGGCGAAGATTCGCCTTGGATGCGCATGTTCCGTAATGCGCGCCGCTGGGTAGGGTAGCGGGCTAGTCCCTGCGGCCGGATGGTGAAGGGGTGAGCCGCGGTGCGGTTTAGGCCAACTACACTGCAACACGGTTAAAAGAAGGAGGAAATCAATGCATAGGAAACGCTCGCTCGCCATCGCCGCCGTGGCTGCGCTCATCGTCGCGGCGCCCGCCGCGCAGGCGCAAATGCGTCAAAACTGGGGCAGCTACGTGGGTGTCGCCGTCGGCGAGCCCGAGTTCGGCGACCTCGGGCTAAAGATCTATGGCGGTCAGCAGCTGTTGCCGAATTTTGGCTGGGAAGCGGCCTTCACGCAGTTCGTGAAAGAGAAAATTCGCACGCCGCTGGGTGAACGCAGCACCGATTACTGGGGACTGAGCGTGGCGGCGGTCGGGATCATCCCGCTGCCGCAGAATTTTTCCGTGTATGGAAAACTTGGCTTGAATTACGGTCGTGTGCGCGTCCGGGCCTCGGGCGGCTCTAGCACCGACGGTGAATTCAACCCCCTAATCGGCGTCGGGGGACGCTATCAGTTGACGCCCCAGGTCGCACTGCGACTGGAGTTCGAGGAGTTCGACCAAGGTAACTTGTTAAGCTTCGGCATCAGCTACCGCTTCTGATCCGCGCATGCGCGCGCAAAAACGGGGCGCCATCAGCGCCCGTTTCTTGCGTCATTACTGCACGTTCGCTTTCTTGCGCAGCTCCTCAAGGAAGCTCTGAATGCGCTGTTGCTGCAGGCTCTCGCGAATCTGCGCGCTTACTTGGGCAAGTGGCGGAAACTGCGCATCGCGCACATCGTCGAGCCGGATCACGTGCCAGCCGAACGGTGATTGCACAGGCGCCTCGGTGAACGTGCCTTTTTCGAGCTTGACCATCGCATCGGAGAACGGTTTCACGTAAGCGTCCGGGCCAGCCCAGTCAAGATCGCCGCCGCGCGCGGCCGAGCCGGGATCCTTTGACTGCTTGGCGAGCTCCTCGAATTTCTCACCTTTTTTTAACCGCTCGATAATCGCCTTGGCCTCGTCTTCCTTTTCGACCAAAATGTGCCGAGCCCGGTACTCTTTGCCGCCCGCTAAGTTCTTTCGCCGCTCATATTCGGCCTGAATTTGCGCCTCCGTCACTGGATTACGCTTGAGTTCATCTCGCATCAGCGCCTGGATTAACGTGTTCTGCCGTTGGATGTCGATCTGAAACTTCACGTCCGGCAGATCGGCCAGCCCGCGCTTTTGCGCCTCCTGCAGAAAGACCTCACGGCGGATCAGCTCCTCCCGCACCATTCGGCGCAGCTCCGGCGTGTCCTGCTGACCTTGCGCCTGTAGCTGCTTGATCCATGCTTCCTCGCGCGATTTCGGGATCGGCTTGTTGTTGACGACGGCGACGTTCTGGGCGAACGCCACTTGGGCGCTAAAGAGCAGCGCGACGAACCAAGGGGTCTTACTCATGGAACTAACTCTTTCGTGGTGATGCTTTGACGCCGCCGACCTCCTCGGGCGCAAGCAGGGTCATGGACAGCGCGTGGATTTCATGCGGTATGAGGTCGTGCAGGGCATCATACACAAGGCGGTGTCTGGCCAAGCGCGGCAGGCCGCGAAAGCGTTCGCTTACAACATAGACGCGGTAGTGACCTGCCCCGCCACGCGCGCCTGCATGGCTTGCGTGGGCGGCGCTGTCGTCGTCGATGCGCAGCTCCGCTGGCGCCAACGCCGCCTGCAGGCGGGCACGGATGCGCTCGACGCGGCCGGCCTCAGCCATGCGGCCGCTCCTTGACGTGACGTGCCACCCACAGGCCAACGGCAAGCGCGAATGCGAGGGTCAGTCCAAGCAGGCCGAACAGTTTGAAATTGACCCACACCTCGGTAGCAAACGTAAAGGCGACCCACAGGTTGAGCGCCCCAGCGGCGAGGAAGAAAACGACCCAAGCCCACAGCAACCGCTCCCATACTGGCAGCTCGACGGCGAGCTGAGTGCCCAGCAAGGCGCGCAGCAGGTTGCGTCCGAACAGCAGGCGACCGCCGACCAGGATGGCGGCGAAGAGCCAATACAGAATGGTCGGCTTCCACTTGATGAACGTCTCGTCGTGCAGCCAGATCGTGGCGCCGCCAAACAGCAGGATCACCGCTAGCCCGAGCCACAGCGCGGGATCGACCCGGCGCTTGCGTGCGAGTAGCCAGCCGATCTGTGTCGCGGTGGCCACGATCGCCACCGCCGTAGCGAGCACGATCGGCGCCTGCTGCGCTGGCACCGGTCCGTCGGAGACTAGCGGTGCAAGCCATCCATCGGCCCATGCGGCTGCTCCCTGCGGGTCAGCGCTGGCCAGCCGGTAAGTGACGAAAAACAGGATGACCGGCAGCAGATCGAATAAAAGTTTCACGGGCGAGCCTTTGGGCGAGCAATGTGAAGATTGTAGTGACCCGCTTGACGCGGCCGGCGGCGCCGGCAAACTTGCGCGTCACATCGCAACATGATCAATTCAGGGAGACACAATCTATGCTGCACGGCTTGATGATGCAGATGCCGCTGCTGATCTCAGCGCTTATAAAGCATGCGGACCGGCATCACGGCGACACCGAGATCGTATCGCGGCGCGTCGAGGGCGACATCCATCGCTACACGTACCGGCACCTGCATCGGCGAGCCCGGCAGATGGCTAACGCGCTCGCAAGTCTCGGAATTCGGATGTCGGATCGCGTCGCGACGCTGGCTTGGAACGGCTACCGGCATCTGGAGTTGTATTACGCCGTCTCCGGCTCCGGTGCGGTGCTGCACACGATCAACCCGCGGCTGCATCCGGAGCAAATCGCCTGGATCGCCAATCATGCCGAGGACCGGGCTTTGTTTTTTGATCTGACCTTCCTGCCGATCGTGGAGGCGGTCGCACCTCACTGCCGGTCAATACGTCATTGGGTAGCAATGATCGACAAAGAAAAAATGCCGGCCACATCCAAGGTGAGCTTGCTGTGTTATGAAGACCTGATCAATAGCCACTCCGACGATTACGAGTGGCCGGAATTCGATGAGAACCTGGCCTCCTCGCTGTGCTATACGTCCGGCACCACCGGCAATCCGAAAGGCGCGCTCTACAGCCACCGCTCGACGATCCTGCACACATATGCGATCGCGCTGCCGGATTCGCTGTCATTGTCGGCGCGAGACGTTGTGCTGCCGGTGGTGCCGATGTTTCACGTCAACGCCTGGGGGCTTCCGTATGCGGCGACGATGACCGGCGCCAAGATGGTGATGCCGGGCGGGCAGCTAGATGGCAAGTCGCTTTACGAGCTGTTCGAGCAAGAGCGCGTGACGGTATCGGCCGGTGTACCTACCGTGTGGCAGGGCCTTCTTGCGTACACAGAGGCCAGTGGCCTGAAATTCTCGACGATGAACCGCACCGTCATCGGGGGGTCGGCCTGCCCGCCGGCGATGATCAAACTTTTTCAGGAAAAGTACGGCGTGCAGGTCTTGCACGCGTGGGGCATGACCGAAATGAGTCCCGTCGGTACGGTAGCGACCTTAAAAGCTAAGCACCTGGCGCTGCCACCACAGCAACGTGAGGCGGTGCAGCAGAAGCAGGGGCGCGTCGTGTTTGGTGTCGACATGAAGATCGTTGGCGACGATGGCGGCGAGCTGCCGTGGGACGGCAAGGCGTTCGGCGATCTCTTGGTACGCGGCCCCTGGGTAGTACGCGAATACTTCAAGGGCGAGGGCGGCAATCCGCTGAGGAACGGATGGTTTCCTACCGGCGACGTGGCCACGATCGACGCCGATGGTTACATGCAAATCACCGATCGCAGCAAGGATGTGATTAAGTCGGGCGGCGAGTGGATCAGCTCGATCGAGTTAGAGAACATCGCGATGGCTCATCCGGCGGTGGCGATGGCCGCCTGCATTGCGGTGAAACATCCGAAGTGGGATGAGCGGCCGCTGCTGGTAGTGGTGAAGAAGCCGAACGCGCAGGTCACGCGCGAGGAGCTGCTAGCGCACTTCGAAGGCAAGGTGGCGAAGTGGCAGATCCCGGATGATGTCGTATTTGTCGAGAGCATTCCCCTTGGCGCCACCGGCAAGATGTTAAAGACGAAGCTGCGCGAGCAGTTTCGGGATTACAAATTACCGAGCGTCGCTTGACAGGAAAACGACGGTGGTTGCACTGCGGGACAGCCCGGCTTTACGCGCGCAACGGGCTTCAGTATCCTGCTCGCCATAAAAAGTGTGTAGCCAGAAAGGAGACAGCATGATGCGCTTCGCCCTTCGCACGGCAGCCGTGGCGGTTGCGCTGGGGACCGCTGCAGCGGCCTGGGCGCAGTCCGAAACCGTAAGAATCGCCTTCATCGACCCGCAGTCGGGCCTGATGGCTCCTGTCGGTACCAACATTCTTCGCAGCTACCAGCTGATCGCGGAGATCGCGAACCGGGAAAATTGGGTTAAGGGCGTGCGGTTCGAAATCGTGCCTTTCGACAACAAACTGTCGCCCCAAGAGAGCCTCAATGCGCTGAAGGCGGCCATCGATCAGGGCATTCGGTACATCACGCAGGGCAATGGCTCGTCGGTGGCGCTTGCGCTTGCCGATGCAGTGGCCAAGCACAATGAGCGCAACCCCGGCAAAGAGGTCGTATATCTGAACTATGCGGCCGTCGACCCGGATCTCACCAACTCGAAGTGTACCTTTTGGCACTTCCGTTTCGACGCCAATTCGGACATGAAGATGGAAGCGCTCACCACCTTCATGGCAGAGCGCAAAGACATCAAAGCGGTTTACCTAATTAACCAGGATTACTCGTTCGGCCACCAAGTGCGCCGCGCCGCGAGAGAATATCTGGCGCGCAAGCGGCCGGACATTAAGATCGTTGGCGACGAACTACACCCCCTCGCGAAGGTGACTGACTTTTCGCAGTACGTTGCCAAGATCAAGGCCTCTGGCGCCGATACCGTCATCACCGGCAACTGGGGATCCGACCTCGCGTTGCTTATCAAGGCCGCTAAAGAGGCGGGCTTAAATGCGCATTTCTACACCTACTATGCAGGCACGACGGGTGTGCCGACCGCAATTGGCGATGCAGGTGTGGACCGGGTGCGCTTCATCGGTTATTGGAATCTGAATAGTGAAAAACCGGGTTCGCTCGGCGAGCGCATATACAAGGAGTTCAAGACTCGCTTCAAGGACGACTACTACACAATCGCCACCTATACGGTGATCCGCGCTTTGGCTGAGGCGATGAACAAGGCGAAATCGACGGATCCGGTTAAAGTGGCGTTCGCGCTAGAGGGGTTGCGCTTTCAAAGCCTAAACGGCGAAGTTGAAATGCGCGCCTCTGACCATCAGCTGCAACAGCCGCTGTTCATCTCGAGCTGGCAGAAGGTGGATGGCAAGCAGGTTCGATTTGATGCCGAGAATACAGGCTATGGGTGGCGTACCGAGCGCGTGCTGGATGCGTTCATCGCGGCCCAGCCGACCAGCTGCAACATGAAGCGGCCCGCACGTCCGGCCGGTTGAGCACCGGATCGGCTGCGCCGGTACCGTATTCGGCCGGCCCTTACTTCAGGGCCGGCCTTTTTTTGCGAGTTAAGCTGCCGTGACCGCTGAACTTGCGCTTGTATCTTTATTAAACGGCATCAGCTACGGGCTGTTGCTGTTCATGCTCGCCTCCGGGCTGACGCTGATCTTCTCCATGATGGGCGTCCTGAACTTCGCCCATGCCAGCTTCTACATGCTCGGCGCGTACTTTGGCTACCAGATCTCCAAGTGGGTCGGCTTCTGGCCCGCGCTGGTGGTGGCGCCGATCCTCACCGGCATCCTTGGCGCGCTGGTGGAGCGCTACGGCCTGCGGCGCGTTCACAAATGGGGCCACGTGCCGGAACTGCTGTTTACCTTCGGCCTGTCTTTCATCATCGTCGAACTGGTGCAAGTGATCTGGGGTCGGCCTCCGGTGCCAAATCCATTGCCGCCGGAGCTGGATGGGCCCCTATTCACGATTTACACGACCACCTTCCCAATCGCGCGCGGCTTCATCATGTTAGTCGCCGTGCTGATGATGGTGGCGCTATGGCTACTGCTGACACGCACCCGCATCGGTCTGGTGATCCAGGCGGCGCTGACGCATCCGGACATGGTGGAGGCGCTCGGCCACAACGTGCGCAACGTGTTCATGCTGGTCTTCGGCGGGGGATCGGCGCTGGCCGGACTGGCCGGGGTCATCGGCGGCAAGGTCTTCGTCACCGAGCCGAGCATGGCGGCAGTAGCGGGCGCGATCGTGTTTGTGGTGATCGTGGTCGGCGGCATGGGTTCGCTTGCTGGCGCTTTCATCGCCTCGCTCTTGATTGGCCTGATCCAGACCTTTGCGCTGGCGTCTGACTTCCGGCTTGGGCGGCTGTTGGAGTTCTTCGGTGTGACGGTGACGCCGGACACATTTGGCTACGCCGTCTGGAAGCTGACGGTGGCGCAGGTCGGCCCGGTGCTGCCGTTCCTTTTGCTGGTTCTAATTTTGATTGTGCGGCCGCGCGGCCTGATGGGCACACGGGAGACGTAAAGCATGGCTGCTGTGACCGCTACGCCGACGCTGCGCTACAAGCCGATCAATCTTGGCCGCTGGATCATCTGGGGCGGAACAGCATTGCTGTTTATCGTTGCGCCCTTAATTTTTACGCAGGGCTTTGCGCGCACCTTGATGGCCCAAATGGGCATCATGATCGTGTTCGCACTCTCCTACAACATGCTGCTGGGCCAAACCGGCATGTTGTCCTTTGGCCACGCGGTCTACTCGGGGCTTGGTGCGTATTTCGCGATTCACGCACTGAACTGGATCGATGCCGGCCACCTCGTCTTCCCGGTGTCGCTGCTGCCGCTGATTGGTGGCTTCTTCGGCATGCTCTTCGGCGTGATTTTCGGCTATCCGACTACGCAGAAATCAGGGACGCCGTTTGCGATGATCACGCTGGGGATCGGCGAGATGGTGTTTGCCTGCTCGTTGATGTTTCCGGATTTCTTCGGCGGTGAGGGCGGCATTAGCGGCAACCGTACCGCCGGCGGCAATTTCCTCGGCATTGAGGGGCTGAACTTCGGCCGCGACATCCAGGTTTACTACCTCATTGCGTTCTGGTGTTTCGTCTCGATGATCGCGATGTACGCCTGGACGCACACGCCGCTGGGACGGATCGCCAATGCGGTGCGTGATAATCCGGAGCGCGCCGAGTTCATCGGCTACAACACGCAGCGGGTACGCTGGCTGGTGCTGATTCTGTCCAGCTTCTTCGCTGGCATCTCCGGTGGCCTGTCGGCCATTAATTTCGAGATCGTCACGGCCGAAAACGTCAGCGCGATCCGCTCCGGCGGAGTGTTGCTGGCGGCCTTCATCGGCGGGGCGCTGTTTTTCTTCGGGCCGATCATCGGCGCAATCGTGTTCGTGCTGTTCGCGATTGCGCTGGGCGAGTGGACGAAGGCCTGGCAGTTTTATCTCGGCGTGTTTTTCGTGCTGCTGGTGATGTATGCGCCCGGCGGGCTCGCCAGCATCGTGCTGATGAACCTGCGGGTGATGAAGTTCGGCAAGTTCGGGCGCCTGCGCGATCCGTACTTCGGGCTGATCATGGCCGGACTGACGCTACTGGCCGGCGTGGTGCTGCTGATCGAGATGACCTACCACCTGACGCTCGAATCGGCGCTCGGACCCACGGTCAAGGTGTTCGGCTTCCCGTTTAATACCGCGTCGAGCGAGTCGTGGGTATTCATGCTGGCGCTGCTCATTGGGGGCGGCGCGGCTTTCGAATACACGCGACGGCGGTTCAAACGCGAGTGGGACCGCATCCAGGAAGAGATCGAAGATTATCTACGGGCCAACCCGGAGGCAGCGTGATGCAAGCGGCACTCGAACTGATCGACGTGCGCAAGCGGTTTGGCAATACCGAGATTATCCGGGGTGTGACCTTGTCGATCCGGCAGGGCGAGCGGCACGCGATCATCGGGCCCAACGGCGCGGGCAAGTCGACGCTGTTTAACCTAATCAGCGGGCGCTTTCCGGTCAGCAGCGGCACGATTCGGCTCAACGGCACGGACATCACAAACCGCAAGCCTTACGAGATCAACCGGCTGGGCCTATCGCGTTCGTTTCAAATCACGAACATCTTTCACCGTCTGTCAGTGTTCGAGAATCTGCGCTGCGCGGTACTGTGGTCGCTTGGGTACAAGTACGCGTTCTGGCGCAATCTTAATAAGCTAACCGACGCGCGCGAGCGGGCCGAGGAGGTGCTGGAGCGCATCGGCCTGAAGCGTCGGCGCAACGTGGCCGCCGGCCTGCTCACGTACGCCGAGCAGCGGGCATTGGAGATCGGCATCACGATCGCCGGCGGTGCGTCTGTCATCCTACTGGATGAGCCGACCTCGGGGATGAGCCGCAGCGAGACCGCGCATGCCGTGGAGTTGATCCGTGAGGTCACACAGGGTCGCACGCTGGTGATGGTCGAACACGACATGAGCGTGGTGTTTGGACTGGCCGACACGATCAGTGTGCTGGTCTATGGCGAGGTGATCGCATCGGGACCGCCGGCGCAGATCCGTGCCGATGCTCGGGTCAAGGAGGCGTATCTGGGCAAACACGCGGACGCATAAACAAAGGGGGGGGCCATGTTGACCGTGCGTAACCTGCATGCTTACTACGGCAAGAGCCACGTGCTGCATGGCGTCGACCTTGATGTGCGCGCCGGCGAGATCGTTAGCCTCCTTGGCCGCAACGGTGTCGGTCGGTCGACCACCGCCAAAGCAATCATGGGTCTTGTGCAGTGCACTGGCCGCGTCGAATTTAAAGGGCATGACCTGACGCGGTTGCCGACCTTCAAAATCGCGCACCTCGGCATCGGCTATGTGCCGGAGAACCGCGACATATTCCCCGGACTGACGGTAGAAGAAAACCTAACGCTGGGGCTGAAGGGCCGCAAACCGGGTCGGTGGACCTATGCCGACATGTACCGACTCTTTCCCCGTCTGGAAGAGCGCCGGCACACCGAGGCTGGGGTGCTGTCGGGCGGCGAGCAGCAGATGCTCACGCTGGCGCGTACGATGATGGGCGACCCGGAGCTCGTGATCATTGACGAGCCCACTGAGGGGCTAGCGCCGATGATCGTCGAGCTGGTGGCGGGCTTCCTGCGCGAGTTGAAAGAGCGCGGCACCGCGATCTTGCTAATCGAGCAGAAGCTGACCATCGCGCTGGAGATCTCACAGCGCGTCTATGTGATGGGTCACGGGCAGATGGTCTTTGAAGGCACACCGGCCGAGCTGCGCAACAACAAGACGATCCGCCAAGAATGGCTAGAGGTTTAGGGAGAGCAAGCGCATGAGCACACATTATGAGGTGCGCGGCGATATCGCCGTTATCCAATTGGACAATCCGCCGGTCAATGGTCTGAACCACGCTTCGCGCAAGGGCGTGGTAGAGGGGCTTAAGCGCGCGCAGGCGAACAGCAAGGTCCGGGCGATCGTGATCACCGGCACCGACAAGGTGTTCTCCGGCGGCGCCGATATCCGCGAGTTCAACACGCCAGCGATGATCGCCGAGCCTAGTTTGCTGCAAGTGATCGAGGCGGTGGAGGCCAGTGGCAAGCCAGTGATTGCCGCCATCAACGGCGTGTGCATGGGCGGTGGGTTAGAGCTCGCCCTCGGCTGCCACTACCGAATCGCCACGCCAAATGCCAGCCTGGGGTTGCCGGAGGTTAAGCTGGGGCTGCTACCGGGGGCCGGTGGCACGCAGCGGCTGCCGCGTGCGATTGGAGTTGAAAAAGCGCTGCAGATGATCGTCAGCGGCGAACCGATCCCGGCTGAGGAGGCGCAGCGCTACGGACTGGTGGAGCGCATCGTGCCGCATACGACCTTCCAGGGGGTAATCGACTTTGCCCATGAGGTCGCCGAGCGCAGCCGCCACCCGCGCTTGCGCGACCGCACCGTCGATCTGCCGCCGGGCACGGAGCCGGCGGCATTCTTCGCGGAGGCGCGCAAACGGGCGGCTGCGCAGGCACGCGGCCTGACGGCGCCGCTGAAGTGCGTCGATGCGGTAGAGGCGGCCGTGACGAAGCCGTTTGCCGAGGGCATGCAGTTCGAGCGCTCGCTGTTCATTGAGCTGCTCAATGGCACTGAGTCGAAAGCGCTGCGGCATGCGTTCTTCGCCGAGCGGGCCGCCGCCAAGATCCCGGATGTGCCGGAAGACACGCCGACGCGGCCGATCAATCAAGTTGCGGTGATCGGCTTTGGCACGATGGGCGGCGGCATCACAATGAGCTTTGCCAATGCCGGTATACCGGTGCGTGTCCTGGAAGCCAATCAAGAGGCGCTGGACCGCGGGCTGGCGACCTGCCGCCGCAACTGGGAGGCGAGCGCAAAGAAAGGCAAACTGACGTCGGCAGAGGTCGAACAGCGGATAGGCCTCATCAAGACTACGCTGCGCTACGAAGACCTGCGCGATGCCGATTTGGTGATCGAGGCTGTCTATGAAGACATGGCGGTCAAGCAAGAGGTATTCCGCAAGCTGGACCGCGTGATGAAGCCAGGCGCGATTTTGGCCACTAACACCTCGACCTTGGACGTGGATGCGATTGCTGCCGTGACAGGGCGTCCACAAGACGTGATCGGCACCCATTTCTTCTCGCCCGCGCACGTTATGCGCTTGCTCGAAGTGGTGCGCGGCAAGAAAACCGCGAAAGACGTGCTCGCCACAATCATGCAGCTGGCTAAGCGCATTAAAAAGGTCGCGGTGGTCGCTGGTGTGTGCGACGGGTTCATCGGCAACCGCATGAGCGAGCAGTACGGGCGCCAGTCGCTGCTGCTCCTGGAGGAGGGCGCCAGCCCGCAGCAGATCGACGGCGCGCTGCAGGCCTGGGGCATGGCCATGGGGCCGTTTGCCATGGGTGACCTCGCCGGCCTCGACATTGGCTACGCAATCCGCAAACGGCGGCGCGTGGAACGCCCGAACATGTACTACCCGGCCATCGCCGACCGCATCGTGGAGGCGGGCCGCCTGGGCCAGAAGACCGGCAAGGGCTGGTACCGCTAT
>JANWXE010000096.1 GCA_025055385.1 Burkholderiaceae bacterium | reverse complement strand
GCGCGCGTGAAGAACGCGGCCGCCGACGGCTACACGCTGCTGCTGCACCACATCGGCATGTCGACCGCCCCGGCCCTGTACCGCAAGCTGCAGTACAACCCGCTGACGGACTTCGAGCACATCGGGCTGATCGTCGACGTGCCGATGACGCTGATCGCCCGCACCGACCTGCCGCCGAAGGACTTCAAGGAGCTGGTCGAGTACCTGAAGCAGAACCGGGCCAAGATCAACCTCGCCAATGCCGGCATCGGCTCGGCCTCGCACCTGTGCGGCCTGCTGTTCATGTCGGCGATCGAGACGGATTTGACCACCGTGCCCTTTAAAGGCACAGCGGATGCGTTGAATGCCATCCTCGGCAAGCAGGTGGACGTGCTGTGCGACCAAACCACCAACACGACCGCGCAGATCAAAGCCGGTTCGGTGAAGGCCTATGCAGTCACCAGCGCGGCGCGGGTGCCCACACTGCCGGAGCTGCCCACCATGCAGGAAGCGGGTCTCAAAGGCTTTGAGGTCGGCATCTGGCACGGCTTGTATGCGCCAAAAGGCACGCCGAAAGCGGTGATCGACAGGCTGAACGCCGCGATGGTTGCCGCCTCCAAAGAACCCGACTTTGTCAAGCGCATGAACGACCTGGGGGCGACCATTTACGCAGCAGAGAAAATGACGCCAGCCTTCCACCAAGCGCACCTGAAGGCAGAAATCGATAAGTGGGGACCGGTGATCCGCAAAGCCGGCCAGTACGCTGACTGATGCCGCGACGGATCGAAATTCATTAAGATCGCCACCCCTTGCCGCTCTTCCTGCAGCGGAAGAGCGGCGCTGCGAGATCTGGCAACGACCGCAACCGCCGCAGAGCGGATCAGGAGGAGACGTGCGTATCCGACATCAGAAAGACTTCTGGTCCGGGGTGATGTTCTTCGTCCTCGGGCTTGCCTTCGCGGGCTTTGCGCAGGAGTACGACATGGGCACCGCGCAGCGTATGGGGCCGGCGTACTTCCCGACCATGCTGGGAGGCCTGCTCGCGCTACTCGGCCTGATCATCGGCATCAAAGGCTTGGCGCACGAAGCACCAGATGGTGCGGTTGAGAAGTTCCACTTCGGGCCGCTTTTGATCGTTCTCGGTGCGGTAGCGCTATTCGGGCTGCTGCTGCGGCCGCTTGGACTCGTGCTGTCGCTGGCGGTGCTCATCGCGGTGTCCGCGTATGCCAGCCACGAGTTCCGCGTGCGCGAGGTGATCCCATTGGCGATCTTCCTGATCGTGCTGGTGCTGGCCGTGTTCATCTGGGGGCTCGGACTGGTGATCCCGATCTGGCCGGCTTTCTTCTCCAATAACTGAGCACGGCGGGTGCACAATGGAACTGCTGTCGAATTTGGCGCTGGGCTTTGCCACCGCGCTCACGATTAAAAATCTTATCTATTGCTTCGCCGGTGTGCTGATCGGCACCCTAATCGGCGTGCTGCCGGGCTTAGGTCCGGTCGCAACGCTGGCGATGCTGTTACCGTTCACCTACGCGCTTGAGCCTACGTCGGCGCTGATCATGCTGGCCGGCATCTATTACGGCGCGCAATACGGGGGCTCGACCACGTCGATCCTAGTGAATCTGCCGGGCGAATCCTCCTCGGTGGTCACCTGCCTAGACGGCTACCAAATGGCCCGCCGTGGCCGCGCCGGCGCGGCCCTTGGCATCGCGGCCATCGGGTCGTTTATTGCCGGCTCGTTTGCCACGTTGCTGATCGCGGCATTTGCACTCCCACTGGTGCAGTTGGCGTTCAAGTTCGGTCCCGCCGAGTACTTTTCACTGATGGTGCTCGGTCTGATCGGCGCAGTGGTACTCGCCTCGGGCTCGCTGATTAAAGCCATCGCGATGATCATCCTGGGCCTGCTGCTGGGGCTAGTCGGTACCGATGTCAACTCCGGTGTGGCGCGATTCACGTTCGACATTCCGGAACTGTCCGACGGAATCGGTTTCGTGGCCGTGGCGATGGGTGTGTTCGCATTCGCTGAGATCGTCGCCAACGTGGAGAAACACGAGAAGCGTGAGGTGTTTACCTCATCCGTTAAAAACCTCTGGCCGTCCGGCAAAGATCTGAAGGATTCGGCGGGAGCGATTGGGCGCGGCACCTTACTCGGTTCGGTGCTTGGCGTGCTGCCGGGCGGCGGCGCGCTGCTCGCCTCCTTTGCCTCGTACACGCTGGAGAAAAAACTGGCCGGCGCCAAGGCCGATCCGCCGTTTGGCCAAGGCAACATCCGCGGGGTGGCCGGCCCCGAGTCGGCCAACAACGCGGGCGCGCAGACCTCGTTCGTGCCGATGCTGACGCTGGGGATCCCGCCCAATGCGGTGATGGCGCTGATGATCGGCGCGATGACGATCCACAACATCCAGCCGGGCCCGCAGGTGATGTCCAGCAACCCGGCCCTTTTCTGGGGTCTGATCGCCTCGATGTGGATCGGCAATCTGATGCTGGTGATTCTGAACCTGCCGCTGATCGGCATCTGGGTGCAGCTGCTGAAAGTCCCGTACAAGTGGCTCTATCCAGCGATCCTCACGTTCTGCTGCATCGGCGTGTACTCGATTAACAACAACGCCTTCGATGTGTATGTGACCGCCGTCTTCGGCTTGCTCGGCTACGTGTTCTACAAGCTGCGCTGCGAGCCCGCACCGCTGATCCTCGGCTTCATCCTCGGGCCGATGATGGAGGAAAACCTGCGCCGCGCGATGCTGCTGTCGCGCGGGGATCCGACCGTCTTCTTCACGCGCCCGCTGTCGCTCGCGCTGTTGCTGGCCGCCGTCGCGCTGGTCGTCATCGTCACCCTGCCGGCGATCAAATCTAAGCGCGAGCAGGCCTTCAAAGAAGCTGACTGATGACCCCGGCTGCCGTCGGCCGTCCGGCGCGGCGGCGCGTGCTGCGGCTGGGGCTGGCGGCGCTCGCCGCCGGGCTGCCGCCGGCGTCGCGCGCCCAGCCTTATCCCGCGCGACCGGTCCGGCTCGTCGTGCCGTTTCCACCGGCCGGCGCCACCGACATCATCGCGCGCGAACTCGCCCGCCACCTGGGGGAGCGGCTCAAGCAGCAGATCATCGTCGACAACCGCCCCGGCGCAGGCGGCGCGCTCGGCAGCGAGATCGTCGCCAAGAGCGCAGCCGACGGTCATACGATCCAGATGGCCACGACCTCCACGCATGCGGTCGGG
>JANWXE010000029.1 GCA_025055385.1 Burkholderiaceae bacterium | reverse complement strand
CAGCTGGCGGCGGCCACCCTCTTCATGGCCGTGTTCGTCACCGCTTTCTCGCTGCTGACCGATGCCCTGCGCGATGCGCTCGATCCGAAGCTGAGGTGAAGGACCGATGAATCCTCTGGTGGCGGTGCGCGATCTGCGCATTTCGTTCCGCCTCGGCCGCTCGCAGCAGGTCGAGGCCGTGCGCGGGGTCAGTTTCGAGATCCCGGAAAACGGCACCGTGGCGCTGGTCGGCGAATCCGGCTCCGGCAAGACCGTGTCGGCGATGGCCATCGTGCGGCTGCTGCCGGAGAACGCGGTGGTCGCCGACGGCAGCCGCGTCGAGTTCGGCGGCCGCAACCTGCTGGCGGAGCCTGCCGAGGTGCTGCGCGGTATCCGCGGCAAGGACATCTCGGTCGTCTTTCAGGAGCCGATGTCCTCGCTCAACCCGGTGTTCACGATCGGCGACCAGATCGGCGAGGTCCTGCAGCTGCACCTGAAGCTGTCGCGCCGGCAGGCCGCGGAGCGCGTGGTCGAGCTGCTCAACGAGGTCGGCATCCCGGAGCCGCGCGCCCGGCTCGCGAGCTATCCGCACGAGCTGTCCGGCGGCCAGCAGCAGCGCGTGATGATCGCGATGGCGATCGCCTGCCAGCCCAAGCTGCTGATCGCCGACGAGCCGACCACGGCGCTGGACGTCACGGTGCAGCGGCAGATCCTGGACCTGCTGGCGCGGCTGCAGGAAAAGTTCCGCATGTCGGTGCTGTTCATCAGCCACGATCTGGCGCTGGTGGGCGAGGTGGCCGACCATGTGGTGGTGATGCGCGAGGGCGTGGTGCGCGAGGCGGGGCCGGTGGCGCGCATCTTCACCGCCCCGCAGGACGCTTACACGAAGGCGCTGCTGGCGTGCCGGCCGCGCCTCGACGCCAAGCCGAAGCGGCTGCCGGTGATCGACGATTTCATGAACGGCGGCGGCACGCCGATCGTCCTCGCCGAGCCGCGGCCGCCGCGGCCGCCGGCGCCGGTGCCGCTGATCGAGGCGCGTGGCCTGCGCAAGGAGTATCGGTTGAAGACCGGGCTGTTCGCGCGCAAGACGATCGAGGCCGTGAAGGACGCCTCGTTTACGCTCGCGCGCGGGCGCACGCTCGGCGTGGTGGGCGAGTCTGGCTCCGGCAAGACGACGGTGGGCATGCTGCTGCTGCGGCTGGTGCAGCCCACCGCGGGGCAGGTGCTGTATGACGGCAAGGACCTGTTGGCGCTGCCGGACCAAGAGCTGCTGGCCTACCGACGGCGCATCCAGATCATCTTCCAGAATCCGTACGCCAGCCTCAACCCGCGCTTCACGGTCGGGCAGATCCTCACCGAACCGATGAAAGTGCACCGCATCGGTGCGAACGATGCCGAGCGCTTCGAGATGGCCGTGGCGCTGGCGCGCCGCGTCGGCCTGCCGCCGGAGTCCGTGCACAAGTACCCGCACGAGTTCTCCGGCGGCCAGCGGCAACGCATCGCGATCGCGCGCGTGCTGTCGATGAAGCCGGAGATCGTGGTATGCGACGAATCGGTGTCGGCGCTGGACGTCTCGGTGCAGGCCACGGTGCTGAACCTGCTGCTCGACCTGCAGGAGGAGTACGGCATCTCCTACGTGTTCATCAGCCATGACCTGGCGGTGGTCAAGTACATGGCCGACGACATCCTGGTCATGAACCAGGGGGAGATCGTCGAACGGGGGCCGGCGGAAGCGATCTACGAGAACCCGCAGCATCCGTACACGAAGAAGCTGCTGGCGGCGATTCCACGCGGCTTCGTTGCCCGCGCGTAGGCGCGCGCAAGTCACGGCAGCGGCAGTCCCAGAAGCGTCAGTGCGCTTACGTGTCGTTGAACGTCGGTGGCCGGCGGCCACTGAGCACGGCGGCCAACTGCCCCGCCATGCGGTGCACGACGCCGTAAATCGAAAGCTGCGGATTGGCGCCGAGCGAGGTGGGAAAAAGCGAGCCGTCGAACACCGAGACGTTGTCGAGGTGAAAATGGCGGCCATCTGAGTTCACCACACCGCGCCGCTCGTCGGCGGCCATGCCGCAGCCGCCCATCACATGGGCGCTGACCACGCGCAGCGCCAGCGGCTTCATCGGCAGGCGCGCGATCTCCGCTTTGGCCTGCGCCCAGCTCGTCCAGGCGGCGGCCTGCTCGTGCACCGGCCGCACGGCGCGGGCGCCGGCGGCGAACTGGATCTCGGCCATCGCCAGCAGCGCGCGCCGCGCGGCGTCCCAGAACGTGTCGGTCAGCGGATAGTCGAGCAGCGGCGTGCCGTCGCGCCGCAGCCCGACCGTGCCGCCGGCGCTGTCCGGATGGAAGCCATCGCGGATCAGCGCGATCTGCACATGCGTGCGGGCAAAGGCGCGCATCGTTTCGGCGTGTTCCGCCCCGAAGCCCGGCACGGTGGAGGCGAACAGCACCGGGTGCAGCGGCGGCACCTCCAGCTTGAAGCCGAGCGGGCCGTCGATCGGGTCGCGCTCGAGGAAATGATCCGAATAGACCGATTGCGGCGCCCCCTGGTAGCCGTCGACACGCTCGTCGAAGACGGCCGCCGAGATCACGGTCGGGTGCAGGAACGTGCGCTTGCCGAGCAACCGGTAGGGGTCGGGGGCCTCGGAGCACAGCAGCAGCGCCGGCGTGTTGATCGCCCCGCCGGCGAGCACGTAATGGCGCGCGATCACCGCCATGCTCGCCGGGGTCGGCGTGAGGCCGTCGGCGGCAAGCGCGGTGCAGAGCAGCTTGACCGCACGGTTCCGGTCGAACTCGAGGCGCTGCGCGCGCAGCCGAAAGAAGAGCTGCGCGCCGCGGTCTAACGCCGCAGGGATCGTAGTTACGAGCATTGACTGCTTGGCGTTGGTGGGGCAGCCCATCCCGCAGTAGCCGAGGTTCCAGCAGATGCGAACGTTGCGGGAGATGGTGGCCACCGGGATACCCAGCGCTTGCGCGCCGTGGGCAAGCAACGCGTTATTGCGATTCGGCGCCACCAGCCAGGGCGCGATGGATAGCCGCTTCTCGCAAGCCGCGAAATGTGGCCCAAGCGCCTGCGGGGTGTATGCGTTCAGGCCGAAGCGTTCGCGCCAGAAGGCGAGGGTTGCCGGCGGCGTGCGGAAGCTGGAGGTCCAGTTGATGGTGGTGGAGCCCCCTACCGCGCGCCCCTGCAGGATGGTGACGGCCTTGTCCTTGGTTTTGCGTGCGGCCGACTCCCAGTAAAGCTGCGGGTAAGCGTCGGCCTCCAGCATGCGGAAGTCGCGTGAACTTTTAAGCGGCCCTTCTTCGATCAGCACCACCGACAACCCGGCTCGCGTCAGCAGCTCGGCGGCGACGCCGCCGCCGGCGCCGGTGCCGACGATCGCAACGTCGCATTCGACGCGTGCTTCGCCCGACAGCGCCGCACCATCGCGAACCTTCCAGCCGCGTTCAAGGCCATCCCGAATCGGATCGTTGGCTGCGCTCATAACCGTATCGGACCGGGGTAACCGATGCCATACCAGGTTGTCGGATCCGCATACCAGGAACCCAGCACCAGATCGTGCAGTGCCTGATACGCTGCGACGAAAGGGCGCACCGGGCTATGACGCCACCGTTGCAACAGGCGGGCAACGTGCGCCGGTTGTGCGCGCGCCCAGTCGAGTGCGATCAGCCAGCGGCCGACCGGGGACGCAAGCAGGCTGAAGAGCTCGTCGAGTTCGGCGCGCGTGGCGGGCGGCAACCCGTCGATGGCTTGCAGCGTGCGCTGCAGCGCTTGCCCGCACGCCGCTTCAGCGGCGGCCGTCTCCGACGGCAGCACGCCGGCTAGCAGCGCTGGAATCACCGCACGGAGGACGAGCTGCGCATTGGCGCGTGCGCGTGCAGGCACAGGGCGAGCGAGCCGGCGCCAACCTAGTGCACCGATTGTGAGCGCGATCACGCCGCCAGCGGTGATTGTGAAAAACGTACGGCGCCGCATGGGATTCCGCTAATCTGCAGACTGTGGATTGTAAGAACCTGAAATAAAGGGCGTTGAGCCTGTCGCTGATGGCGTCTGCGCTGAACCTCCCGTTAAAAGACCGTCTGGCCGCCGCCCTGCAGCGTGTTGTCGAACTGCGCCGCAGCCTCGCAAGCGATGCCGCGCTTACCGAGCGCTGGCTGGCGGTGAAGCGCTTCCAGTCCGAGCGGCTGCGTCGCACGTACGCTGACCTGCTTGCCGCGCCGCGCTATCGCGCAGCGGCTGAGTTCTTCCTCGACGAGCTGTACGGCGAAAAGGATTTCGAACAGCGCGATCAGGAAGCCCTGCGGGTGGCGCCGAAAATGGCGCGCCTGCTGCCGGAGCGGGCGGTGGAAACGATGACGCTGGCTGTGGAGCTGGACGAACTGTCCGAGATCCTCGATGCGCGCCTGGCTCGCGCGATCGACGCGTTGCCGCTGGACGATGCAGGCTACGAGCGCGCGTATCGTTTGGCCGGTACGCTCAACGAGCGCGTGCGGCAGATCGACATGGTAGTGCGTATCGGGCGGGCGCTAGACCGGTTGGCGCGCATGCCGCTGCTGGCCGGCATGCTGCATATGATGCGTGGCCCAGCCGAGGCGGCGGGACTGGCGCACTTGCATCATTTTTTGGCTCGTGGCTTTGACGCGTTTCGTGCGATGCAGGGTGCCGGCGACTTCCTGGCGCTGGTTGAGCAGAGAGAAATGACGCTGATAAGGCGTCTGTTTCAGACGGATTGAGTGTCAGCTTACGTGCACAAGCCGTGTGCCGCTGGCGCGATCGTGCAGTAGCCGCCGTGCTGGATCGGCATAGGCGAGCAGCACGCAGGCCGCAGCGCCTGCCAGTGCTACCAGCACGTCGCGGGCGGTGTGGCCGCCGGCCAGCGCATACCAAAGGGCACCGGGCAGCAGCAGGTGCCAGGCAAGCACGTAACGCAGCACGGCGGCAGCGGCACGCGGCGGCTCGCCATCGGTGCCAACCAGCCTGATGCCCCAGCTTTTCATCGCCAACGTCTGTCCGCTGCGCGTCCAGCAGTAGACGAAATAGCCGCCGATGGCGACGAACAAGACCGCTTGCAGCATCCAGCGCTGCGTGGTGCCAAGCGGATAGGTCCAGCGCAGCGCCGCCAGCAACGCATAGGTGATGATAAAAACCACCCCAAACAGCAGCATGGCGTCATAAGTCATTGCCGCAAGCCGCAGCCACGGGCTGGCGGGGCGGAGGCCAGTTGCGTTGGCGCGCGCACTCACCGCTCAGTTCGTGACCCGCTGCGGCACCGCCGGCTGACTCTTCTTTCCTGGCGCGGGCGTCGGGCCACGAAGATCAGCACTTTTGCGTGCCCTGTCGGCCAGCTCCTGTTTCTTTTCCTCGGGCAACTGCTGGTACTGCTGCAGCAGCGACTGCCGCTGCTGCATCGGCAGCTCATAGGCGCGCTGGAAATTGGCGCGCGCGGTACGGCGCTGCTCTGGCGTCAACCGGGCGTATTCGGCCATCCGGGCATGCAGACGCTCTTTTCCTTCCTCGTTTAACTGCGGAAATTTCTCGGCTACCTCGAGCCACTTACGCTTTTGGTCGCGGTCGAACTTTTCCCATTCGCCCGCTAACGGTGCCAGTGCTTCACGCTGTGCGGCGCTTAGCTCGTTCCAGGTTGGGCGTGCGGTAGCTGATCGGCTTGACGCCGGTGCACTTGCGGCAGGCACCGGCGTTTGCGCGGGCGCATCTGGCACTATCAGCGCTGCCGCCCCAGCCATCAGCATCCGTATCGCTAGCGACAAACGGCTCGGCATGGGCCCCGGCTTTATTCAGGCACCCCATATTTTAGGATGAGGCCGAAGCCCTTGTCGGCGTAGGCGTCCACAGGCGCCTCGTCGAGCAGAAGCGCAAAGTCAAGCGCTGCGATGCGGTCGATCGCACGGGCTCGCTGCCACTCGTAGATTGCGAAAAAACCCAGCAGCAAGGCGAGCGTGGGGGCCACCAGCCCGAGCCGGTGCAGCCATCTCCCCCTGTTGTCGGCGGCAGACCCCGCCGGCGGGGCGCCGGCCGGCTCCAGCACGGGCACCGGCGCGACAACCGGCGTCGGGCGGTAGCGGGCCAGCGCCGCCTGGCGGGCGCGCTGCAGGCGGAACGTCGTCCTGTAGTCCATGCGCTCGAGACTTTCGTTGAGCGCCTGGCGAATGCGGTAAGCGAATTCGGCTTCGGTCATAGCGTGATACCTCGGGCACGCAGCGCGCGCGCCAAGGCATGGGCGGCGCGCGAGCAGTGGGTCTTGACGCTTCCCTCGGAGCAGCCCATCGCCGCGGCCGTTTCGGCAACGTCGAAATCTTCCCAATAACGCAGCAGAAAAGCCTCGCGTTGACGGGCTGGCAATTTGGCGATTTCCTCCTCAATGATCGCGATCAGCTGGGCTCGTTCCACGCAGTCGGCGGCGCTTTCCGCCTGCTCTGACCCGGCCGCGGCGTCCAGGGTTTCCAGCGGGTCGGCCGACTCCACGTCTTCGTCATGGCCGGTTAAGGCCGAGAAGAGCGTGATTAGGCCGCCGCGCACTTTGGCGCGGCGGAAATGGTCGTGGATGGCGTTCTGCAAGATGCGCGTGAACACCAGCGGCAGCTCGGCAGCCGGCCGGTCCGCGTAGTGGACGGTCAACTTGATCATCGCGTCCTGCACGATGTCCAGCGCCGCCTCGTCGTCGCGCACGGCGAAGGCCGCCTGTTTGAAGGCGCGCCGTTCGACACTGGCGAGAAATCGATCGAGTTCTTCTTTCGTAGCCATGCCTGAGGCTGATGCGCGACGGGGCGTTGGGCCGGCTGCCGGCGCGGCGATGTTAACAACCGCATCACAGCAGGAAGGCTGCCACCAGTGCGTTTGCGGTTGGTGCTGCGCTGCGCTATCGTCAACAGCTCTTGCACAACGAGAAACCAAGCGAACTCGGAGCAGCCTACCCAGTTGTTTTCGAATTAGCCCGTTGCAGTTGCGCTTGCCCGCACCGGCCGTCACAAGCGGCTACGGAACGGGGTCCGATCAATCTCCTGTGGAATTTGAGAGGATAAGCATGCAGTCCGTCAGCGCAGAAATGAGCCGCGCGGAGACGACATCCGCGCCGATCACGGGCGCCGAGATCATCGTCCGGTGCCTCCAAGAAGAGGGCGTCAAGCACATTTTCGGTTATCCGGGCGGTGCGGTCCTTTACATTTATGACGAGATCTTCAAGCAAGACAAAATCCAGCACATCCTGGTGCGCCACGAGCAGGCGGCGGTGCATGCGGCCGACGCTTATTCGCGCTCGAGCAACCGCATCGGGGTCGCTCTGGTTACCAGCGGCCCTGGAGTGACCAATGCGGTAACCGGGATCGCCACCGCCTACATGGACTCGATCCCGCTGGTGATCATCAGCGGGCAGGTACCAACCCACGCGATTGGCCAAGACGCTTTCCAGGAGTGCGACACGGTGGGCATTACGCGCCCCTGCGTCAAACACAACTTCTTGGTCAAAGATGTGCGCGACCTCGCGTTGACGATGCGAAAGGCCTTTTATATCGCGCGCACGGGCCGCCCCGGCCCGGTGCTGGTTGACGTCCCCAAGGATATAACGATTGCGAAGGCGCCGTTCGTATATCCGCGCGAGCTGTCGATGCGTTCATACAACCCGGTGATTAAGGGCCACCAAGGGCAGATCAAGAAAGCGGTGCAGGTGCTGATGAGCGCTCATCGGCCGATGGTCTACGCCGGTGGCGGAGTCATCCTCGCCGACGCCAGCGAGCAGCTAAACCGTTTGGTGAACTTGCTCGGTTACCCCTGCACGACGACGCTGATGGGGCTTGGGGCGTTCAAGTCCACAGACCCCAAGTGGGTCGGTATGCCGGGAATGCACGGCACCTACGAAGCCAACATGGCCATGCAGCATTGCGATGTACTGCTGGCGATCGGGGCCCGCTTCGATGACCGAGTGATCGGCAATCCTAAGCATTTTGCCCAGAATCCGCGCAAGATCATCCACATTGACGTGGATCCTTCCTCCATCTCAAAGCGCGTCAAGGTTGACATTCCAATCGTGGGGGACGTCAAGGAGGTGCTGATCGATTTGCTGGCGCACATCGAGGCATCGGGGCTGAAGCCAAGTGTATCGGCGTTGAAAGCATGGTGGGCTCAGATTAACGAGTGGCGCCAACGCGACTGTCTGAAGTACGACCGCTCGGCCGAGATCATCAAACCACAGTACGTGATCGAGACGCTGTGGAAAGTCACGCAGGGTGATGCGTACGTCACCTCCGACGTGGGTCAGCATCAAATGTGGGCAGCGCAGTACTACAAGTTCGATAAGCCGCGGCGTTGGTTCAACTCCGGTGGGCTAGGTACGATGGGGGTGGGACTGCCCTACGCGATGGGGGTGCAGATGGCCAACCCGGGTGCCCAGGTCGTCGTCATCACGGGTGAAGCGTCGATTCAGATGTGCATCCAGGAGCTATCCACCTGCAAGCAATACCGGCTGACACCGAAGATTGTGAATCTGAACAACCGGTATCTCGGCATGGTGCGGCAGTGGCAGCAAATCGACTACGGCAGCCGCTATTCGGAGTCCTACATGGACGCGCTGCCGGACTTCGTCAAGCTGGCCGAGGCGTACGGTCACGTCGGCATGCGGATCGAGCGCCCGGCCGACGTCGAACCCGCGCTGCGCGAAGCGTTCAGCCGTTACAAAGACCGACTGGTGTTTATGGACTTCATCACTGACCAGACGGAAAACGTGTGGCCGATGGTGAAAGCCGGCAAAGGGTTAACGGAGATGCTGCTCGGATCGGAGGATCTTTAATGCGGCATGTGCTGTCGATCCTACTGGAGAACGAGCCCGGTGCGTTGTCGCGCGTCGTCGGGTTGTTCTCGGCACGTGGCTACAACATCGAGACGCTAACGGTGGCGCCGACCGAGGATCCGTCGCTGTCGCGTATGACGATCGTCACGGTTGGCTCCGACGACGTGATCGAGCAGATCACCAAGCACCTGAACCGGCTCATCGAGGTAGTCAAAGTCGTCGACTTGACCGAAGGCGAGTACGCGGAACGCGAACTGATGCTGATCAAGGTGCGGGCGGTAGGCAAGGAGCGCGAGGAAATGAAGCGGATGGCGGACATTTTCCGCGGCCGCATCATCGACGTGACCGATCGCACTTACACGATCGAGTTGACCGGCGACGCCGCCAAGCTGGACGCTTTCATTCAGGCGGTGGATCGTTCTGCCATTTTGGAGACGGTGCGCACCGGCAGCTCGGGCATCGGGCGCGGTGAGCGCATCTTGCGCGTGTAATCAAACGGAGCAAACGACGGAGAACGCATGAAGGTTTATTACGACAAAGACGCTGACCTGTCGCTGGTTAAGGGGCGCAAGGTGGCGATCGTGGGCTATGGCTCGCAGGGACATGCGCACGCCTTGAACTTGAAGGATTCTGGTGTGAAAGTGACGGTGGCCCTGCGCCGTGGTGGCGCCTCCTGGAACAAAGCGGTCAATGCAGGGTTGGAGGTCAAGGAGGTGGCCGAGGCCGTGCAAGATGCGGACATCGTCATGATCCTTCTGCCGGACGAGAACCATCCGGAGGTTTATCAGCAGGCGATTCACACCCATATCAAGAAGGGGGCAGCGCTTGGCTTCGCACACGGCTTCAATATTCATTACGGACAGATCCAGCCGCGCGAGGATCTAGACGTGATCATGATCGCGCCCAAGGCGCCCGGCCATACAGTGCGGTCGACCTATACGCAAGGTGGTGGAGTACCGATGCTGATCGCGGTGCATCGTGACGTCTCCGGCAGCGCGCGCGATCTGGCATTGTCATATGCCTGTGCGATTGGCGGCGGCAAAGCCGGCGTGATCGAGACCACCTTCCGCGAGGAGACCGAGACAGATTTGTTTGGTGAACAGACCGTCCTGTGCGGCGGCTGCGTGGAACTCGTTAAGGCAGGCTTCGAGACCTTGGTGGAAGCCGGTTATGCGCCGGAGATGGCCTACTTCGAGTGCCTGCACGAACTGAAACTGATCGTGGACCTCATGTACGAGGGCGGCATCGCAAACATGAACTACTCGATCTCGAACAACGCCGAGTACGGCGAATACGTGACCGGCCCCGAGATCATTACCGCCGAGACCAAGGCGGCGATGAAGCGGGCGCTGGCGCGTATCCAGAGCGGCGAATATGCGAAGAGCTTCATCCTGGAGAACCGCGCCGGCGCGCCGACGCTACAAGCGAGGCGCCGTTTGATGGCCGAGCATGAGATCGAGAAGGTGGGCGAGCGGCTGCGTGCGATGATGCCTTGGATCAAAGCCAATCGCCTGGTCGATCGCAGCCGCAACTAATGCGCGCGCGACGGTCGCTGCGAGCAACTGCGCTGCTCGCGACGCTGCTAGCGTTCTGGCAAACGCCGCCGGCGCGTGCCGACGGCACGCTGGTGCTGATCAGCGGCAGCGCGCAGTTGCAGGTCGCTCACGATGAGGCGGTGGCGCAGTTCTTCGTCGAGCTGCAAGATGGCGAACTGGCGCGCGCGCAGTCGCTCGTCAATCAGCGGGCGGCGGATGGTGTGGCGGCGTTGAGGCGCGCCGACCCGAAGGCGCAGATCGAGACGGCAGGCTACCAGACTTACCCGCTGTATGGGCGCGACGGGGCGCGCAGGGTGGTCGGCTGGCGTGCGCGGCAAACAGTTACGCTGCGCACGACTGACCTGGCGTCGTTGCCGAAGACAATCGCCGCCGCGCAGCAGTACCTGGCACTGGCCGGCATTGACTTTCGCTTGTCGCGTGCCGCGCGTGAACGCGTCGAAACGGAGTTGATCCAACGCGCGCTCGCCAACTTGGAGGCGCGCGTGACCGCCGCCGCGCAGGCACTGGACGTGCCAAAGTCGCGCATCCGCATCGAGGAGCTGAATTTCGGCCTGCCGGTATTGGATCGTCCGCCGGCGGTACCGATGGCGCGCGCCTCGGCGCAGAGTGCCGAGGCGGTGGCCGAGCCGCCCTTGGACGCGGGCCTATCATTACAACAAATGACAGTCTCGGCGCGCGTGCGTCTCGGCGGCAACTGAGTGCCGCCCTGTCGCGCGGCGGATACCATACGGCCCATTACGCATCGAACTTCGGGCCCCCGTGTCGCAATACCCGCACCCATGGCTCGCCCGTGAGGGCTGGCCGTTCATCGGCGCCAGCGTCCTCGCCAGTGTGATCGTCACCTGGTGGGCTGGATGGTGGTCGCTTCCGCTGTGGCTCTGGACCGCCTTTGTTGTGCAATTTTTCCGCGATCCGCCGCGCGCGATCCCGGCGCAGGCCAACGCGGTGTTGGCGCCTGCCGACGGGCGAGTAGTGAAGGTCGACACGGCGTTCGATCCGTACACGCAGCGCGAGGCGCTGTTAATCAGCGTTTTCATGAACGTGTTTAACGTTCATTCCAATCGCGCACCGGTAGACGGCATGGTGGAGCGAGTTGAATATCACCGCGGGCGGTTCATCAACGCCGACCTCGACAAGGCGTCTGCGGAGAACGAGCGTAACGCCGTGGTGCTGCGCCGGCCCGACGGCGCAGCCGTGACGGTCGTCCAAGTTGCAGGCCTCATTGCCCGGCGTATCCTCTGCTATGTGAAGGCGGGCGATACGGTGGTGCGCGGGCAGCGCTACGGATTCATCCGCTTCGGCTCCCGCGTAGACGTCTATCTGCCGCGCAGCGCCAAACCGCGCGTGATGGTCGGGGACGGGGTATACGCCGCGCGCGACATCATCGCGGAGCTATAGCAACCATGGCGATGCGCTTGAGGCGCCGCAGGCTGCGGGCGTTTGCACCCCATGCAATTGGCGACGACGCGCAGACGTATGGTGGCCGGCGGCGCGGGGTGATTCGGTTCCTCCCTAATCTGTTCACCCTGGCAGCGCTCTTTGCGGGCTTCTTCGCCATCGTACAGGCGATGAATCAACGCTTCGAGCTGGCCGCGATCGGCATTTTCGCGGCAATGTTGCTCGACGGCATGGACGGCCGGGTGGCGCGGCTGACCAACACCACCAGCGTGTTTGGCGAGCAGTTGGACTCCCTGTCGGACATGATTTCTTTCGGTGCCGCGCCGGCGCTGGTTATGTACGAATGGATCCTGCACGACCTGGGGCGAGTGGGCTGGGCCGCTGCGTTCGTTTATTGTGCGTGCGCGGCGCTGCGCTTGGCGCGCTTCAATGCCAATATCGGGATTGTGGATAAGCGCTTTTTCCAGGGGCTGCCCAGCCCAGCGGCAGCAGCGCTGATTGCCGGCTTCATCTGGCTGGTGATCGACAACAAGCTGCACATTAAAGATAGCGTAATGCCGTGGGTGGCCGTGGGCCTCACCTTATATGCGGGTTTGACGATGGTCTCTAGCGCGCCGTTTTACAGCGGCAAGAGCTTCCACCTGGGGCGCAGCGTCCCCTTCTGGGTCATGGTCGTGACGATCATCGGCTTTTTCTTGATCGTGCTTGACCCGCCGATTGTGCTGTTCCTGCTTTTCTGTCTGTATGCGCTTTCTGGGTACGTATACTGGCTATGGCGTTGGTGGACGGGGCGACCGAACCCCGCCAAACCCATGCCGCCGCCGCAGACGCCGGCACCATAAGGGCTTGTGGTAAGCCGCCGTTCAGCTTATAGTTGCAGTATGGCTTTCGCGCGTCCAGCGTCCCGCCTTTCTGCAGTAGCCGCATTAATTGCGCTGCTGCCTCTGCGTCTGCTGCTGCGCCTTGCGCGCAGCTGACTTCTCTTTCCCCTCAACCCGTTAGTCCAGAGTGCCCGCCGCAAGGCGGAGTAAATCCTCTTGGAGCGTGCCATGACCGACCGTCTAATTATTTTCGATACAACCTTGCGTGACGGGGAGCAAAGCCCCGGGGCCGCAATGACGCGCGAGCAAAAGCTGCGCATTGCCAAGCAGCTGGAGCGGCTGCGCGTAGACGTCATCGAGGCTGGCTTTGCGGCGGCCTCTAACGGGGACTTCGAGGCCGTACGGGCGATCGCCAACACCATCAAGGATTCGATCGTCTGCTCGTTGGCGCGCGCCAACGACAAAGACATCAGCCGTGCCGCCGAGGCACTGCAGAACGCGCGCGCCAAACGCATCCACACCTTCATCGCCACATCGCCGCTGCACATGGAAAAGAAGCTGCGGATGACACCCGAGCAGGTGTTGGAGCAAGCTAAACTGGCTGTGCGCTTCGCGCGCCGCTTCGCGGACGACGTGGAGTTCTCCCCCGAAGACGGTAGCCGCTCAGAGCTTGATTTCCTGTGCCGGGTGCTGGAGGCGGTCATCAAAGAGGGCGCGCGCACGATCAATATCGCCGACACCGTGGGCTACGCGGTACCCCACCAGTACGGCGAACTGATCCGGACGCTGCGCGAGCGCATCCCGAACTCCGACAAGGCCATCTGGTCGGTTCACTGTCACAACGATCTCGGCATGGCGGTGGCCAACTCTCTGGCCGGCGTGCTGGCCGGTGCGCGCCAGGTCGAATGCACGATCAACGGCCTGGGCGAGCGCGCCGGCAACACGGCGCTCGAGGAAGTGGTGATGGCCGTCAAGACGCGGCGCGACGTCTTCGGCCTAGACGTGAGGATCGATACTACGCAGATCGTGCCGACCTCCAAGCTCGTCTCCAACATTACGGGTTTTCCAGTGCAGCCGAACAAGGCGGTGGTGGGCGCCAACGCGTTCGCGCATGCCTCCGGTATCCACCAAGACGGCGTTTTGAAGGAACGGCAGACATACGAAATCATGCGCGCCGAGGATGTCGGCTGGACCGCCAATAAGATCGTGCTTGGCAAACTCTCCGGCCGCAATGCCTTTAAGCAGCGCGTGCAGGAGCTCGGCATTCCGATCGAGAGCGAAGAAGAACTAAACGCCGCCTTCGCCAAGTTTAAAGAACTAGCCGACCGTAAAGCGGAGATCTTCGATGAGGATATCCAAGCGCTGTTTTCCGACGAGGAAGTGACGCTGCACCAGGAATACTTCAAATTGGTGTCTCTGGCTCAACGTTCGGCGACCGGTGAACCGCCCCATGCCCGTGTGGTGCTGAAAATCAACGGCCGCGAGGTCGTCTCGGAGTCCGTCGGCAACGGCCCGGTGGATGCCTCATTGAAAGCTATTGAGCGAGAGGTAAAAAGCGGTTCTGAACTGTTGCTGTACTCGGTCAATGCGATTACCACGGGTACCGAGTCGCAAGGGGAAGTTACCGTGCGGCTAGGGCGCGCTGGCCGAATCGTCAACGGCGTGGGTTCTGATCTCGATATTGTCGCCGCCTCCGCTAAGGCATACTTAAATGCGCTCAATAAGCTTTATACGACGACCGAGCGTATAAACCCGCAAACCTCAACCCCCTGAGATACGGGCTGCGGCGTTGCTTTGCGAGGGTGCTGCTTTGCGCGCCGGCCCAACGCCGCCGGCCAGCTATACTGTTTGCTTCCACGGCACGGCCTTCCTTCCGTGTCCGCGTGTTCAACGAAAGGGAAATTATGGCTGTCTCCGATATCAAGAAAAGCGAAATCGTTGCGAAGTACCAGCGCAACAAGGCCGATACGGGCTCGCCTGAAGTGCAGGTGGCCTTGCTGACTGCCCGCATCAACGAGCTGACCGAGCACTTCAAAGCGCACGTGAAAGACCATCATTCACGGCGCGGGTTGCTAAAGATGGTCAGCCGCCGCCGCAAATTGCTCGACTATCTGAAGGGCAGGAATCCCGAGGCCTACAAAGGGCTGATTGAGAGCCTCGGCCTGCGCAAGTAATCGTGCCCGCCGGCAGCGAGTCAGTCGATCCCGCGAATCGCGCGGGTGTTTGCTTCCTTTGCTTTCCTGTCACCGCAGCCCCAGGTCGCCCGTCGTTCAACAGACGTAGCAGGCGATTGCCTAGACTCATCGTTGCTGTGGCGTTTCCGTTTGCGCCCTTTTGCCGCGGCGGCCGACGCGCAGGTGCGGCCTTGGTCGCTGAGGCGCTACGCTTGTGAGGAACCCCGTGTTTGACAAGGTAACCAAGACGTTCCAGTACGGCGCGCACAAGGTCACGCTTGAAACCGGCGAAATCGCGCGCCAGGCTACCGGTGCCGTGCTGGTCTCAATGGATGACACCGTCGTATTGGCCACTGTTGTTGCGCGCAGCGAGGCGAAGCCGGGTCAAGACTTTTTCCCGCTCACTGTCGATTACGTCGAAAAGACGTACGCTGCCGGGCGCATT
The DNA here is from genome assembly GCA_025055385.1 of Burkholderiaceae bacterium. GTDB lineage: Bacteria > Pseudomonadota > Gammaproteobacteria > Burkholderiales > Burkholderiaceae_F > JAKANT01. The sequence continues at coordinate 5,958 of JANWXE010000029.1, read as the reverse complement.
CCGGGCGGCTTCTTCAAGCGGGAGGGGCGCCCCTCCGAGAAGGAGACGCTAACGAGCCGGTTAATTGACAGACCTATCCGGCCGTTATTCCCGGACGGCTTCTACAACGAGGTGCAAGTCATCGTGCACGTGCTGTCGGTCGACCCGGAGATTGATCCTGACATCCCGGCGATGCTGGCGGCATCAGCTGCGCTGTCGGTTTCGGGTATTCCATTTAAGGGGCCTATTGGGGCAGCACGAGTCGGCTACATCGACGGTCAGTATGTGCTGAATCCGACCGCGTCCCAGATGAAGTTGAGCAAGCTCGACTTGGTCGTGGCCGGCACCGAACGGGCGGTGCTAATGGTCGAAGCGGAAGCGCAGCAATTGTCTGAGGAGATAATGCTCGGCGCGGTCGTCTTCGGCCACGAGAAAATGCAGGTGGCGATCGATGCCATCCACGAGCTGGTCCGCGATGGCGGCAAGCCCGCGTGGGATTGGCAGCCTCCGCCGAAGAACGAGGCGCTAATTGCTCGCATCGTGGCACTGGCCGAGGCCGATTTGCGAGCCGCCTACGAGATCCGCAGCAAACAGGCTCGCACGCAGAAGCTGCGCGAGATCCATGCAGCAGTCAATGCCAAGTTGGCCGAGGAAGCTGCCGCTGCGGGTACGGCGGCCCCGGATGCCAATGAAGTTGGCGCGATTCTGTTCGATCTGGAGGCAAAAATCGTACGCAGCCAGATTCTGAACGGCGAGCCGCGCATCGACGGACGCGACACGCGCACGGTGCGGCCGATCGAAATCCGCATCGGCCTGCTGCCGCGCACGCACGGATCGGCTCTGTTTACGCGCGGCGAAACGCAGGCACTGGTGACGGCTACCCTGGGTACTAAGCAGGACGAGCAGATCATCGACGCGCTGATGGGCGAGTATCGCGAGCGATTCATGCTTCATTACAACATGCCGCCGTTTGCTACCGGCGAGACGGGCCGCGTCGGCGCCCCGAAGCGGCGCGAGATCGGGCACGGGCGGCTGGCCAAGCGCGCGCTCAATCCGGTGCTGCCCAGCTATGAGGAGTTCCAGTACTCGCTGCGCGTCGTCTCGGAGATTACCGAGAGTAACGGCTCGTCGTCGATGGCGTCGGTCTGCGGCGGTTGCCTGGCGCTGATGGACGCCGGCGTGCCGCTGAAGGCCCATGTGGCCGGCGTGGCAATGGGTTTGATCAAGGAGGGCAACAAGTTTGCGGTGCTCACGGACATCCTTGGCGACGAGGACCACCTCGGCGACATGGATTTCAAGGTGGCTGGCACAGTGCACGGTGTCACCGCGCTGCAGATGGACATCAAGATCGAGGGGATCACGCGCGAGATCATGTGGGCGGCGCTGCTGCAAGCGCGCGAGGGCCGTATGCAAATCCTGGCCAAGATGCAGGAGGCAATGGCTGGGGCACGCGGCGAGCTGTCGCAGTTTGCGCCGCGGTTAATCAAGATGAAGATCAATCCAGAGAAAATTCGCGATGTGATCGGCAAAGGCGGCGCAGTCATCCGCGCCATCACCGAGGAAACCGGCACGCAGATCGACATCGAGGACGACGGCACGGTGATCATCGCCAGTGTTGATCTCGAGAAGGGGCGCGAGGCGCAGCGCCGCATTGAGGAGATTACGGCCGAGGTGGAGGTCGGAAAGGTCTATGAAGGCACGGTACTGCGGTTGCTGGACTTCGGTGCCATCGTGCAGATCCTGCCCGGGCGCGATGGTTTGCTACATATTTCGCAAATTGCCCACGAGCGCGTCAATCAGGTGAGCGATTACCTAAAAGAAGGGCAGACAGTGAAGGTAAAGGTAATCGAAGCGGACGAGAAAGGCCGCGTTCGCCTTTCCATGAAGGCCGTGACGGAGGCTGCAGCGACGGCGGGCGAGAACGCGGCGACCCCCGTCACGCACGGCTGACGCAATCCGATGCGAGTGGTCGAAATCGCCGGTGCCGGCGGGCCAGAGGTGCTGCGGCTGGCCGAGCGGCCGCGGCCGCAGCCGGGCGCGGGCGAAGTACTGATCCGCGTGAACGCTGCGGGCGTCAATCGACCTGACGTGCTGCAGCGGCGCGGCGCTTATCCGCCGCCGCCGGGCGCGCCGGACACGCCTGGACTGGAGGTTGCTGGTGTCATCGAAGACGGCGACCTCGCCGGCAGCGAGTGGCGGGTTGGCGACGCCGTGTGTGCGTTAGTCGCGGGCGGTGGCTATGCCGAATACTGCATCGCGCCGATCGGCCAGCTGTTGCCGGTGCCGCGCGGGTTGAGTTTCGCCGAAGCGGCCGGCCTGCCGGAGACCTTCTTTACCGTCTGGGCTAACGTATTCGACCGCGCGCGCCTTGCGCCGGGCGAGACGCTGCTGGTGCAGGGCGGTGCAAGCGGCATCGGCGTCAGCGCGATTCAAATGGCTGCCGCCTTTGGTCATACGGTATTTGCGACGGCAGGCAGCGACGAGAAGTGCCGTGCCTGTGAGCGGCTCGGAGCACGGCGCGCGATCAATTACCGCCGCGAGGATTTTGTTGCGGTGGTGCGCGAGATGACGGGCGGGCGCGGCGTGGACGTAATCCTGGACATGGTGGCCGGCGACTACGTGCCGCGCGAGCTGGCCTGTTTGGCCGACGACGGCCGGCTGGCGATTATCGCGGTGCAGGGTGGTACGCAGGCGCAGATCGATTGTGGCGCCGTGCTGCGGCGGCGCCTCACGATCACCGGTTCGACCCTGCGCCCGCGGTCGGTTGAATTTAAGAGCGAAATTGCGCGGCGCCTGCGTGCCGCCGTGTGGCCGCTGCTGGAAGCCGGACGTATTCGGCCCGTCGTGTTTCGCCGCCTGCCGCTTGCCGAGGCGGCCGCAGCGCATGAGTTGATGGAATCGGGCCAGCACATCGGCAAAATCGTTCTGGATGTATCGCCTGAGGCGGGCACCGTGCCGAATCAGTGAGGTCGGCATGCGACGCAAATTGGTTGCTGCCAACTGGAAGATGAACGGCTCGCGGGCCGCGAACGCGGCCTGGCTCACCGAGTTCCGGGCGCAACGCAGCCCTTGCGAAACGGTGGTGTGTGCACCGTTTGTCTATTTGCCGCAGCTTGCGGAGGCGCTTGCAGGTTCGGAGACAGCCGTCGGCGCACAGGACGTCAGTGAACGCGAGCCGGGTGCGTTTACGGGGGATGTTGCCGCCGAGATGCTGCTTGATGTGGGCTGCCGGTGGGTGATCATCGGTCATTCTGAGCGGCGTGCATTACATGGGGAGAGCGATGAACTGGTCGCGGCGAAGACGGCGCGCGCGCACGCAGCCGGTTTGCGCCCCATTGTCTGCGTGGGTGAAACGCTTGCGGAGCGCGACGGTGGGCACACCCTTCAGGTGGTCGCGCGGCAGGTGGCAGCAGTGCTGGCGCGCTGTGGCGTAGCCGCGCTCGAGGCGGGCGCCATTGCCTACGAGCCCGTGTGGGCAATCGGCACTGGCCGTACAGCGACCCCGGCGCAGGCGCAGCAAGTGCACGCAGCGATTCGCGCGCAGATCGCGCGTGTGGATGCCGCAGCCGCCGCACGCACCCGCATTTTGTATGGCGGCAGCGTGAAGCCGGCCAATGCGGCTGAGCTGTTCGCGCAGCCTGATATCGACGGCGGTTTGATCGGCGGCGCCTCACTGATCGCGAGGGATTTCCTTACGATTTGCGCGGCGGCGCGATGAGGTAACGGAAGGGGAGCAACGATGCCTTGGTGGGTGACACTTTTAATCGCTGTGCAGATTCTGTGCGCACTGGCGATCATCGTGCTGGTGCTGCTTCAGCACGGCAAGGGGGCTGACATGGGCGCCGCTTTCGGCGGCGGTGCCTCCGGCAGCTTGTTCGGTGCCACCGGATCCGCGAACTTCTTGTCCCGCTCGACCGCCATCCTTGCCACCGTGTTTTTTATCGTCACGCTAGGTCTGGCTTACAGCGGTAACGCCCAGCGGCTGCCAACGGACGAGGGGGGGGTGATGCGGACATTGCAGCCGGAGCCCCGCAAGGATGCCGTGAAGGACGGCTCTGTAGCGGCCGGCAGCAAGGCGGGGGAAATCCCGCGGTAGTGCGTCAGTAAGCCGAGGGCGCTGTGTCGCTTGCCAGCGGCTGCTGCTGTTCGAATGCAGGAAGGGTCGTCGAATGAACTACAATCGCAACCGTTTGCCGACGTGGTGGAATTGGTAGACACACCATCTTGAGGGGGTGGCGGCGCAAGCCGTGTGAGTTCGAGTCTCACCGTCGGCACCACTGTCCTTGCAGCCGGCATGCCGTAGCCGGACCGCTGCGGGCTATCGCCGCGTAACCCATGACGCTCGAATCGTATTTGCCGGTTCTGCTGTTCATCCTCGTTGGCCTAGCGGTCGGCGCCGGCCCGCTGCTTGCGGGCGCCTTACTTGGACCGAGCCGCCCGGACCCGGAGAAGCTGTCGCCTTACGAGTGCGGCTTTGAGGCCTTCGAAGACGCGCGCATGAAGTTTGATGTGCGTTATTACCTGGTGGCGATCCTGTTCATTCTGTTCGATTTGGAAATTGCGTTTCTTTTTCCGTGGGCGGTCGTGCTCGGCGATCTGGGCGCCTGGAGCGTGGGTTTCTGGGCCATGATGGTGTTCCTGGCGATTCTGACGATCGGCTTCGTGTACGAGTGGAAAAAAGGCGCGCTCGATTGGGAATGAGGCGAGGTGACAGATGGGCGCGGTGAACGAAGGTTTCCTGGTCACGACGGTCGACAAGCTCATCAACTGGAGCAAGACCGGTTCGATGTGGCCGATGACGTTCGGGCTTGCGTGCTGCGCGGTCGAAATGATGCACGCCGGCGCCTCGCGCTATGACCTGGACCGCTTCGGCATCATGTTCCGGCCAAGCCCCCGGCAGGCTGACGTGATGATTGTGGCCGGTACGCTGTGCAACAAGATGGCGCCGGCTTTGCGCAAGGTGTACGACCAGATGGCCGAGCCGCGTTGGGTGGTTTCGATGGGCTCGTGCGCCAACGGCGGCGGCTATTACCACTACTCGTACTCGGTGGTGCGCGGCTGCGACCGCATCGTGCCCGTTGACGTGTACGTGCCTGGCTGCCCGCCGACGGCCGAGGCGCTGATCTACGGCCTGATCCAGTTGCAGAACAAGATCCGCCGTACCAACACAATCGCGCGGTGATGTCCCGGCTCGACACCCTGGTGGCTAACGTGCGCGCCGCGCTCGGCGAGCGCGTGCGCAGCCTCAAAGTTGCCCTTGGCGAGGCGACCCTTGAGGTGCACGCCGCCGACTACCTAACGGTGCTGCGCACGTTGCGCGACGACCAGCGGCTGCGTTTTGAGCAATGCGTCGACTTGTGCGGTGTTGACTATTCGACCTACGGCAACGGTCCCTGGGAAGGACCGCGTTTCGCCGTGGTGCTGCACCTGTTGTCGCTGACGCACAACTGGCGCCTGCGCGTGCGCGCCTTCTGCCCGGACGACGACCTGCCGGTGATCGCGTCGGCCATCGAGATCTGGCCGTCGGTCGGATGGTACGAGCGCGAGGCTTTCGATCTGTTCGGCATCGTCTTCGAGGGCCATCCGGACCTGCGGCGCATCTTGACCGACTACGGCTTCGTGGGGCACCCATTCCGCAAGGACTTTCCGATTACCGGGTATGTCGAGATGCGGTACGACCCGGAGCAAAAGCGGGTGGTGTATCAACCGGTGACGATCGAGCCGCGTGAGGTGACGCCGCGCGTGGTGCGAGAGGATGGCTACGGCGTCGAGCGCTCAGACAATGGCCGAGATTAAAAACTACACGCTGAATTTCGGCCCGCAGCACCCCGCCGCGCACGGCGTGCTGCGGTTGGTCCTGGAGCTGGACGGGGAGGTGATCCAGCGCGCCGATCCGCACATTGGGCTGCTGCATCGGGCCACCGAGAAGCTGGCGGAGACGCGCACCTACATCCAGTCGGTGCCGTACATGGACCGGCT
>JANWXE010000103.1 GCA_025055385.1 Burkholderiaceae bacterium | reverse complement strand
CAAGTTTCCCCACGTCGTTCGCGCGGTCGATGATGTGCAGGTGCCCGTCGGCGTCGATGTAGCCGGCGTCGCCCGTGTGGTACCAGCCGTCCGCGTCCAGCACTTCGGCGGTGGCCTGCGGGTTCTTGTAGTACTCCTTCAGCAGGCCCGGGCTCTTGATCAGGATCTCGCCGTTGTCGCGGATCTTCAGCTGCACGCCGGCTACCGGCGGCCCCACCGTGTCGGGCTTCACCTGACCATTGGGCTGCACGCACACGAACACCGAGGTCTCGGTGGAGCCGTACAGCTGCTTCAGGTTGATGCCGATCGACCGGTAGAACGAGAACAGGTCGGGACCGATCGCCTCGCCGGCGGTGTACGCGACCTTGACCCGGCTCATGCCCAGCATGTTGCGCAACGGCCCGTAGATCAGCAAATCGCCGAGCCAATACAGCAGCCGCTGCGCCAGCGGCACCGGCTTGCGGTCCAGGATGCGGCCGCCGACGCGGCGCGCCACATCCATGAAGAAATGGAACAGGCGACGCTTGATCAAGCCGGCATCGTCCATGCGAATCATCACCTGCGTCAGCAGCCCTTCGAAGACGCGCGGCGGCGCAAAGTAATACGTGGGCCCGATCTCGCGCATGTCGTTCGTGACCGTGGCCGGCGACTCCGGACAGTTCACCGTGTAGCCGGTCACCAGCGCCTGCGCGTAGGAAAAGATGTTCTGCCCGATCCAGGCAAGCGGCAGGTAGGCGAGCACATCCTCGTCGGCCGTCAGCCCTTCGAGCTCGGCGGCGGCGCGCGAGCGGTCGATCAACGCGCGGTAGGTCTGCACCACCCCCTTGGGCTTTCCGGTCGTGCCCGACGTGTAAAAGAGCGCAGCGGTGTCCTCGGCCCGCCCTTGGGCGATTTCGTCTTTCACGAGCGACGGCTGCCGCGCCAGCACGTCCTCGCCCCGCCGCAGGACCTCCTCGTAGGGCAGCAGGCCCGCCTGGTCGTAGTGCCGCAGTCCGCGCGGATCGTCATACACAATGGTCCGCAGCCGCGGCCAGGCGGCCCGCACTTCCAGCATCTTGTCGACCTGTTCCTGGTCCTCGACGACCGCGAACTCGATCTCCGCGTTCTCGAACACGTAGACCATCTCGCCGGCGATCGCGTCCTGGTACAGCGGCACCGGGACGCCGCCGAGCGCCTGGGCGGCCATCATCGCGAAATACAGGCGCGGCCGGTTCTCGCCCACCACCGCCAGGTGATCGCCGCGCTTAAAACCAAGCGCATGCAAGCCGGCGGCAAGCCGTTCGACCTCCTGCGCCACCTGCGACCAGGTCCAGGTTTGCCAAATGCCGAGATCTTTCTCACGCAGCGCCGGGTGCTCTGGACGCAAGCGCGCATGCGCCAGCAGCAGGCGCGGAAAAGTATCGGCCTCTATGAGGGCAGTGTCTCGCTGCATGTCTCCTCGCAAACGGCGCCGCTTCATGAGGGCGGTGCGCGGCGGCGAAAATCTACACTTCTCGCCATCGCCCCGGTGACCCGCCGTTGCGGCGGCCAGGGCGGAGCGCGCACGCTACCGAGCCCGGGCTGGCCCGCGCTGTCGCCCCGGCGACATTGCTGCGCCCGCAAAATGAAACGTGATTCGATGAAAGCCTCCGCGCTGTTGCAGGAGTTAGCCGCCACCCGCTGGGGCTCGCAGCTGACGCCCGAGCAGTTGGCGCGCGTCGCGGCGGATGCGACCGAACAGTCGGTCCCTGCCGGGGCCTACGTCTGCCGCAAGGGCGAGGCGGTGGACGCTTGGTTCGGGGTGCTCGAGGGCTTCGTCAAGATGATGGTCTCCACCGCCGACGGGAAGACCTCAACCTTTACGGGTATCCCCGCAGGCGGCTGGTTCGGCGAGGGCAGCCTGCTGAAGACGGAGCCCCGGCGCTACGACATCGTCGCGCTGCGGGCCTCACGCATCGTGCGCGTGCCGCGGCGCACCTTCGAATGGCTGCTCAATACCAGCATCCCGTTCAATCGCTTTCTGCTGGTGCAACTGAACGAGCGGCTCGGCCAGTTCATCGGCATGCTGGAGACGCAGCGCCTGATGGGGCCCGATGAGCGCGTCGCCCGTTGTCTGGCGCAGCTTTTCAATCCGATCTTGCATCCCGGCATCGAGCGCAAGCTGGAAGTTTCGCAGGAGGAAATTGGCTATCTAGCGGGCATCTCGCGCCAGCGCGTCAACCAGTCGCTGCAGCGGCTGCAGCGCGCCGGATTGCTGCGCGTGGAATACGGCGCGATCGTGATCGAGGATCTAGAAGGGCTGCGCTCGTACGGCTCGCCGCGCTGATGGGCGCCGCGCTATTGTGCCGCCTGTGATGAACCGCACGGTCCTGCTGCGCGACGGCCGGCCCGCCCCGGCGCTGGGGTTGGGTACGTGGCGGCTCGGCGAGAGCAGCCGTACCCGGCGCGACGAGGTGGCTGCTGTGCGCGCGGCGCTCGCCCTCGGCTACCGGCTGATCGACACCGCCGAGATGTACGGCGAGGGCGGCGCCGAGGAAATCGTTGGCCAGGCGGTGCGGGAGGCGATCGCTGCCGGTGAAGTGCGCCGGCAGGACCTGTTCCTGGTCAGCAAGGTCTACCCCCACCACGCTTCGCGGCGCGGCGTGCAGCAGGCCTGCGCGCGCAGCCTGCAACGCCTCGGGGTCGAGTATCTGGATCTTTACCTGCTGCACTGGCGTGGTTCCCATCCGCTGGCCGAAACGGTGGCCGGCTTCGAAGCGCTGCGCGAGCGTGGACTGATCCGCGCCTGGGGTGTCAGCAATTTCGACGTCGCCGACCTTCAGGCGCTGCTGGCGGCGCCGGGCGGCGACCGCTGCGCAGCCAATCAGGTGTACTACTCGGTGACGCGCCGCGGCATTGAATTCGACCTGCTGCCGTGGCAGCGTGCGCGCGGCATGCCGCTAATGGCCTATTGCCCGATCGACCAGGGGGCGGCCGCGGCCGATCCGACGCTGGCGGCGATCGGCCGCCGCGTCGGCGCCAGCGCCGCGCAGGTGGCGCTCGCCTTCGTGTTGCGCCAACCCGATGTCATCGCCATCCCGAAGGCGGTGCGCAAGGCGCATCTGCGCGAAAACCTGGCCGCACTGAGTGTCGTGCTCGATGCCGATGCGTGGGCGGCGCTCGACCGCCGCTTCCCCCCGCCGTCGCGGAAGCAGGCACTGGCCATCGTATGAACTGGCTGGACCGCGATTTCTGGGAGCTGGCCAGCTACATCGTCACTACGTTGGGCCTGCCGCTGGCGCTATTCACCTTCATCTACGAGCAGCGCAAGGAGCGCGCCAACGAGGAAGAAGAGGTCTACCAGATGCTGTCGAACGCCTACACGGATTTCCTGAAGGTGGTGATCGACAATCCGGACCTGCATTTGACCACGCGCCAGGCCACCACCGATCTGACGCCTGAGCAGCGCGAGCGGATGCTGATCATCTTCGACATGCTGATGTCGCTGTTCGAGCGCGCCTATCTCACCGCCTGGAAGCCGCGCATGAACGAAAGCCAGCGGCGGCGCTGGGCGGTGTGGGAAGACTTCATGCGCGAGTGGCTGCGGCGCGACGATTTTTATGCCAACTTCGAGCGCCTGCTGATCGGCGAGGACCCGGATTTCGTCGCCTACATCCGGCGCCTGGCCGAGGAAGAACGCGGCCCGCGGGCCGTCG
>JANWXE010000037.1 GCA_025055385.1 Burkholderiaceae bacterium | reverse complement strand
GCCGGTCCACCCGGACGCAGAACCCAGCTTGGCAGACACACTGGCAGCCCGCACCCTGGAAGCGCGCGCCGCCTGGCTGCGCATGCCACCCTGGCTGCTCGCCTACCACGGCGCAAACAAAGCCTGGCGTGCGCTGCGGCGGAATACTGCGATCGAAGCAAGACAGCTAGCCGGCGCGGGTGCGCTGTAAGCCTTATGCCGGCCATCGGGCAGCCGGCGGTGAGGTATCCGCTTCTAGGGGGGGTGGCGGTACATCCGCACCGAACCCCCAAGGTGATTCGCGCAACCACTCCTCCAGCGTGCGCCGTCGCAGCGGTTGGCTGATCAGATAACCTTGTACTGTGTCGCAGCCCAGCGCGCGCAGTTGTGCCATGCAGGCCTCGGTTTCGACCCCTTCGGCGACCACGCGCAAGTTTAGGTTGTGCGCCAGGTCGATGGTTGAGCGCACGATCGCGTAGTCGTCTTTGTCCTCGACCATACCGCGCACAAAGCTGCGCTCGATTTTCAGCTCGGTAACCGGCATCTTGCGCAGATAGGCGAGCGAGGAGAAACCGGTGCCGAAATCGTCGATTGCAAGCCGCACACCCAGATCGTGCAGCCGGTTCAGCGTGGCCAGCGCATGCTTCGGATCCTCGATGAAACTGGATTCGGTGATTTCCAGGCAAACAAGGTGCGGGGGCACCGCGTGCTGCTGCAGCAGGTCACGTAGGATGTGTGGAAAATCGCGGTTCATCAGATCGCGCGCCGAGATATTCACTGAAACCTGCAACGGCAACCCAGCGGCGGCCCAGCGGCCGCACTGGCGCAGCGTAATCGCCAGCATCCAGCGCGTGATCACGCGGACAAACCCGGTCTGCTCGGCATATGGCAGGAACTCGCTGGGCATCAGCAGCCCGCGGGTGGGATGGCGCCAGCGCACCAACGCCTCCACGCCGCGCACGCGCCCGCTGACCAGATCAATCTGGGGCTGATAATAGGCACGCAGCTGGCTCTCTTCGACGGCGCGCCGCAGCTCCGACAGCAGCGATAAATGCTCACGCTGACCAACGTCATAGCTCGGATCGAAACAGACATGGCCGGCGCGGTTGCGTTTTGCTACGTACATCGCCAGATCAGCATGCCGGATCAGCGTGCCGGCATCCTCGCCATGTTGCGGAAAAATCGCACTGCCGATGCTGGCGGCCACGTCCAACGGCTGCCCTTCGAACTCCACCGGTTCGCGCAGCGCCAGTGCGATACGGCGCGCCACCAGCCGCACCATCTCGGCATCCGCCGCCGGCAGCACGACCGCGAATTCGTCGCCGCCAAGCCGCGCCACCGTGTCGGTGTCGCGCAGCACCGCCTGCAGGCGCGCCGCCACCTGCTTGAGCACCGCATCGCCGGCGACGTGCCCGAGCATGTCGTTGATCTCTTTGAAGCGGTCCAAATCAAGCACCATCACCGCCAGCGGCTCCTGCCGCCGCGTAGCCGTGCGCAGTCCATGCTGCAGTCGGTCCATAAACAGCGAGCGGTTCGGCAGGCCCGTGAGCGAATCCTCGTAGGCCAGCCGCAGGATCTCGCGCTCACGCCGTGCAATGCCTTCGCGCAGATGGTTCAAGCTGCTAGCCAGCAGGCCAAGTTCATCCTCCCGCTCAACCCGGATCGGCACCGAATAATCGCCGGCCTGCATGCGTTGTGCCGCGGAAGCCAGCTGCGACAACGGCTGCGTAATCGAGCGGGCCACGAGATAAGACATCCACACCGCCAGCAGCAGGCTCAGTAACGCCAGCAGACTTAGCGAGATCGTCACCGGGGTCAGGAAGCGGCCTTCATCCCGCTCGCGCGCCAGCACAGCCAGCAGACGCTCGCCGTCGCCAGCATCGCGGGCAATCAGGCGCGCCTCGTACCGGGTTTGCGCCAGCTTCAGAGACAACCGCTCGGTGCGCGTCGCCGCCGTCGCCAGCGCAAGACCGATCTCCCGTCGCTGTGCCGCCGGCAAAGAGGACGCCAGCGGACGTGCCACCCCGCCGGCATCCAGCAGCAATAACGACACCGCAAGATCCGTCAGGCGTTGCATCTCCAACGCCAGCGCATCATCGAGGCGTCGGCCCATGATGACCGCAGCCAGTCTCGGCGCACCCGCCAGTGGCACCACCGCCACCAGATACGCCTGCCCGTCGAGCACCATCACGGCTGCCGCCACCCCATCCCGCCGTGCTGTCTCCAGCGCCCTTGCCAGCGGCAGCGCGCGGCCGCGTTGAGGCGACACAGCACCGTCGGCGAGCACGCGGCCACGCGCGTCCAACACCTGCAATAGCGCGATCTCGGTGCCCGCGCCATGCGCGCGCAAAACGCTCTCGGCCCGCGCGCTCTCCGACGCCGCCAGCGCATCCCACAGGCGACTGTCGGCTGCTGCGCGCGTTGCTGCGCCAGTCAGTTGGGCTTGCAGGTCGTCGAGCAAGCGGCGAACGATGCGCTCGCCGACTTGAAGCTCGTGCTCAAGCTTGGTCTGCTCGTAGCCTTCACCGCCGACGGCCACCAACACCACGGCGATGGCCTGCACCACCACGATCAGGAACGCAAACGCCGCGATAATGCGCGTGCGCAAGCGTTGGAAGCGAGCGGGCAGCAGCGGCATGCAGTGACTCCTGACGGGCCGCGCCCGCAGCGAACATGCTTGCGCGGGCGCAAAGCGGCAACGGCGCCGGCGCCCCGGCGGCCCCGATGGGTTGCGACGATATCGGTATCGCAGCTGTACGGATCGCCACGCCAACGGCGGCTTTGCCGCCGCTTATCGGGCGTTCGGCATCCTCAAGTCACGCCGCGGCGCGCTCGCGTAAGCATCACAGACGGCTTTCTGAGCAGCGCCCGCCCAGTTGTGAAATGCCTCGGCTCGACTCCGCAGTTGATCACCAGGCAAGCAGCGCCGCGTTCACCGCCATGGGCTGCGGCTGCCCGCAACGTGGCACGGCCGCTTGCCGATCCGAAGTCAGCTCAGCGCCCCGCGGCCGCTGGCGCAGTGCGCCACCGGCGCAGCAGAGACAGGCGAGCCCGCTGCAGGCGAGCGCCACCTTCTTTCTTGGCTAGGCAACCCAGCTGCGGCACGCCGTTACCGCCGGCGTGGGGCGGCGCATCAGAGGGGCTCATCGCGCCCAAGGCGGCCAGGCCTTCCCCATCGACCCCGGTGACGTCAATGGCCGACACACTCCAGGTACGAACCACTGGCCGCAGCGCGGGCGGCGTTTTGCTCAGGCCGCTCGCACCGCGCGCAGGCATCGCGCTGGCGTGCCGACAACAAACGGCTTCTAAGGCCTGTTGCGCCACGCCATATCGGCTAACCACCGGCAAAGCGTCGCGGCCGGGCGAGCGCGCCGGCCGCAGCAAGCGCGGCGGGCAGTTTCGCGCGCTGCGCTCAGTTCACCCGCTGCGCCAGTTCGCCACTGCGGTATCGCTGAGCCATCACCTCTAGCGGCAGCGGCTTGATTTTCGGAGCCATGCCCGCGCAGCCGAATTGTAGATAACGCTGCTTGCAGATCGCTTTTGCAGCCTCGCGCGCTGGCTTCAGGAATTCGCGCGGGTCAAACTTGCTCGGGTTCTCGGCCAAGAACCTGCGCACCGCGGCCGTCATCGCCAGGCGAATGTCGGTATCGATGTTGATCTTGCGTACGCCGTGCTTGATTGCCTCCTGGATCTCTTCCACCGGCACGCCGTAGGTCTCTTTCATTTGACCACCGTATTTGCGGATCTCCTCCAGTAGTTCCTGCGGCACGCTGGAGGAGCCGTGCATGACCAGATGCGTGTTGGGAATACGGCGGTGGATTTCTTTGACGCGGTCAATGGCCAAGATATCGCCGGTGGGCTTGCGCGTGAACTTGTAAGCGCCGTGGCTCGTGCCGATGGCAATCGCCAGCGCATCCAGCTGCGTGCGCTTGACGAAATCGGCGGCCTGATCCGGATCGGTCAGCAGCATCTCGCGCGTCATGGTTCCTTCGGCGCCATGTCCGTCTTCCTTATCGCCCTTCATCGTCTCTAATGACCCCAAGCAGCCCAGCTCTCCTTCGACGGACACGCCCACCGCATGGGCCATGTCGACCACTTGCTTGGTGACTTGCCAGTTGTATTCATAGTCGGCCACCGTTTTGCCGTCCTCACGCAGCGAGCCGTCCATCATCACCGACGTGAAGCCAAGCTTTATCGCCGACTCGCATACCGCCGGCGACTGCCCGTGGTCCTGATGCATCGCGATCGGAATGTGCGGATACGACTCCACCGCAGCCTGGATCAGGTGCTTCAGGAACAACTCGCCAGCGTATTTACGCGCACCGGCAGAAGCCTGCATGATGACGGGCGCCTCCACCTCGTGGGCCGCCTCCATGATGGCCTGAACCTGCTCGAGGTTGTTGACGTTAAAGGCCGGCACACCGTAGCCATGCTCGGCCGCGTGATCCAGCAGTTGGCGCAGCGATACGAGTGCCATCGACTCCTCCTTTTAGCAGAAAAAAGCGTTCATACGGTCGATCAAGGCGCCCCCCGCTCCGCTGTCAGCGGCAAACCCGCGGCGGTGGTGTGCGCTCCTTCCAGCAGCAGGCGATGCGCCACAGTCAGTGCCGTATCGACGCCGCGCCGCAAGTCCGCCAGGCTGGGCGAAACGCGCACCGACGGCTGAAGTGGCGCACCCTCCAGACGCGCACCCTGGGCAGTGACGAATGCGGTCTCTGCGATGCGTACCCCGCCGCCGTCGGGCAGCACGTATTCTCCGCGCACACCCACGGCGCAGCCGCAGCTAGGCTCACCGACAAGCAGCGCGCCGCGCTGCTCAGCAAGCGTCACCGCGGTCAGCTCCGCGGCGCTGGCACTGCGGCCATCGATTAACACCGCCAGTGGCTGCAGCAGCGGCGCACGCGCGTGCTCACCCCGCTCGGGGCCCACCCGCAGATAGGCGCTGTACTGAACGCGCGGATCGTGGCGCGCCCGCCGCAGACTGCGCAGCGCGAAACGATCCTCCGGCAAAAAAGCGCCCGCAAACCAGCGGTACATATCGAGCAGGCCACCGGCGTTGCCGCGCAGATCGACAATCAGCGCCTGCGCCCGCGCGGCGTCATCTAAGATCGCCTGCAGCTGGGGGCGCAACTCAGCCGCAAAGCGTGTCAGCCGAATGACCGCCACGTCGCCCGGTAGCCATTCCAACTCGCTGCGCGGCGGACGCACTACGGTGCGCGGGGTTAGCGTGACCTGCGCAAGCTGGCCATCCGCACGCAACACCTGCAGCACGACGGGCAACTGCCCCGACGCGCCGTGGCCATACAGCGCGTGGCGCACCGCGCGCAACAGGCGTGCGCGCTCGGCATCGTGCGGATCCAGCGGCAGCACATCAGGCGCATCGCCACGGTCAGCGTCTGCTCGGACCCCCTGCGACTCCGCCATGGCCGTGTGCGCGAAGCCATCATCGAAACGCACGCCATTGGCCGCGATCAGCACGTCGCCGGGACGCAGGCCAGCTTGCGCTGCCGGCGACTCTGGCTCGACCTCAGCAATCGCTACCGCGCCGTCGGCCACAGTCAGCAGCAAACCGATGCGCGTGCCGGCAAAGCGACGCCGCTCCAGCGCCTCGCGCGGCGTCAGCACCGTCGTATGCGAATCACCGAGCGCGGCAGCCATTTCTTTGAGCACGCGGTAGAACTCGGCGTCGCTGGCTGCCACCGCCGCGCGCGCCACCGCACGCCGCCGCACCTGCTCCCAATCGACGCCGTTCATGCGCGGGTCGTAGAAACGCTCGCCGATTAGGCGCCAGACGCGCTCGGTGATCTCGACCCGCGCCTGCTCGGTTGCGTAAACCGCCGACAGCGCGTGCGTCGAGGGCGGCCCGATCTCAACTCCAAGATCGTGCAAGGGGCCGGTGGTCGGCCTCACCGGCAGCGGCGCACAGGCGGCGCAGGTGAGCGCCGTCAGCGCCGCGGCGCATAGGCGGCGCAGCGCCTCGCTTCGCCCTTGGGGCCCTAGGCTGCCATCAGACATGCTCGCCGACCCGCACAATCTTCAGCGCGTTGGTACCCCCGGGCTGGCCCATCGGCTCACCGACCGTGATCACAATCAGATCGCCCCGCTTCACGTAGCCTTGCTGCAGCAGGATGCGTTCGGCCAGCCGCAGCGCCGCCTCGCGGTCCTCAGTCTTCGGCAAAAAGACGGGGTGAACGTTGCGGTACAGCGCCAGGCGGCGCTGCGTGGCCACGCTTGGCGTCAGCGCATAGATCGGGATGTCGATGTCGTGCCGGCTCATCCACAAGGTAGTGGAGCCGGATTCGGTGAGCGCGCAGATGGCTGCGCAGCGCAGGTGGTAGGCGGTGAACAGCGCGCCGTAGGCGATCGACTGATCGACGCGCGTGAAGCGCTGATTTAAAAACTGCTGGTCGAGCTCGACTGTCTCGGAGCGGTCTGCCTCGGCCACAATGGAGGCCATGGTCTCCACGACTTCGACTGGATAACGGCCGATGGCCGTCTCGGCCGACAACATCACCGCGTCGGTGCCGTCGAGCACGGCATTGGCGACGTCGCTTACTTCAGCGCGCGTCGGCACCGTATTGACGATCATCGACTCCATCATCTGCGTGGCGGTGATGGTCAGCTTGTTCGCCTCGCGTGCCATTTTGATCATGCGCTTCTGCAGCGCCGGCACCGCCGCATTGCCGACCTCCACCGCCAGGTCGCCGCGCGCCACCATGATGCCGTCGGCTGCATCGAGGATCTCGCGCAGCTGCGGGATCGCCTCGGCGCGCTCAATCTTGGCGATGATCATCGGCCGTACGTTGTGTTTCTCGCCCGCGATACTGGCCAGCTGGCGCGCCATCTCCACATCGGTACGACTCTTCACAAACGACACCGCGACGTAATCTGCGCCGCAGGCCATGGCGGTTTCGATGTCGCGCACGTCCTTGGCGGTCAGCGCCGGCGCCGACAGCCCGCCGCCTTGCTTGTTGATGCCCTTGCCGTCGGACAGCTCGCCGCCCACCCGCACAATGGTGTGGATCTCGCTGCCGCTGACGCGCTCCACGTCCAGCACAATGAGACCATCGTTGAGCAGCAGTACATCGCCGGGCTTGACGTCGCGCGGCAGGTCTTTGTAATCGAGTCCGACCCGTTCCGCATTGCCGATCTGTGCGTTCGCGTCCAGCACGAAACGCGCGCCCGAGGTCAGCGTGACCTTGCCCTCAGCGAACTTGCCGATGCGGATCTTCGGCCCCTGCAAATCGGCCATGATGGCCACCTCGCGGCCGCAGGCGGTAGCCGCCTCACGCACCGTGCGGGCTCGCTGCAAGTGGTCTTCCGCGGTACCGTGCGAGAAATTCAAGCGCACCACGTCCACCCCAGCGGCGATCATCCGCTCCAGCACCAGCTTGTCACTGGAGGCTGGGCCAAGCGTGGCGACGATCTTGGTGGAGCGACGCATCGGCGCGCCTCAGCCTGCGGCGCGCTGCTCGAGGATCTCGATGGCCGGCAGCTTCTTGCCTTCTAAGAACTCAAGGAACGCACCGCCCCCGGTGGAGATGTAACTCACCTTGTCGCCGATGCCGAACTTGGCAATCGCCGCCAGCGTGTCGCCGCCGCCTGCAATCGAGAAGGCTCCGCGCGCCGTGGCATCCGCGATGGCGAGCGCCAGTTGCCGCGTCCCCTCCGCGAAGGCGTCGAACTCGAACACGCCGACCGGACCGTTCCAGACGATAGTGCTGGCTTCGCGGATGAGATGCGCCAGGCCGAGCGCGCTCTGCGGGCCGATGTCCAAGATCAGATCGTCGGGCTGCACGTCGCTCGCGCGCCGCACTGTCGCGGTGGCCTCCGCCTTGAACTCCTTGGCCACGACGACGTCGATCGGCAACGGCAGCGTGACGCCCTTGTCCGCCAAGGTGGCGAGGATTCTCTTGCACTCCGGCACCAGCTCCGGCTCCGCCAACGACTTGCCGATTGGAAAGCCCTGCGCCAGCAGGAAGGTATTGGCGATGCCGCCACCGACAATCAGGCGATCGACCTTCTGCGCTAGGTTGTTCAGGATAGTCAGCTTGGTCGACACCTTGGAGCCACCCACGATGGCCGCCAGGGGCCGTTGCGGATTCTCTAGCGCGCGCGACAACGCCTGGATTTCGGCCGCCAGCAGAGGCCCGGCGCAGGCCACCGGCGCAAACTTCGCCATCGCGTGCGTGGTGGCCTCGGCCCGATGCGCAGTGCCAAAGGCGTCGTTCACGTACACGTCGCACAGGGCCGCCAGGCGGCGCGCCAACTGTTCGCTGTTTTTCTTCTCGCCCTGGTTGACCCGACAGTTCTCCAGCAGCACCACCTCGCCCGGCTTTACGTCCACGCCGTCGACCCAATTGGCCCGCAGCGGCACCGGGCGGCCGAGCAGTTCCGACAGCCGCCGTGCCACCGGCGCCAGCGAGTCCTCGGGCTTCAGCACGCCCTCCTCCGGCCGCCCCAAATGGGAGGTGACCATCACCGCAGCACCGGCCTTCAGCGCCATCTGAATCGCCGGCAGAGAGGCTCGGATACGCGTGTCCTCAGTGATGTTGCCGCGTTCGTCCAGCGGAACATTGAGATCGGAACGGATAAAAACCCGACGGCCGGCGAGCTGGCCCGATTCAGCCAACTCCTGCAGACTTTTGATCGACATGGTGCGGACGGCACAACCAGAGACAGCGGTGCGCTGCGGCAGCTTCTCGGCATTATACGAAGGGGGTTTGTTCTCGCCCTGCCAGCGGTATCGTCAGATTGGCTGATAGAACGTTCGCGAACCTTGATTGCCCTGTCGCGCGCTGAGCGCCTGGCGCTTGCCGGTGCGGCCATACTGATTGCGCTTGCGCTAGCGGCGTCCCTGGCGCCGTGGCTCGAATACCGGCGCGAGCTGCTGGCCGCCCAACCGTGGCGCGCCGTCACGGGCCATTTAGTTCACTTATCATGGCTGCATGCAGCTGTTAATGCCACCGCCTGGCTGGTCCTTGCGCGCCTGTTTGCGCATGAGCTCGGCGCTCGCTGGCAATTGGCGCTTGTGCTGCTAGCCGCTCTCGGAATCTCGGGGCTACTTGCGTGCGGGTATCCGCAGATCGGCTGGTACCGGGGGTTCTCGGGCGTCCTACACGCGCTTTACTTCGCAGGCGCCATACAAGCAACAGCGGCGGCGTGGCGCGCAGGTAGGCTCTGGCGCGGCTTGGGGCTGCCGGCCGCGCTGCTCGCCCTCGGCGGCCTTAAGGTGGCGCTGGAGCTGCCCGCCGACGGTATGGCGCCGTACTCGGCCTGGCTTGGCGCGCCCGTCGTGCCGCAGGCGCACCTGCTCGGCGCGCTGTGCGGCACGGCGTTGGGGCTGATGCGGTCGGCCTTAGCGCCGGCGCAGCCGCGCGGCGAAGGCGAGCAGCGCGAGCGCGAATAGTTGCGCGAGCGGTAGCGCGCCACCGCCGCCGCGTCCAGCGGCTGATACAGCAGCCACCGCATGGGCCGCATCGAGCAGACCCGACCCGCACAAACCAGCACCTGCTTGTCCCTGTGCACAATACGTGCCTGCTGGGTGCGGCCGCGTGTTCTCTACGAGCACCGCCCGCAGCTCCGCGGGCGAAAGCGCCGGCTCGATCGAAAGCACCAGTGCCGCCACTGCTGCTACATGTGCAGCCGCCGAGCTCGTCCCGGTGAAGCCGCCGATCGCTGGCCCGCGCTGACCGTTTTGGTTAAAACTTTCCGGCTCGCGCGGTCCGAAGAGGACGGCAGACCACGTGTAGTAGCCGATGTCGGTGCTTTCAATCACCGAGTTGCGGCCGGTTGGTGCGCCACCGCCCGGCGCGCTTAGAGCAATTTCCCGGCCGACATTTGCGTAGTCGGCATTGATGCCTTCAATCGTGTGTGCGGTTACGGCAAGCACGCCGGGACAGTTAGCCGGAGCGCTGACGCTTGGCAAACCTTCGTTGCCTGCAGCAGCCACAACAAGCGCACGATCCGAAACGTCGCGCAGCGCGTTGCGAAAGGTTGTGCTGCAATCCCCGGATTGGGAGCCCAAGCTTAGGTTAATGATCCGAGCTGGCGTACGGTTAAGCGGTGCATTCGGCACGGGCAGCCCTGCAGCCCAGCGAATCGCATCGACCACGTCGGACGCCACACCGCCGCATTTGCCGAGTGCCCGCACGGGCAACAGGCGCACCTGCGGCGCGATTCCCGCAATAGACGTTCCCGCCGGCGGCGGGCTGCTGCCGATGGGCACACCATTGCCCCAGCGACCGACAATGGTCGCCGCAATATGAGTGCCATGCCATGAGCTGGCCGTGTCTTCGGGCCGGCCGTCATCGCAGACTGGATACTGCGCTTTCTCTGCCGCTGTTACCCAGTCGCCGGGATCGGTTGGATCGCTGTCACGGCCGTTGCCATCGTTGGCGACGAAATTCGTTGGCAGCGGCGCGATGTCGGCGGAGACAAAATCGTACCCGGGCAGCACCGCGTCTTGCACTTCCGGGTGCGTCAACGAGACACCTGTATCGATAACCGCGACCACAATAGAACTCGAGCCGAGCGTGCGGCTCCAGGCGCTTGGCAAGTTCGCACCGCCAACCGTCGTGACTTGCTTGTTGCCACCGCCGAGCAGCGCCCGGTCGATAAAAAGATCAGTCGGCGCGTAGTAATGCCAGTGCCGTTGCGTGTAGGCTAGATCGGGCGGTAGCACCTGATAGGAACGCACCGGCACGTCCGGTTCGGCGTATTCGACCTCGGGGTCGGCGGCTAAGCGTGCGGCCGCCTCGCGCGCCTGGCTCAGCCTCAGCGGGACAGACAGACGCAACACCGACGTGTCGCCAGACATCGCTCGAAATCCGGTCATCTGCACGCCCGCGCGTCTGGACAGAGCTGCAGAGCGCTCAGCATCAAGCGGTCGTACCAGCTCGAAGGCCTTCGGTTTGCGGAGCTTTACAATCATCTGGTGAATGATCGGCTCTTTCAGCACCGACTTCGCGCGTTTACCGTCTAGCGCCACATTCGAGTACGCCGCTTGCATCGGCCACAAAAGCGCCCAGCTACATACGACAACAGAAACAAAGACACGGAAGTTCACACGCCCTCCGACGTTGTGCTCTTGCAGGCGGCAATACCAAACTAGGAGAAGGTTCCCGCCGCAACGAGGCAGCTTGGCTGGGATGCAATCGCCTAATTTGGTGAAAAGCCGCCATTAAAAACGGCCAATTGGCGCGCACGCAAAGGACGTCCGTTGCCATGGCAACCGAAGCTGTCGCGTCGAGCACCTCGGTACGTTTGTGCGCGCCAGCCGCCTGAGGACGCGTCGAGCACCTTGGACCTACCGCCGTTTACGCGCCTCGTGTGCCAGAGCCGCAGCCGCGGAGGCAAAAAATCGGCTCTATGCGGCCTTCATCCACGCGACCGTCACGTCCAGCATGCGGTTGCTAAAGCCCCATTCGTTGTCGTACCAGCTCGAAACCTTGACCAGCCGGCCGGATACCTTAGTCAGGGTGGCGTCGAAGACGCTGGAGCGTGCGTCGTGGTTGAAGTCGCTAGAAACCAGCGGCTCGCTGCTATAGCCGAGGATGCCTTTCAGTTCGCCTTCGGCGGCGGCTTTCATCACGGCGTTGACCTCCTCCACCGTGGTGTCGCGCGCGGCGATGAAGGACAGATCGACGATCGAGACATTGATCGTCGGCACGCGGATCGCAAAACCGTCCAGCCTGCCGTTGAGCTCTGGCAGCACCAGACCGACGGCGGCCGCTGCGCCGGTCTTGGTGGGGATCATGTTGTGGCCGGCGGCGCGTGCGCGGCGCAAGTCCTGGTGGTATACGTCGGTCAGCACCTGGTCATTGGTGAACGAATGCACGGTGGTCATCAGGCCATGGACCACGCCGATCTTTTCGTGCAGCGGCTTGACCAGCGGCGCCAGGCAGTTGGTGGTGCAGCTGGCGTTGGAAATCACCGTGTAGCTGGATTTCAGCGTGTGGTGGTTGACACCGTACACGATGGTGGCGTCGACGTCCTTACCCCCGGGAGCGGAGATGATGACCTTCTTCGCGCCCGCCTTCAGGTGGGCGGAGGCCTTTTCCTTAGAGGTAAAAAGCCCAGTGCATTCCAGCACGACGTCTATGCCAAGCGCGCCCCACGGCAGTTCCGCCGGGTTGCGCTGCGCCAGCACCTTGATGCGGTCGCCGTTGACAATCATCGTGTCGCCGTCGACGCTGACCGTGCCTGGAAACCTGCCGTGCGCGGTGTCATAGCGCGTCAGGTGCGCGTTAGTCTGCGGATCGCCCAAGTCGTTGATCGCCACGATTTGGATGGCATGTCGCTTACCGCCTTCATAGAACGCGCGCAGCACGTTACGGCCAATGCGGCCATAGCCGTTGATTGCGACCCTAATCGTCATCGTATCCCCCTTTTCGTTGCAGAACGTCGCGAACCGCCGCAGCAAGGTTCTCCGCCGTCAGACCAAAGTGCCGGAACACGTCAGCCGCCGGCGCAGACTCACCGAAGCGGTCTACGCCGACCACCGCGCCCTCGGCGCGCACGTACTTCCACCAGAAGTCGGTGACACCGGCCTCCACCGCCACGCGCGGCACACCGTCGGGCAGCACGCGGCGCTTGTAGCTGACCTCCTGGCGATCGAACGCGGTGGTCGACGGCATCGACACTACACGCACCGAAATACCCTGCTCGGCAAGCAGCCGCTGCGCCTGCACCGCCAGCGGCACTTCGGAGCCCGTCGCGATAATGACGGCTTGCAGCTGCCCTGGCGCTTCGGCGAACACGTAGGCACCGCGCGCGATGTCCTCCATGCGGCGCTCAGCAGCCGCCACGTACGGCACCGGTTGACGCGACAGCAGCAGGCAGGTCGGCCCGTCACGACGTGCCAGCGCTGCCGCCCAGGCCACCAGCGTCTCAACCGTGTCGCAAGGCCGCCACAGGTCCAGGTTCGGAATCAGGCGCAAGCTGGCAGCGTGCTCCACGGCCTGGTGCGTGGGGCCGTCCTCGCCCAGCCCGATGGAGTCGTGCGTCAGCACGAACACCACCCGCTGCCGCATCAGCGCGGCCATGCGCACGGCGTTGCGGCCGTAGTCGGAGAAGACCAGAAAGGTGCCGACAAAGGGCACGAAGCCGCCGTGCAGCGCTAATCCATTGGCGATCGCAAAAGCGCCAAATTCGCGCACGCCGTAGTTAATGTGGCGCCCGGGCTGAAAGAAGCCATCGGTGCGCAGCGGCTGTGCTGTGCTCCACTTAGTCAGGTTGCTGCCCGTGAGGTCGGCCGAACCGCCGATCATCTCCGGCACACGCTCGGCCAGGACCTCCAGCGCGAGCTGGGAGGCCTTGCGGGTGGCCACCGACTCGCGTTTGCGCGCTGCCTCCTGGAGCGCCGCCTCCACCGCAGCGGCAAAATCCGCCGGCAGGTCCCCGCGCAGGCGGCGCTGCAGCTCGGCGGCCTCGCGCGGATACCGCTCGGCGTAGCGGGCGAACAGCCCGCGCCAGTCGGCTTCGGCCGCCGCTCCCCGCACCCGTGCATCCCAGGCCGCGTACACGTGGGCGGGAATCTCAAACGGCGGGTACGGCCAGCCGATTGCCTGCCGGGTGGCAGCGACTTCAGCCTCGCCGAGCGGTTCACCGTGCGCCTTTTCGGTGCCGGCGCGCGTCGGTGCGCCCTTGCCGATGACGGTCTTGGCGATAATCAGCGTGGGTTTGTCTGCCGACTGCTTCGCCTGCCGCAGCGCATGGTGCACCGCGACCACATCGTGCCCATCAATCGGCCCGATCACGTTCCAGCGGTAGGCCCGAAAGCGCGCCGCGGTGTCGTCGGTGAACCAATGTTTGACCTCGCCATCGATCGATATCCCGTTGTCGTCGTAGACGGCGATCAGCTTTGACAGCTGCCAGGTGCCGGCCAGCGACGCCGCCTCGTGCGAAATGCCTTCCATCAAGCAGCCGTCGCCGACGAACACGTAGGTGCGGTGATCGATAACCGGAAAATCCGGCCGGTTGAATTCCGCGGCTAGCAGCTTTTCCGCCAGCGCCATGCCGACCGCGTTCGCAAAACCCTGCCCGAGCGGACCGGTGGTGGTCTCCACGCCGGGCGTGATCCCGAACTCCGGGTGGCCCGGCGTCTTGCTATGCAGCTGGCGGAAGCGCTGCAGCTGCGCCATCGGCAGGTCGTAGCCGCTCAGGTGCAGCAGCGCGTACTGCAGCATCGAACCGTGGCCGTTGGAGAGCACGAAGCGGTCGCGGTTTGGCCAGCGCGGATTGGCCGGGTTATGCCGCAGGTGGGCGGAAAACAGCGCCACAGCAATCTCTGCCATACCCATCGGCATGCCGGGATGCCCGGAGTTGGCTTTCTGAACGGCGTCCATCGCCAGCGCACGGATGGCATTGGCCATCTCGCGCGCAAGGGGGGGTTCCGGAAGAAGGCAGGAGGAGGCCACGATCGTGTGCAGCGGCAAGTAAAAACAGGCGAGCTGCAGAAAGGCGGCGAGTTTAACAAGGCGCCTCTGCCAGCCGCCTTCTCCGCACAGGCGTGACGCGCCGTAGCCGCTGCGCTGGCAAACGGCATCGCGGCGCGGTGCACTTTTTGCACTTTCATTACGGCGCAATTTCCATTAGCATTCGCGCCTCAAAATTCGGTTCGGAAAAAAGGAAGCAACGGGCAAGCCAGATCGCTGGCATCAAATCCCCCGCCAGATCCAATCGACGCCGATGCGGTTGTTTCAGCAGCCGCGCGGCAAAGACCGCGGCGCCGCGCACCAGCGCAGCGGTCCCGAACCGGTGGGTTGCGGTGTGAACCGTGATTCAGGTCGATTGGGCGGACCTGTTGGGGGACCGAAGATGCAAGGGCTCCACTTGACTGGCGATCTTTTCGACTGCGGCTGCTCGCAAGCTTTCCTCACCGATCTGACCACGCTGTCCAAGCTGTGCCGCGAGGCCACCCTAGAGGCTGGACTGACGGTCGTCGACGAGAAGTACCACGTCTTCCCCGAGTACAACGGGCAGCCGGGCGGCATCACCGGCGCCGTGCTGCTGGCAGAATCCCATCTGGCTGTGCACACCTGGCCGGAGCGGCGCGGCGTCACGCTGGACGTCTATGTCTGCAACTTCACGGCCGACAACTCTGGCAAAGCACAGCAGCTGTTTGACGCGCTGCTGGTGGCGTTCCGCCCGCGCAGGCAAGTGGTCAACCGCATCGTGCGCGGCGACCTGAATGCGGCGCCAGCCGGCGCGGCGGCGCCGCAGGAGACGCAGCAAGACGAGCTAATCTTCGACTGGTTAAACGCGCATGCCGGCTACGGCTACACGGCCAAGGCGTGCCTGGAGACGATTCAGTCACCGTACCAGCGCGTAGAGGTCTATGACACGCACCAGTTCGGGCGCCTGTTCCGGCTCGACGGCCGGTTGATGACCTCCGAGGGCGAGGAATTCTTCTATCACGAGTGCATGACGCACCCGGCGCTGCTGGCGCATCCAAACCCGCAGTCGGTGTTGGTGGTCGGCGGCGGCGATGGCGGCTCCACGGAGGAGATCTTCAAACATCCGAGCGTGCGGCGCGTGGTAATGGCAGAGCTGGACGCAGCAGTCATTGACGTCGCGCGCCGCTACTTACAGCAGATCCACCGCGGCGCGCTCGATGACCCGCGGCTGCAGATCAAGATCGGCGACGGCTATGACTATGTAAAGCATTGCGACGAGAAGTTTGATCTCGTGGTGCTCGATTTGACTGATCCGGACACGCCGGCCTTCCACCTTTACTCTGAAGAATTTTTCCGCATGTGTCAGCGGGTCTTGAACCCCGGCGGCCTGATGACGATGCACCTGGGCTCGCCGGTGTATCAGCCGGCTACAGTGCAAAAGAACGCTCGCAACTTGCGGCGCGTCTTTCAGCACGTCGCGCCGATGGCATTGTTTATCCCGCTGTATGGGTCACTGTGGTGTTTAGGTGTGGCCAGCGACAGCGTTGACCCGCGTACGCTGCCGGTGGACATCATTGCGCAGCGCCTGCGCGACCGTCGCATCGGCGCCCTGCAATACTACAACCCCGAAGTGCATCAGGCCCTGTTCGCACTGCCGAACTTCGTGCGCCAGCTAACTAGCGAAGACGAGCACGCGTCGGTGCGAATGGCTGCCTAGGTGCGGTGTCCGTTCCGCGCTTTTACGTCGCTGCCGAGTTGGCGGTAGGCGTCGCGATTCCCCTTCCTGAATCTGTTGCGCACCATGCCTGCAGGGTGCTGCGCCTGCGCACAGGCGACCCGCTTGTGCTGTTCAACGGCCGCGGGGGACAATTCCGCGCGCGTCTGACGGCGGAAGGCCATGCGGCAATCGAGGCCTTCGACTCCATAGAGCGCGAATCACCGCTGTCGATCGCGCTCATCCAAGCTTTAATCCCGCAGGACCGCCTCGACTGGGTCATCGAGAAAGCAACCGAACTGGGCGTGGCGCAGATCGTCGTCGTGGCGGCCGCCCGCTCCGTGGTCCGGCTCGACGAAAGGCGGCGCCTGGCGCGGATGGCGCGCTGGCGCGAGATCGCAATCGCCGCCTGCTGCCAGAGCGGACGCAACCGCATTCCGCAGATCCGTTGGGCACCAGGTCTGCCGCAGGCCTTGGCCGAGGCTACCGCCGAGGCCCGCTTGCTGCTGTCACCCCGCGCGAAGCACCACTTTGACCCCGCTCGCATCAGCGGCCCCCTGGCACTTGCCATCGGCCCCGAAGGCGACTGGACAGCCGACGAAATCGCTGTTGCCGAGCGGCATGGCTTTCAACCGGTGCAATTTGGGCCCCGAATCTTGCGCGCCGAGACGGCGGCGCTGTCGGCCGTAGCGGCAGTGCAGGCTGCGTGCGGCGATCTCGCGGTGCCGCGGTCATGAACGCATGCCGCGCAAGGTTCTGTTTGCGCCCCTGCCTTCTTGCGCGTCATGGACGTCGCCGACAATCACCCTGGCCTGTTACCTGAGCATTCCCATTGAGTGAGCGCGCCATGCGCTGCGCTCACAGACGTGCAGGCTACGGGCTGTTGGGACGCGGCAGTGCATACGCCGCCACATTGTCTAGGCCTTAGCGGAAGAACACCCGTAGCGGCAGACCGCGGTTGGCGAACTCCTCAGCCGCATCACGGAAGACGTCTAGGACCGCTTCCACCTCCTCGGCGTCGGCAGCCTGCGGCAAGCCATCAAGGACGACCACATAGCCAGGCGCTGACGCGCGTTCAGGCAGGTCAGTCAGGCTATCGTACAAGGCGTCCAGATTGGCGCCGAACCACACGGGGAAATCGAACGCGCGGCCGATTGCTACAAGCACGGCGCGCTTGCCATGCGTTCCAGCGAGCGGCACGTGCACGAAGCGGTGCTGCGCCGCCTCTGCCCAGGCGCGCAACGTGTCAACCGCAAGCGTCCCGAGGGGCCGCACCGCATTCGAAGGCAGATCTGCCAGGCAGGTTGGCCTGCGCATCACAAGCATTACTCCAGGATGCGGCGAAATGATTGGTAATGATCGTCGGTGTAATAGAACTCGTGCGGCGGATCACCACCGGCGACGATCCGCCGGGCGCCGCGGTCACGCGCCCCAGGGGTCGGCACCGTGTATTCGCGATAGTAGCCGCGCGGACGCAACGGCAGCAGGCGCTCGCGGTTCGCGAACACCGTGCCGTCCTTACGATAAGGAAACGGCCCGCCGCGTTTGATGAGCGCAAGCGTTTGGCGTGCCTCAGCTGGCAGCTCGCCCACGTGCACGGGCGGCGGCGCCGGCGGCTCGCGCGCGAGCGTCGGAGCCACCGCAGCGGCCCCGACGAGCAGCGCGACAATCGCACTACACCACCACGACCCGCGGCGCATCAGCGGGCGCCGGCCCACGCGAGCCGGTAAGGAAGTACACCACGTCATCAGCGCGTGCGAGGGTATCCGCATAACCGAGGTCGATCAGCACGCGCGTATAGGCCGACTCAAATAATAAATAGCTTGCCAGACTGGCACCGCTGCCGCGGTGCGCCCCGAGCACCTCCAGTAGCGCGCGCACCGGGGTGGGCAGGGCACCGAGGTAGTCGATCGCCAGGGCATCTAGGCGCTGGCTGGGCGCGATCACCAGCGATTCGACTGGTCTTAAGTTCAATGCCCGCTGCTGAGCCGGCGACAGCATCGCTGCAATGCGATTCATTTTCTCCAGCCGCTCAATGTCGGTGGCCAAAGCATCGAGGAAAATCGACGACAGCGCATGCCCGGCGATCTGCGCCAATGACGGGTAGGCGCGGGGATCGACGCCAGCCAGCACGCCCGGCTGTCCGAGCTGCCCAGCACCAATTACCAACACACGCTCGGCGCCCAGGTAGATGGCCGGGCTAATCGGCGCCACCTGGCGCATCGCGCCGTCACCGAAGTATTCGGCCGATTCGCTGCCGCCGACGCGCACAGGCAGCCGCACCGCCGGGAAAACAAACGGAATAGCGGCCGAGGCGAGCAGGTGATCAAGCGACAGCGGTGTATGCACGGCCATGCGCTGTAGCTTGGCCGGCAACTGGTAGTCGTTCAGCGCATGGTAAAATGTGACATGCCGTCCCGAGGTATAGCTGGAGGCGGTAACCGCCAACGCGCGCAGATGGCCGTGCTCCAGTGCCCGCTGCAGGCGGCCAAAATCGATCATCGCTTGCAGCAAGGCGACCAGCGGCGTGTTATCAAGCAGGGACCTTGGCCGCAGCCGCAACGAGCGCCGCAGCATCCAGCCAAGCGACAGCAGGGTAAGCCAGCGCGCGCCGGTGCGCACCACGCCCAGCACGTCGGCGCGGTACACCTGCGCCGCATGGAAGTTCTCCCACACGTGGACAAGCTGCGCGACCGCTTCTTGAAAGTTGTCTGCGCGGCAGGCCAGCGCAGCGGCGTTAATGGCACCGGCCGAGGTACCGACCAGGATCTGAAACGGATTATGGCCGCGCGCGATCGATGGATCCAGGCCACGCCGTACATCGCGCAAAATGGCGGCGATTGCCTTGAGCACGCCCACCTGATAGGCCGCACGCGCGCCACCGCCCAGCAAGATTAGCCCCGCTGGCGTCGTGCGCAGCGGCAGCCGATCGCGCACGCCGGCCCGCTGGCTGGCCGCTTCAAGCATCGGCGGGTCAACGCATCGTGTTTGCGTCCAGCACCGCCAGCGCCGTCATGTTTACGATCCGGCGCACGGTGGCTGACGGCGTCAAGATATGCACCGGCTTTGCCACACCCAGCAAAAAGGGACCGATTGCCACGTTGTTGCCGGCAGCGGTCTTCAGCAGGTTGTAAGCGATATTGGCAGCATCGATCGATGGGCACACCAGCAGGTTGGCGTCACCGGCGAGAGTAGAAAACGGCATGATCGCGCGGCGCAGCTCCGCATCGAGCGCGCAATCGGCGTGCATCTCACCGTCGACCTCCAAGTCTGGATGACGCGCGCGCAAGATTGACAATGCCTCACGCATCTTCAGTGCCGAGGCCGTATTGGCCGAGCCAAAATTAGAGTGCGACAGCAGAGCGATGCGTGGGGTGATGCCCAACCGCTTCAGCTCCTCGGCTGCCATCGCGGTGATCTCCGCAATCTGCGGCGCCGTGGGATCCACGTTAACATGCGTGTCGACGATTGCGACCTGCCGCCCCGGCAGCATCAAGATATTCATCGCCGCGTAGACAGTGGCGCCGGGGCGCCGCCCAATTACCTGGTCGATGTAACGCAGGTGGATGTCGTGGGTGGCGACGGTGCCGCAGATCATGCCGTCGGCCTCGCCTTTGTGGATCATCATCGCGCCGATCAGCGTGTGCCGTCGCCGCATCTCGACCTGCGCATACTGCGCGGTCACGCCCTTGCGTGCGGTCATGCGGTGATAGGTCTGCCAGTAGTCGCGGTAGCGCGGGTCCGACTCCGGATTGACCAGCTCGAAATCCGCCCCCGGCCGCATGCGCAGGCCGTAGCGCTGCAGGCGCCGTTCCAGCACCGCGGGGCGCGCGATCACGATCGGCCGCGCCAGCCCCTCGTCGATCGCCTCCTGCACCGCGCGCAGCACGCGCTCGTCCTCGCCCTCGGCGAACACGATGCGGGCGCGCCCGCCGGCGGCCACCGCCTTCTTCGCCACCGCGAAAATCGGCTTCATGAACGTGCCGGAGTGGTAGACGAACTGCTGCAGTTGCTCGCGGTAGGCGTCGAAGTCGGTGATCGGACGGGTGGCCACGCCGCTCGCGCAGGCCGCGCGCGCCACCGCCGGCGCGATGCGCAGCATCAGGCGCGGGTCGAACGGCTTCGGGATCAAATACTCGGGGCCGAAGGACAGACCCTCGATGCCGTAGGCGCTCGCCACCACGTCGCTCGACTCCTCCTGCGCCAGTTGCGCCAGCGCGTCGACGGCCGCGATTTCCATGTCCTTGGTGATGGTGGTGGCGCCGACGTCCAGCGCGCCGCGGAAGATGAACGGGAAGCACAGGACGTTGTTGACCTGATTCGGATAGTCCGAGCGGCCGGTGGCGATGATCGCGTCGGGGCGCGCCGCCTTGGCTTCCTCGGGCATGATCTCGGGGATCGGATTGGCGAGCGCCAAAATCAGCGGCCGCGGCGCCATTTTTCTCACCATCTCGGGCTTGAGCACGCCGCCGGCGGACAGACCGAGGAAGATATCGGCGCCGTCGATGATCTCCGCCAGCGTGC
The DNA here is from genome assembly GCA_025055385.1 of Burkholderiaceae bacterium. Lineage (GTDB taxonomy): Bacteria > Pseudomonadota > Gammaproteobacteria > Burkholderiales > Burkholderiaceae_F > JAKANT01. The sequence continues at coordinate 1,871 of JANWXE010000037.1, read as the reverse complement.
GCGCGCCGGTCTCCTGCGCGTAGCGCGCCTTCTCGGCATCCATCAGCGCGGTGCGGCCGCGGTAGACGACCCCCTCGATGTCCGCCACCCAGATGTTGCTGCGCTTCACCCCGAGTTCGACCAGCAGGTCCAGGCAGGCGATGGCGGCGGCACCCGCGCCGCTGCAGACGAGCTTCACCTGGCCGATGTCCTTGCCGACGATCTTCAGGCCGTTGCGAATGGCCGCGCCGACGATAATGGCGGTGCCGTGCTGGTCGTCGTGGAACACCGGGATCTTCATGCGCTCGCGCAACCGGCGCTCGATGTAAAAGCACTCCGGCGCCTTGATGTCTTCCAGGTTGATGCCGCCGAAGGTGGGCTCCAGGGCCGCGATGATGTCCACCAGCTTGTCCGGGTCACGCTCGTCGATCTCGATGTCGAAGACGTCGATGCCGGCGAACTTCTTGAACAGCACGCCCTTGCCTTCCATCACCGGCTTGGCCGCCAGCGGGCCGATCGCGCCCAGTCCCAGCACGGCCGTGCCGTTGGTCACTACCGCCACCAGGTTGCCGCGCGCGGTGTAGCGGAACACGGCGGCCGGATCGTCGCGGATCGCCTCGCTCGCCGCCGCCACGCCGGGCGAATACGCCAGGGCCAGGTCGCGCTGGTTGCTGAGCTGCTTGGTCGGAATGACCGCGATTTTTCCCGGCACCGGCTGCTCGTGGTATTCCAGCGCCGCCTGTCTGAGTTCGACGTTGTCGTTGCGCGCCATCGCGTCTGCCTTCCTCCACGGTGCGTGCCCGATTATGGACCGCAGGGCGTGCGGCGCCGCTAGGATTGGCCGCCTCGCCCTCGGCCTGCGTCATGTCCGCGCCCATCCCTGCCGCTCGCGTCGCGCGCATCGCGCCCTTCTACGTCATGGAGATCATGAAGGAAGCGGCGCACCTGCAGGCGGCCGGGCAGTCGATCGTGCACTTAAGCATCGGCGAGCCGGACTTCACCGCGCCGGCGCCGGTCGTGCACGCCGCCGCGACGGCGCTCGCGGACGGGCGGCTGCAGTACACGCCGGCCGCGGGGCTGCCCGCGCTGCGCGCGGCGATCGCGGCCGACTACGCGCGCGTCTTCGGTGTCGCGCTCGACCCGGACCGCATCCTCGTGACCGCCGGCGCCTCGGGCGCGCTGCTGCTCGCTTTCGCCGCGCTGGTCGAGCGCGACGCCGAAGTGCTGATGCCGGATCCGACCTATCCGTGCAACCGCCATTTCGTCGCCGCCTTCGAGGGTCGGGCGCGACTGGTGCCCTGCGGGCCGGCGCAGCGGTTCCAGCTCGACGGCGCAGCCGTCGCGCGCCACTGGTCGCCGCGCACGCGCGGCGTGCTGCTCGCCTCGCCGTCGAATCCGACCGGCACCTCGATCGCGCCGGCCGCGCTGGCCGAGCTGATCGCCCAGGTGCGTGCGCGCGGCGGTTTCGTGGTGGTCGACGAGATCTACCAGCGTCTGACCTACGACGGGGCACCGTACACCGCCCTGGCGCTGAGCGATGAGGTCTTTGTCGTCAACAGTTTTTCGAAGTACTTCAACATGACCGGTTGGCGGCTCGGCTGGCTGGTCGCGCCCGCCTGGGCGGTGCCGCTGGTGGAAAAGCTGGCGCAGAACTTCTACATCTGCGCGCCCGCCCCTGCCCAGCACGCGGCGCTCGCCTGCTTCAGCGACGAGGCGCTTGCCATCTACGAGGCGCGACGGGCCGAGTTCCGGCGCCGGCGCGATTTCCTGCTGCCGGCCCTGCAGCGGCTCGGCTTCGAGGTTCCGGTGGTGCCGGACGGCGCGTTCTACGTCTATGCCGACGTCTCGCGCTTCAGCCAGGACAGCTGGACCTTCGCCTTCGAGGTGCTGCG
>JANWXE010000154.1 GCA_025055385.1 Burkholderiaceae bacterium | reverse complement strand
GCAGTGCCGTCAGAGAACAGGCCTACGTCGTGCAGCGGCGTGCGTCGGCCAGCGGCCAACGAGCGCCGCATGGCATCCGAGTCCTCGGTCTGCACGCCGATGATGCGAATCTCCGGCCGCAGCGCCTTCACATAGGTGGCGATGCCGGCAATGAGCCCGCCGCCACCGACCGGCACGAAGATCGCAAACAGCGGACCGTGCTCAGACGGATGGTGCTGGCGCAAAATCTCCATGCCGATGGTGCCTTGTCCGGCGATCACGTCCGGATCATCGAACGGATGCACGAACACGTACCGGTTGCGTGCTTGCAGCTGCAGTGCATACGCATAGGCGTCAGAATACGAGTCGCCATGCAGCACGACCTCGGCGCCGCGCGCCCGCACCGCGTCGACTTTCACCTGCGGTGTGGTCACCGGCATCACGATGGTGGCGCGGCAGGCGAGCTTCTGCGCCGCTAGCGCCACCCCCTGCGCGTGATTGCCAGCACTGGCCGCGATCACCCCCCGTCGTAGTGCCTCAGTCGGCAAATGCACCATTTTGTTGTAAGCGCCACGCAGCTTGAATGAAAAGACCGGCTGCAAGTCCTCGCGCTTTAACAGCACGCGGTTGCCCAGCCGCTGGGTAAGCTGCGCGGCTTCCTCTAGCGGTGATTCAATCGCCACGTCATAAACACGCGCGTTTAAAATGCGGCGCAAGTACTCATGGGCAGGCATGCCCGTTGACTCCTCCGATGACTCGGCGCGCACTTTACACGCGCCGTCTGCTCAATGCGGTGGCTGCCGCGCAAGACCGCGTCGGAGCAGAGCGGATAAACTGCGGCCGGCGCGCCGCGCACGGCTGCTAATCGTGATTGCGCGGCCGCCATCCACCGCATGAACGCCCCGCTTGCCGCTGCCGCCACCGACGAACGCACCGAGGCCGCACCCCGGCTGCGCGAGATCCCGTACAACTACACCTCCTTCTCGGATCGCGAGATCGTGATCCGGCTGCTCGGGGCGGAGGCCTGGGACCTGCTGCAGGAGTTGCGCGGCGAACGCCGCACCGGCCGCAGCGCGCGGATGCTATACGAAGTGCTCGGCGACATCTGGGTCGTGCAGCGCAATCCGTACCTGCAGGAAGACCTGCTGGAGAACCGAAAGCGGCGGGCGTTACTGATCGAAGCGCTGCAGCATCGGCTGCGCGAAATCGAGAAGCGGCGCGACCCCACCGATGCCGAACGCGACGCCAAGGTCGGCCGCCTGCTGGCGGCCGCGCAGCGCTGTGTTGCGGCTTTTGCCGAGGAGTTCCGCGCCACCGCCGAGCTGCGGCGGCGCGCGCAGCGGGCGTTTGCCCGCCACACGCGCGCCGACAACATCCGCTTCGACGCGTTTGCGCGCGTCTCGCACGTCACCGACGCAACGGACTGGCGCGTCGAATATCCGTTCGTGGTCCTCGCACCGGACCGCGAGGAAGAAGTGCCGCACCTGGTGCGCGCCTGCATTGAGCTTGGCCTGACCGTAATTCCGCGCGGCGGCGGCACTGGCTACACGGGCGGGGCGGTGCCGCTGACCGCGCGCTCGGCCGTGATCAACACCGAGAAGCTGGAGACATTGGGTGCGGTAGAGTGGGTCGAACTGCCAGGCGTGCCGGCGCCGGTGCCAACCATTTTTACCGGCGCCGGCGTGGTGACGCGCCGCGTGGCCGACGCAGCGGAAGCAGCCGGGCTGGTGTTCGCGGTCGATCCGACCTCGGCGGACTCCAGCTGCATCGGCGGCAACATCGCGATGAATGCTGGCGGCAAGAAGGCAGTGCTTTGGGGTACGGCGGTGGACAACCTCGCCTGGTGGCGGATGGTGGACCCCGACGGCAACTGGCTGGAGGTGCAGCGACTCGAGCATAACCTTGGCAAGATCCACGACGCGCCGGTGGCGCGCTTTGCGCTCACCTGGAAGGACGGCCGCGAGCCGCCGGCGCGCGCGCGCGTGCTGCGCACTCAGACGCTGGAAATTCCGGGCCGCACTTTTCGGAAGGCGGGTCTTGGCAAAGACGTCACCGACAAGTTCCTCGGCGGGCTGCCTGGCGTACAAAAGGAGGGCTGCGACGGCCTGATCACCGCGGCGCGTTGGATCTTGCATCGAATGCCGCCGTACGTGCGCACGGTGTGCTTGGAGTTCTTCGGCAACGCGCGTGAGGCAGTGCCGTCGATTGTCGAGATCAAGGCGTATTTGGATACGCGCCCCGGCGGCGCCATTCTGGCGGGGCTGGAGCATCTGGACGAGCGTTACCTGCGCGCAGTCGGCTACACGACCAAGTCCAAGCGGGGCATGCTGCCGAAGATGATCCTGCTGGCCGATGTGGTCGGCGACGACGACGCCGCCGTTGCCCGCGCTGCTTCGGAGGTCGTGCGCATCGCCAACGCCCGCCATGGGGAAGGCTTCATAGCGGCCAGCGCGGAGGCGCGCAAGAAGTTCTGGCTGGACCGCGCCAAGACGGCGGCGATCGCGCGCCACACCAACGCCTTTAAGCTGAACGAGGACGTGGTCATTCCGCTCGACCGCTTAGGCGACTATACGAATGCCGTGGAGCGCATCAACATCGAGCTGTCGATCGCCAACAAGCTGGCTCTGCTCGATGCGCTGGAAGCCTATTTGGCGACACCGTTTGCACTTGGCAAGACCGGCGACGTCGAATTCGACCGCCTGCCGCGCGAAGAGATCATTGGCGACCGCGTCGAGCAAGCGCGCGAGCTGCTTGCCTTCGTGCGCGCGCGCTGGACCTACCTGCGCGACCATTTCGACACGCCCGTGGACGAAGCGGCCCCAGCGCTGGCGCGGCTGGGCATTACCCACATCGCCGCCAATGGCCGCGCGCCGGCAGCCACCGTGCTTGACTTGCTTCAGGAGCGCACGATCCGCGTGTCCTGGAAAAATGAGGTGAGGGCGCCGCTTGCCCGCATCTTCAGCGGCAGCCAGTTCGCGCCGGTGCTGGCTGAATGCGACGCCATCCACCGCCGTGTGCTGTCCTCGCGTCTCTTCGTCGCGCTGCACATGCACGCCGGCGACGGCAACGTGCATACCAATGTGCCGGTCAATTCGGACGACTACGCGATGCTGGCTACCGCCAACCGCACGGTGGCCCGCATCATGAAGATCGCGCGTCAGTTGGGGGGCGTCATCTCCGGCGAGCACGGCATCGGCATCACAAAACTGGAGTTCCTCGAAGAGGACGAACTCCGCGCCTTCCGCGCCTACAAGGAGCGCGTCGATCCGCACGGGCACTTCAACCGCGGCAAGCTGCTGCCAGGAGCAGATTTGTCCAACGCCTACACGCCGAGCTTCAACCTGCTCGGCCACGAGTCGTTAATCCTGCAGCATTCGGACCTCACGTCGATTTCAGATGCCATTAAGGATTGCCTGCGTTGTGGCAAGTGCAAGCCAGTGTGCGCCACCCATGTGCCGCGCGCCAACCTGCTGTACTCGCCGCGCAACAAGATCCTGGCAACGTCGCTGCTGATCGAGGCGTTCTTGTATGAGGAGCAGACGCGGCGCGGCGTCTCGGTCAAGCACTGGGACGAGTTTTCCGACGTCGCCGACCACTGCACCGTGTGCCACAAGTGCGCCACCCCCTGCCCGGTGGACATCGATTTTGGCGACGTCAGCATGGCGATGCGCGACCTGCTGCGACGCATGGGGCGCAGGCGGTTCAACCTGGGCAGCGCCGCGGCCATGCTCTTCTTAAACGCCACGAATCCGGAGACGATCAAGCTCGCGCGCAAGCTGATGATCGACTGGGGCTACCGCGCGCAGCGGTTAGCGGCCACCCTGCTGAAGCGCATCGCCGCCGGCAGCGCGCGCCAGCCGCCGGCCACCACCGGCCGGGCGCCGGTGCCCGTGCAGGTGATCCACTTCGTCAACAAGAAGCTGCCGGGCAATTTGCCGAAGAAGACCGCTCGCGCACTGCTGGACATTGAGGATGCGCGCTACGTGCCGATCATTCGTGCGCCGCAGACCCCGGTGGACGCGGAGGCGGTGTTTTATTTCCCGGGCTGCGGCTCGGAGCGCCTGTTTTCGCAGGTGGGGCTGGCCACGCAGGCGATGCTCTGGCATGTGGGCGTGCAGACCGTGCTGCCGCCCGGCTACCTGTGCTGCGGCTATCCGCAGCGCGGCGCCGGCCAGGCCGACCGCGCCGAGAAGATCACCACCGACAACCGCGTCCTGTTCCACCGCGTAGCCAACACGCTGAACTACCTAGATATCAAGACGGTGGTGGTCTCCTGCGGCACCTGCTACGATCAGCTGGCC
>JANWXE010000145.1 GCA_025055385.1 Burkholderiaceae bacterium | reverse complement strand
GCACGTCGGCCAGCACCAGTTTCATCCCATAGGCGTGCGCCAGCCGCGCGAACTCACGGCCGAAGCCGCTGCCAGCACCCGTAATCACCGCCACCTTCCCGCGCAAATCGTCCATCGTTACACCAGTTTCACCAGTTGCTTGCCGAGGTTTTTGCCCTTGAGCATGCCGAGGAACGCCGCCGGCGCGTTCTCGAGCCCTTGCGCGACGGTTTCGCGGTAGCGGATGCGGCCTGCGGTCACATGGTCCGCCAGTTCCTTCAAGGCCTGCGGCCATAGGTCCATATGTTCGCTGACGATGAAGCCCTGCAGCTTCAAGCGGCTCACCAGCAGCCAGCGCGGCTGCCGGATCGGCACTTGCTCGCTCTCGTAATTGGCGATTAGCCCGCACAAGGCAATGCGGCCGTGCGCGTTCATCGCCGGCAGCACCGCGTTCAGAATCTCGCCGCCGACGTTTTCAAAATAGCCGTCGATGCCATTCGGGCAGGCACGCGCGAGTGCTGCAGCCACATCCTCCGATTTGTAGTCTATGCAGGCATCGAAACGTAGCTCTTCAACGACGTAGCGGCATTTCTCCGGGCCGCCGGCGATGCCCACCGCACGGCAGCCCGCCAGCTTCGCCAGCTGGCCAACCACGCCGCCGACGGCACCGCTTGCGGCCGACACCAAGATGGTCTCGCCAGCTTTCGGTTCGATGATGCGGTTCAAGCCATACCAGGCGGTGACGCCCGGCATGCCAACCGTGCCCAGGTACGCTGACAGGGGCAACGGGCCGTCCGGCAGTTTGCGCATCCCGCTGCCATCCGAGATGCCGTACTCCTGCCAGCCGAACATCGCCAGCACTTTGTCGCCAGGCCGGTAGCTCGGATGCCGCGACTCAACGACCTCGCCGACAGTGCCGCCGATCATGACTTCATTGATCGGCTGCGGCGCCGCGTAGGAGCGCCCTTCGTTCATGCGCATGCGCATGTAAGGATCCAGCGACAGCCAGAGATTGCGCACCAACACCTGCCCGTCGGCAAGCGGCGGCAGCGCCACCGTCTCCAGACGGAAGTTCTCCAGGCGCGCCTCGCCCTGCGGGCGGCTGGCGAGCACGATGCGTCGGTTCAGCGGCATGTCCACTCCTATCGACGATGCAGGTACTTAAAGGTGCCGAGCGCTTTGGCGATCAGATGCTGCTCGCCATCGAGCAATTCGGCTTCGCAGTAGGCCAAGGTGGCACTGCGGTGCAGTAAGCGTCCGCGCGCACGCAGATGGCCGCTGGCCGGGCGAAAAAAATTCGTCTTCATCTCCACCGTCACGACGGTGCCGGCGTCGCCATGCGCGCCGCCGGCCCGCGCCGCACGCGCCATCGCGACGTCGAGCAGCGTCATTACCACGCCGCCGTGCACCATGCCGAGGCTGTTCTCGTGTTCCGGCGCTCCCTGAAGCGCCACTTCGGCCACCCCATCGTGCGCGCTGACCAGACGCATGCCGAGCGCACGCAGAAACGGGATGTCGGCCAGCGGATCGCGCATTTTTGCGCGGTCAGATGGCCGTGGAGCCGCCGTCGACGGCCAGGATCTGCCCGGTGATGTGCCGGCCGGCGTCGGAGGCGAACAGCACCGCCGCGCCCTTTAAGTCCTCGTCGCCGCCCAGGCGCTGCAGCGGCACGCGCCGGGCCACGTTCTCCTCGCCCAGCTGTGCGAGCACGCCACGGCTCATCTTGGAAGGAAAGAAACCCGGCGCGATCGCGTTGACGGTAATTCCATAGGGACCCCATTCGGCCGCCAACGCCCGCGTGAAATTGACCAGCGCCCCTTTGCTGGTGTTGTAGGCGATCGTCTTCATCGTATCCGGCGGGTTGCCGCGCAGACCGGCCACCGAAGCGACGGTGACGATACGCCCGTAGCGACGCGGGATCATCGAGCGTTTGCCGACCGCCTGCGTCAGCAGGAACGTGCCGCGCACGTTCAGGTTCATCACCTTGTCCCAGCCCTCCAGCGGATAGTCCTCCGCCGGCGCACCCCAAGTGGCACCTGCGTTGTTGACCAGGATGTCCACGTGGCCGAGCTGCGCCAAGGCCTCGTCGACCAGCCGCACGATGTCGGCCGGCTGCGCGCAGTCGGCAGCCACCCAGCCCGCGGTGATTCCCATGCCTTGCAGGTGGGCCACTGCGGCCTGCAGCTCGTCGGCCTTGCGCGCCGT
>JANWXE010000133.1 GCA_025055385.1 Burkholderiaceae bacterium | reverse complement strand
ACCCGCATCTGCGCCTACAATGCAGACGCTGGGGGCGACCTGGTTTCGACGCGGGTCGTGCAGCAGCCAGGGCATGCCGAGGACCAGTCCCCTCGTAAATCCACTGGAAACCAACAAACGCCAACGACGAGCGTTTCGCTCTCGCCGCTTAATCCCGGCGGGACGCTGCACTAGCCGGCCCCTGGGCTAGGTCGGGCAACCGACGGCAGCGCCATTCTCAGAGGCTGGATGTCGGCGGGGTCGCACCGCCGCCATCGAGACAAACGCGACTGGCCGTGCGTCGGCCTGCCGATCGGCTAAGCGCACGGCGAGATCCAAATAGACCGGCTACGCATGTAGAACTGGCCGTGAATCGCTCGCGGACGCGGGTTCGATTCCCGCCGCCTCCACCAACTTGACGCTTCGCTCGAAAGCCGTTTGCGCCTGCATGGGTCAGCAGCGCGCCACTCTTTTCTAAACGCTCGGTAACCGCGGCCGGCGCCGCAAGCGACAGCAATCATGGTGGACAATGCAGGCTAAGCGGGCGCTGCGCCGGTACAGGCGCGGCTTAAAGACGCGAAAGCGGATGACCTGCCGAGCTTTTTTGCCTTGAGCCAGCCACGTCGTCAGCCGATATCTAGGCCGAGAAAATAGGCCCCTATCCCCATGGACGCAGCGGCCTCCGTCGATGCCGATGCCGCCCCGGCCAGCCATGACAGGCTGGCGCGCGACCGCACGCGCCGGCAGCGGCGGCTGTTGCTTGGGCTAGCCGCAGCGAGCTTCGCGCTCGACACGCTGCTGCTGCTGGCCTTTTCCGCACTCGGTGTCCTGGCGCCGCTTCGCGCGCTTGCCTACGGCGCAGCCGGTGCGCTGTCGACCGCTTTCTTCCTCGCGCTTGATCTCAGTGGCTTTAGCGACCGCCAACGCGACCCGTACCTGACGGTGCCGAGCGTCTGGCTAAACAGCACCCTGATCGTGGCTGCTGCCAGCTGGATGCCGCAGGTCGGACCCCTGCTGCTGATGCTGCTGTTCATCGTGCTCGCCTTTGGCGCCCTGCGGTTGTCGCGCCGGGACGTCGTCGCGGTATTGGCCGTGCTGGCGCCCGCATTGGCCCTGGTGCTGCTGGCGGCCGGCACGGAATTCTCGGTACCGATGCACACCGTCGCCGAGCGCCTATTGACCGCTGGCTGGATCGTTTCGGTGCTGGCGCGCTGCATGCTGTTGGGTCTGTACGGCGCACATATTCGCACACAGCTGAATTTACGCAACCAACAACTGCGGCAGGCGCACGCCGAGGTGCACCGGCTGGCCACACGCGACGATTTGACGGGTCTTTTGAACCGCCGCTCGATCCTGCAGTGCGCCCAGACGCAGGCCGCTGCGTCAGGGGCGCTGGCGGTGGCGCTGCTGGACATCGACCATTTCAAGCGCATCAACGACACCCTGGGACACCCGGCTGGCGACGAAGTCTTACGGCAGTTCGGCTTAGTCGTGGCGCGCGAAATGCGCGTCACCGATCGCGCCGGTCGTTTCGGGGGCGAGGAATTTCTGGTGCTGTTACGTGGAGTCAACGACCCAGTCACCGCGGCGCGCATTGCCGAGCGGCTCCGAGCGGCGATTGAACAACACCGCTGGCGCGACATCGACGCCTCGTTGGCAGTCACCGCCTCGGTCGGCGTTGCCGTGCTGCGGCCAGGAGAGCCGGTGGAGCGCGCAATCGCGCGTGCTGATCGGGCACTTTATGAGGCCAAACACGCCGGGCGCAACCGCGTCCGCGTGGGCTAGGCCAGCGCTCGGATCGACCGCCCAGTAGCAGTCAGCTCATAACGCGCCAACATAGCGGATCACGCCGCCTTGCCTGAGCCTGCGGCGCGGATATCAGAAGCGCCGCAGGTTTTTACGCGGTCTACCCGCAAGCGCCCCCGGCGCAAACGGCTGCGGACCAACCTTAAGCAGCAGGCGCGGCTGGCTCAGGCTGCTGGCCGAGCGGACGCAATCCGAGTCGTTGAAACATCTGCCGGTCTTGCGCGCAATCGGGGTTGCCGGTGGTCAGCAGCCGGTCGCCGTAGAAGATGGAGTTTGCGCCGGCAAGGAAGCAAAGCGCCTGCAGTTCTTCGCTCATCTCGCGCCGACCCGCTGACAGCCGCACCCAGGCACGCGGCATCGTAATACGGGCCGCGGCCACCGTGCGCACAAATTCCAGCGCGTCCAGCGGCTCCATATCCGCTAGCGGCGTGCCGGCAACGCGCACGAGCTGGTTAATCGGTACCGATTCCGGATAGGGATCGAGGTTGGCGAGCTGCGCGATCAGACCCGCGCGTTCGCGCCGCGACTCGCCCATGCCCAGGATGCCCCCGCAGCAGACCGCGATGCCAGCTTCGCGGACCGCCTGCAGCGTCTGTAGCCGTTCCTGGTACTGGCGCGTCGTGATGATGCGACCGTAGAACTCGGGCGCCGTATCCAGGTTGTGGTTGTAGTAATCCAGGCCCGCCGCCTTCAGCGTGCGCGCCTGCTGTGGTGACAGCATGCCGAGCGTGCAGCAGGTTTGCAGCCCTTCGGCTTTGACTGCCTGCACCAGCCGCGCGACGCGCGCCAGGTCACGCTCGTTCGGTGACCGCCACGCCGCCCCCATGCAAAAGCGCGTCGCGCCGGCCGCCTTGGCGGCGCGCGCCGCGGCCACCACCGCATCGACCTCCATTAACTTGCCCGCTGCCACGCCGGTGTCGTAACGCACCGACTGCGGGCAATACGCGCAGTCTTCTGGGCAACCGCCGGTTTTGATCGACAGCAGCGACGACAGCTGCACCACGTTGGGATCGAAATGCTGGCGATGGACGGTCTGCGCCTGAAACAGCAGGTCCATGAGCGGCTGCTCGAGCAAGCCAAGCACCGACTCCGCGGTCCAGCGGGAGGGCGGCGTCGGCGCAGGCGCATGGGCGGCGTGTGTCACAACGGGTCTCCTAGGTCAGTGCGACGGGAACGGAAGCGGCGAGTCTAGGCAAGGGCGGCAGTCGCGCCGCGCGCCAGCGTCGGCCGCGCGCGCGCAGGCGCCCGCCGGG
>JANWXE010000099.1 GCA_025055385.1 Burkholderiaceae bacterium | reverse complement strand
ACCCGCCCGAGCTGCTTGCGCGGGATCGTGCCGTCCATGCAGTAATAATCGGGCGACACACGTCCGGCGGCCGGAAAGGCGTTCTTGCGCCCGGCCCAGAAGCGCAGCCGCTCGGCTTCGTCGCGCGACACGGCGATGCGCGTGGCGCCAGCCGCCCGCAGCACCTCGCTCATGCGCGCGATCTCCTCGTCGACCTCCTCGGGCGTGCCGTCGGATTCGCACAGCAGGATCGCCGCGGCGTCCAGGTCGTAGCCGGCGTGGGCAAACGGCTCCACCATGCGGGTGGCCTGCCGGTCCATCATTTCAAGGCCCGCCGGGATGATGCCGGCGGCGATCACCGCCGCCACCGCCTGCCCGGCGGTTTCCACATCGTCGAAACTGGCCATGATGCAGCGGGCGGTCTGCGGCTTGGGCACCAGCTTCACCACGATTTCGGTGGCCACCGCCAGCATTCCCTCGGAGCCGATCACAAGCGCCAGCAGGTCCAGCCCCGGCGCGTCCAGCGCCCGGCTGCCGAAGACGACTTCCTCGCCGTCGCTGGTGAAGCCGCGTACGGCGAGCACGTTGTGCACGGTCAGACCGTACTTCAAGCAGTGCACGCCGCCGGAGTTCTCCGCCACGTTGCCACCGATCGTGCAGGCGATCTGGCTCGAGGGATCCGGCGCGTAGTACAGGCCGTAGGGTGCCGCCGCCTCCGAGATCGCCAGATTGCGCACGCCCGGCTCCACGGTCGCGGTGCGCGCCCGCGGGTCGATCGCCAGGATGCGGTTGAACTTCGCCATCGACAGCAGCACGCCGGCGGCGTGCGGCAGCGCGCCGCCGGACAGCGAGGTGCCGGCGCCGCGCGGCACCACCGGCACCCCCAGCGCATGGCAGATACGCAGCACCTGCCGCACCTGCGCCACGGTCTCGGGCAGCGCGACGACCATCGGCAACTGCCGGTACAGCGTCAGCGCATCGCACTCGTACGGACGCGTGTCCTCCTCGCGATAAAGCAGGCAGTGCTCGGGCAGCGCCGCGCGTAGGGCGGCCACGACCTGCCGCTGCCGCTGCGGGTCGATCGCTCCGCGGCCGTCGGCCGGCGGCGACGCGGGCTTAAGCTCGGCGGGAACATTCATGGCGCGGCAACGCTAGCACAGGCGTGCACGCGGTTTGTCCTGCCGCAAAGCGTCGCGGCTCGGCCGGGCAAGAATGCACGGCAAAAGGAGCGAACGATGCGACACGCCGTCATCGCGCTGGCGCTCACGGCCGTGGGCGCGGTGGCCAGCGCACAGGATGCTGCACGCGGCGCGCGGCTGTTCGGCGATACGGCGGCGGCCACCGGTGCGCCGGTAGCGGCCTGCCGCGCCTGCCACAGCGACGTCGCGGCGCTGCGCGCGATGCTTTCCAATCGGGGCGTGAAGACCGATGACGTCCGGCAGCTTGCGCGCTGGCTGCAGGCGGTGATCGACGGCGCGCAGCCCGGCGCGCTCAACGCCAAGGCGCAGTTCCGCGGCGTGCTCAACGCCCAGGACCTGCTGGATCTGGCCGCCTACATCGCGGCGGCGCAGCGCGCGGGGATCAGAGGTACAGCACCTTGCCCGGGTTGAGGATGTCGAGCGGATCGAACGCGCGCTTGATGCGCGCCATCAGATCGATCGCATCGGCGCCGAGCTCCTGCGGCAGGAAATCCATCTTGTGCAGGCCGATGCCGTGCTCGCCGGTGCAGGTGCCGTCGGCGGCCAGTGCCCGCGCGACGATACGGCGGTTCAGCGCTTCGGCCGCCTCGACCTCGCGAGGGTCGTTCGGATCAAGCAGGATCGCGCAGTGGAAATTGCCGTCGCCGACGTGGCCGAGGATCGGCGCCAGCAGGCCGCTTTGCTCGACGTCCTTGATCGTCTCGCCGATGCACTCGGCCAGGCGCGAGATCGGCACGCACACATCGGTGGTCGAGCAGCGGCAGCCGGGCTTAAGCTGCAAGCAAGAAAAATAGGCGTTGTGGCGCGCACTCCATAGCCGCGTGCGCTCCTCCGGTGTGGTCGCCCACTGGAATTCGCGGCCGCCGTGTTCTTTGGCGATCATCTGCACGGTCTCGGCCTGCTCGCGCACGCTGCTTGCGCTGCCGTGGAACTCGAACAGCAGCAGCGGCATCTGCGGCAGCGCAAGCTTTGCATGCGCATTGACGGCCTTCACCGTCAGCGCGTCCAGCAGTTCGCAGCGCGCGATCGGCACGCCAAGCTGAATGGTCGCGATCGTCGTGCGCACGGCGGCGTCTACCGTTGGAAACGAGCAGATCGCCGCCGAGATCGCCTCCGGCAGCGGATAAATGCGCAGCGTGATCTCGGTGATCACCCCAAGCGTCCCCTCGGAGCCGACGAACAGCCGCGTCAGGTCATATCCAGCGCTCGATTTCTTCGCGCGCCGCGCGGTGCGGATCACCTTGCCCTCGCCGGTGACTACCTCCAGCGCCAGCACGTTCTCGCGCATCGTGCCGTAGCGCACGGCGTTGGTGCCGGAGGCGCGCGTGGCGGTCATGCCGCCGATCGTTGCATCCGCGCCCGGGTCGATCGGAAAGAAAAAGCCGGTGGATTTCAGCTCCTCGTTTAGCTGCTTGCGGGTGACGCCCGGTTGCACGGTGACGGTCAAATCCTCCGGGTGGACCGCGAGCACGCGGTTCATCTTCGACAGATCGACGCTCACGCCGCCCTGCACCGCTAGCAGATGGCCTTCGAGCGAGGAGCCGACGCCAAACGGGATCACCGGCACCCGGTACTCGCCGGCCAGGCGCACCAGCGCGGCTACGTCATCGGTGGACTCGGCGAACAGTACCGCGTCGGGCGGAATCGGTGCATACGCGGATTCGTCGCGGCCGTGGTGTTCGCGCACCGCGGCGGCGAACGACACCTTGGCGCCGAATGTGGCGCGCAGACGTTCCGCAAAGGCTTCGGGCAGCGGGCGGCGTAGGGCGGTCAACGAGGCGGGCGCGTTCATAATGCAGTCCCTGTTTTTAGAGCGTGGCGCCGGCCGGATGGTGCCGGTTCGGCGCGCGGGGTTTCACCGGCTCTGGCAGGCGGTGCAGGCCAAGAGCGCAACCATTGTAGGCCGCGCGAACCATGGGCAAGAGACTGACTGCGATCGCTACCCGCACCGGCGACGACGGCACCACCGGGCTGGGCGACGGCACGCGCACGCGCAAAGATAGCGTGCGCATCCGCGCGCTGGGCGAAATCGACGAGCTGAATTCATTTATCGGTCTGCTGCTGACCGAGCCGATGCCAGAGCCAGTGCGCGCTGACTTGGCTGACATACAGCACGATCTGTTCGACCTGGGCGGCGAGCTGTGCATTCCTGGCCACTCGATGATCAAGGACGAGCAGGTTGCGCGCCTTGATGCGCTGCTGGCACGTTACAACGCCGATCTGCCACGGCTGGCGGAATTCATCCTGCCGGGCGGCAGCCGCGCCGCGGCACTCGCGCACGTCTGCCGCACTGTGTGCCGGCGCGCCGAGCGGGCGGTGGTCGAGCTTGCCGCCCAAGAGGCGGTCAACGTCGCCCCACGCCAGTATCTGAATCGCCTATCGGACGTGCTGTTCGTGCTGGCGCGCGTGCTGAACCGCGCCGCCGGCGGCGCTGACGTACTCTGGCAGCCGCGCAAGACGCAGGGCGGCGACGGTTAAAGCCGGCGGGAAAGCCCAAACTTAGACGCGGCGGGAAAAGCCAAACTTAGACGATTTCTACTTGCCTGGGGTATTGGCCGCGCGCAGGCGCCGGGCGCGGGTGGCCGCTGCGAGGCGCTCAAGCACCTTGACGCTATCGTCCCAGCCCAGACACGCATCCGTGATCGACTGCCCGTAGACCAGCGGCTTGCCGGGCACTAAATCTTGCCGGCCCGCCACCAGGTGGCTTTCGATCATCACACCGATGATGCGTGCCTCACCGGCCTCTAGCTGCTGGGCGATATTCTCGCAGACCGCGATTTGGTTTTCGTGTTTTTTCTGGCTATTGGCGTGGCTGGCGTCAATCATCAACCGCTGCGCCAGCCCATTGCGGGCCAGCTCCTGGCAGGCTGCCTCGACACTGGCTGCATCGAAGTTCGGGGTGCGGCCGCCGCGTAGGATGATGTGGCAGTCCTCGTTGCCTTTCGTGGATACGATGGCCGAATGCCCGCCCTTGGTGACGGACAGAAAATGATGCGGCTGCTGCGCGGCGCGAATGGCCTCGGCGGCGATCCTCACGTTGCCGTCCGTGCCGTTTTTGAAGCCGACCGGGCAGGACAGGCCACTGGCCAGCTCGCGGTGCACCTGACTTTCGGTCGTGCGCGCGCCAATGGCCCCCCAGGAGACCAGATCGGCGATGTACTGCGGCGTGATCATGTCTAGGTATTCACAGCCAGCGGGCAGCCCCAGTTCGTTGATGTCTACTAGCAACTGGCGCGCGATGCGCAGGCCGTGGTTGATACGGAAACTGCCGTCCAGATCGGGGTCGTTGATCAGTCCCTTCCATCCGACTGTCGTGCGCGGCTTCTCAAAGTACACGCGCATGACGATCTCTAGGTCCGCCAGCAGCCGCTCACGTTGCGCCTTCAAGCGCTGCGCGTATTCCAGCGCGGCTTTCGGGTCATGGATCGAGCAGGGGCCGATGACGACGATTATCCGGTCGTCCATGCCGTGCAGGATGCGATGGATGGCGTTGCGCGCCTCGTAGACCGTGCGTGAGGCGGTGTCGGTGCACGGAAATTCGCGGATTAAATGCGCCGGCGGGGCAAGCTCCTTTATTTCCTTGATCCGCAGATCGTCGGTCATGTAACGCATGCGCGGCACTCCGTCCATATTTCCTTCCTTTGGTTGGCCATGCCCTGGCGCCCCCCAAAAAAAACCGCCAGGGTTTTGGCCTGGCGGTTGAGATTCGTTCGGGGGTTTGTTTACGCGCGCCGCTCGACTCTCTCCGCCGGAGGCCGGAAAAAGCCGTAAAAGTAAAAGCGCGCAAAGAATGTCATGGCGAAGCCCTCAGATGAACTTTATCCGACTTCGGCGGGCTGTCGCAAGCCTAGGTTCCGCCTAAAAACGGTAACGCAGCCCAAATGTGGCTCCATAGCCGGCTGCGGCTGTTAACTCCTCAGCATCAACCGCAGACTCCGTCTGCCGGTAACTCCCATAGAGAGCGAAGGAGCGTCCAAGCAGGTAACTGACCCGCACGCCGATGTCAAGCAAGCGTCCACGCGTCGGCCATTGACCATCGGCGTCTAGGTCAAGCTGCCACTGGGAAGAAAAGCGCACCTGACTGGCTAGGTGCAGCTGGGGCCGGCCGCCGAGCCGGAAGCGGCTGATGTCGGGACCGTCTACTCGCCGCGCGGTCAGGCCAAGCTTCCACGACCAGTCATGCTGTTCGAAAAAGGCGTAGCGGTAGGTGGCCCGCAATACAGCGCCGAATTCAGTCGCAGCGGCGGGTTCGCGCGCGGCGAAACCACTTAGCCGCAGTTCATGCCGCGGCAAGAGCCCCGCGGCAAGTTCCCAGCGGGCAGCGAGCACCGGCCCCCAGCGCAGCGTGCCAACGGTAGCTGGCAGCGGGTCAACCAGCGCGTACCGCGGCGCCGCCACAGCTGCGAGCGCTGCGGGTGGTGATGGGGCGGCCTCCTCTGCGCCCGCTGCACCGGCCGTCAAAGCGTAGGCGCAAATGCATAGACGAGCAGCGGTATCTCGCACGGCTTGCATTGTTGCCTGGCCTCAACGCACGATAGCCATTATTGGAACGCGTGCGGCCCCGTTTGCCAATAGGCCGTCTGCATGAGGTTGCGCTGGGGTTGCCGGCGCAGAGGGCTGCCGGCTGCGCAGTATGCTTTTCTCTATGTACGTGCGCCATTTTGGTCTGCAGCAGCCGCCGTTTTCGATCGCGCCGGATCCGCGCTACCTGTACTTAAGCGAGCGGCATCGCGAAGCGCTCGCGCATCTGATGTATGGCGTGCGTAACAGTGATGGCGGCTTTGTCGTGCTGACCGGTGAAATCGGCACCGGCAAAACGACGGTCTGTCGCTGTTTATTAGAACAGATCCCGCGCCGCTGCAACGTGGCCTACATCTTTAATCCGAAACTGACCGTCGAGGAGCTGCTGCGCACCATTTGCGAAGAGTTTCGCATCCCTGTGCCGCGCCACGGCGCAAGCGGCGGCGTCAAAGAATACGTCGACGCCCTCAATGAGTTTCTGCTGCGCACGCATGCGGTTGGCCAGAACAACGTCCTGATCATCGATGAGGCACAGAACCTGTCGGCGGAAGTCCTCGAGCAGCTGCGCCTACTGACCAACCTGGAGACAAATGAGCGCAAGCTGCTGCAGATCGTGTTGATCGGCCAACCCGAGTTAAAAGAGATGTTGGCGCGGCCGCAGCTTGCGCAGCTGGCGCAGCGGGTGGTGGCACGCTACCACCTAGGCCCACTGGCCGAGGCTGAGGTGGAGCGCTACATTCGGCATCGGCTGGCGGTGGCTGGGTTAACGCGCGGCTTCCCCTTTGATGCAAGCGCGCTGCGGCGTATCCAGCACCATGCACGCGGGATTCCCCGGCGCATTAACCTGGTGGCGGATCGCGCGTTGCTGGGCGCTTATGCTACGGGCCGTAGCATCGTCGATGCGGCAATCGTGGATCAGGCTGCGCGGGAGGTGTTTGAATCCGCCGCACCTCGGCCGCGCCGGACCCGCTGGCCCAAGCTGGCGGTCGTTGGCATGGCAGGGGCCGCGGCGGTTGGGGGCATTGTGCTCCTAGCAGGCAGCTTGGGGGCACGCGGCGGCGCGGCGGCGCCTCCACCCGCACCGATCGTTGACGCATTGGCGCCGCCAGCCGCCCCGGTGGCGCTGTCGACGCAACCGCCTGTTGCGCCGCAGCCCGTTGAGGCACCAGCGGCTGTAAATCTCGCCTTGGCTTTCGACGGGCTGATTGGTAACGAGCGTGCAGCGTGGCGGGAGCTGTCAAGCCTTTGGAATATGCCGGCAACGGAGGCTGATCCCTGTCAGTTCGCCCACCGGCATGAACTTCAATGCTACCGCACGCCCAGTGCTACGCTGGCCCTGATCCGTCAGCTTGATCGACCCGGAATTGTGACGTTGCGCGACGGCAACGGCCGCACCGTGTATGCGCTATTGACCGCGTTGTCGCGAGATGAGGCGACGCTACGCGCTGGCGGCCGCACGATGACGGTTTCGCTTCATTCGCTGGCTGATTACTGGCGTGGCGAATTCGCAACACTGTGGCGCACGCCGCCTGGTTATTCTCCGACAGCAGCGGCAAACAGCGGGCCTTTGGCGGAGTGGGTGGCGACCCAGCTGGCGGCGCTGCGAGGGGAGTCGCAGCGTGTGCCGGCGGTCGCTTTGCGGGCGCGCATTTACAGCTTCCAGCTCGCGCAGGGTTTGCCAGCTGACGGCGTGGTTGGGCCGGTCACGCTGATGGCGCTGAACCGAGCCGCGGGCGTCAACGAGCCGCGATTAGGGCCCTGATGTCTTACATCCTAGATGCGTTGCGCCGGGCAGATGCCGAGCGTGAGCGCGGGTCTGTACCCGGCCTGCACACGCTATCGCTTGCTGCCGAGGTCCCATCGCCTGCGCCGCCAGCGCCTTACCGCCGTTGGCCCTGGATTGGTGTCGGGCTTGCAGTTGGGCTGATTGCGGCGTTGGCGGCGACGGTGGCGCTTCGACCGCGGCCTGCCCAGCCACAAGGGGTTGCAGTAGAGCCGGCGTCGGTTTCAACGGCAACGACGGTCCTGCCGGCGGCGCAACCGGTCGAGCTGTCGCGGGTGGCGGCGCCGCCCGCACCGGTGCCGGCAGTCGAACGGTCCGGCGCGATAAAAGAAGGCACGGACAAGCCGGCTCGCATCCTCACGCGTGAGCAGTTGCCAGAGTCGCTGCGCAGCCAGCTGCCGACGCTGGCCGTGGGCGGCTCGATGTACTCAACCAACCCGGCTCATCGGTCCCTGGTCCTAGACGGACAGCTTTATCGAGAGGGCGAGCAGATCGCGCCCGAACTGACGTTAGAGCGAATCGGCTTAAAAAGCGCCGTATTTCGATTCCGCGGCGTCTGGTTTGAAATCAGCTTCTGAATCAAGCGGGCTGCAGCGTCAGCGATTCGCCGCCTCATACGCGGCTGGCGTCATGCCCGCGCGCGCGAGGAATTCACGCAGGTGCTTGATCGCACTGATGTCCAGCACATTGCTGTGATGGGGTCGATGCAATACCTCTTCGACCCCATTTAGACGCACCCGTACGCGGGCGCCGACCACCGACTCGATGTCGGCGCCCAGGTGGCGCAACAGCGACTCCACTTCACGCCAGTGCAAATTGCCGCTGGGCGGGTCGTGGAAGACGGTTCGTAGGGTGTTCGCGTGGCGGCGTCCCATGATGCGCAGCGTACTACGCCTGGCGGCAGCGTGCTGACCGCGGTGTCAGACGCGGGCGGTGCCCCCCACGGTCAGACCTTCGATGCGCAGCGTCGGTTGGCCAACGCCGACCGGCACGCTCTGGCCGTCTTTACCACAGGTGCCGATGCCGGGGTCCAGCTGCAGATCGTTGCCGATCATCGTCACGCGCGTCAGCGCATCGGGCCCATTGCCGATCAGCGTGGCGCCTTTCACTGGCGCAGTCAGCCGACCCTCTTCGATTAAATACGCCTCGGCCATGCTGAAGACGAATTTGCCGTTCGTGATGTCGACTTGACCGCCCCCGAAGTTGGAGGCATAGATGCCTTTTTTTACCGACCGCACAATCTCCTGCGGATCATAGCGGCCGCCCAGCATGTAGGTATTGGTCATGCGCGGCATCGGCAGGGCGGCGAAGGACTCGCGGCGGCCGTTGCCCGTGACCGGAACTTTCATCAGGCGTGCGTTCAGCATGTCCTGCAGGTAACCGTTGAGAATCCCGTCTTCAATCAGCACCGTACGCTGGGTCGGGTTGCCCTCGTCGTCAATTGACAGCGACCCCCGCCGCTGCGGCAGGGTGCCATCGTCGATCACAGTGACGCCCGGGGCGGCGACGCGGTGTCCGATGCGGCCGGAGAAGGCGCTCGAGCCTTTGCGATTGAAATCACCCTCCAGGCCGTGACCCACTGCTTCGTGCAGCAAGATGCCGGGCCAGCCGGGTCCGAGCACAACGGTCATGACGCCGGCCGGCGCTGGGCGCGCCGACAGGTTCGTTAAGGCCATGTCAACGGCCGTACGCGCATATTCCTGCAGCCGCGCCTCGTCGAAGAAGTCCAATCCACAGCGAGCGCCGCCGCCGCCGAAACCCTGCTCGCGCCGCCCGCCCTCCTCGGCGATTACCGTCACCGACAGCCGCACCAGCGGCCGCACGTCGGCGGCAAGCACGCCGTCGCCGCGGCGATCAGCGCGGGCCACCAGCACGACGTCGTACTCGGAGCTTAGGCTTGCCATCACCTGCCGCACGCGCGGATCGCGCGCGCGGCACAGCGTTTCGATGCGCTCTAGCAGCCGCACTTTGGCGGCTGTGTCCAGGGAAGCCACCGGATCTGTCGCAGGGTAAAGCGGCTTCGCCGAGCGCGCCAGCAGTGGCGCCTCGGTGCGGGCGGTGCCGCCGCCGGCACGCGCGATGGCGCGCACGGTGCGCGCGGCCTCGCGCAACGTATGCGGGGAAATGTCATCGGAGTAGGAAAACGCAGTCTTGTCGCCGATTACTGCGCGCACGCCGAAACCTTGTTCGATGCTAAAGCTGCCGCTTTTGACAATGCCTTCTTCGAGCGAGAACGATTCGCTGCGCGTGTACTGGAAGTACAGATCGGCGAAATCCGCGCGGTGCGCAAAAATCTCAGTTAGCGCGGTGGCGAGGCTGCGCTCGTCCAAATCGTATGGTTCAAGCAGCAGCGCGCGCGCGATCGCCAGGCGCTCAAGGGCTGAATCACTCGGTTTCATGGGCACTCCTTACACGATGACACGGTGCTGCAGCGCCGGCAGCTCGGCGCGTGTGCGCGCAATCAAGTTGGGGTCAATATCGCCGAGCACAACGCCGACGCCGTCGCTGCGCATGGCCTTCACTTGGCCCCATGGATCGATCAACATCGAGTGGCCGAACGTACTGCGACCGTTTTCGTGGCGGCCGCCCTGCGCGGCGGCCAGCACGTAACAGAGGTTCTCGATCGCCCGCGCACGTAACAGCACTTCCCAGTGGGCGCGCCCGGTCGTGGCGGTGAAGGCCGCCGGCACCAGGATCAAGTCAACCGGACCTAACGCTCGGTATAGCTCCGGAAAACGCAGGTCATAACAGACGGACAGCCCGATGCGTAGCGGCGCGGCACCCGGCGGCTCTATCGTGAAGGCAACGACCTGGCGGCCCGGCGCGATCGTGCGCGCCTCGTCATAAGACTCCGCGCCGCGCGCGAAGGCAAACAGATGGATCTTGTCGTAGCGCGCGATGCGGCGCCCCTGCGGGTCGTACACCAGCACGCTGTTCATCACCCGGTCCGGCTGCGCGGCTTCGAGCGGCACGGTGCCGCCGACGAGCCAGATACGATGACGCGAGGCGGTCGCTGCCAGAAACTCCTGAATCGGCCCGGCACCGTCGCGCTCGCGCACCGCCAGCTTATCGGTGTCCTGCCGCCCCATCAGACAGAAGTACTCGGGCAGCACGACCAGGCGGGCCCCGCAGCGCGCGGCCTCCTCGATCAGCACCTCGGCGTCGCGCAAATTGGCTTCGACCTGCGCGCGGGAAACCATCTGGATGGCAGCAACGCGAAAAAAGGGCAAGCTCATCGGGTGTCGGGACTGACCTCGCCGGTGCCGGCGGCTGCGCGCTCGCGGCGCCTGACCTGCGGATCTTGCCAGGTACCGGTGATCTCGTATTCGAAGGAGAAAGCCTTCGCCAGCGGGTCTCGCAGCAGCAGCTGTGCGAGAAAAGTACCTAGACCAATGGCCGGGTTCGCGAGCAGAGCATACACGAGCGAAGCGGAGGCCAAGTCGACCGCCGGCAGCACTAGCACATGTAGGTTCTGGGTTTCCGCGCGCAGGTCAGCGCTGCCTTCCAGCAGCACTGTGGCTTGGGCGCCCCGCATGCGAAAGTCGCGCGTGGACAGCACGCCGCCAGCGATGTCAGCGCTCGCGCTAATCGTATCGAAGGCGAAGCCCTCGGAGAAGACGTCGCGGAAATCGAGCGCTAGGCGGCGCGGCAGGGCTTGCAGCGACAGCACGCCAAGCAAGCGCGCCGCGCCGGCGTCAGCCTTCAAAAACTGCCCTTTTTGCACCGACAGCGTCAAATGACCGCTTAGGGTAGTGTAGTCAATTGCCAGCGGCGTGCCGCGCCAGTGCACTTGGCCCGCTAGGGTACCGGCGCCGCCGCGCACAGCCTCGGCAATGCCCAGGCGCGTCAGCAGCCGTCCGGCATCGCTAAACTGCAAGGCTAGATCGAGCGCCATCGTGCGCGCGCTGCTGCCGGGCTCGCGCGCCCAGCGTCCGGTGGCGCTCATGCGGCCATCCGCATTGGTGATTTCCAACCGCTGCAGCTGCCAGACCGACGTCTCGCCTGTGCCGACATTCTGCGCAACCAGCTCCAGCCGGCCAAGCTGCCGTGAGCCAACTTCGAAGTGGTCTACCACCACATCGAGCGCTGGAAAATCGCGCGCCGGCGCGTCGAGTACGTCGACGATCGCGTCGCGGTTTGGCTCCGCAATGACCAGGCGCGCAAGGCGTGCGCTGATGTGCCCGGGGCTGTCGCCGCGCGGCATCCGCCAGCTGAACGAGCCGGTGGCATGATCCGACACGGCGTTGGCAAGCCAGACCGTGTCGGCGCCGTCGCGGCTGCGCGTGGCCCCGATTACCAAGTTCGTGATGGGACGGCCCCCATACATGAGCTCGCCGATGCGGGCGGCGACGAGGTCAGGCGCGAGCTGTCCGCGCACGCTGCCCGAGCCGCTGCCGAGCACGGCCAGCCAACGATCCGCGTTCAGAAACGGCAGGTCCACGGTTAACCGAATGCCGCGCTCAGGCAGTTCACCGGCCAACGCAGCGGCAGCACCGACGTGCACCAGGCCCCGTTCTACGTGCGCCCGGTTACCAGCGTCGCGCCGCTGCAGTTCGAGCGCCAACACATTGCCGAGGCTGGCGCGCACGCGGTCTCCGGACCCCGCCTCGGGGACGATCGCAACGCGAAGCGGCAGCGACGCGTGAGCGCTCTTGGCAAGCGGCTCGGGCAACGCGAGCGACCAGCCCACCAGATCTGACTCGACGCGGATGTCTGGGCGACCGTCGCGCAACAGCACGGTTGCGGTATAACGCGCAAGCCCCTGCGCGTGCGCGAGCAGATTGCCCTCGTCACCTAATAGCTGGCGAATGCCAGCGGCCGTGGCGGTGCCATTCAAAGACAGGGCGATTGCGCCGTCGGACCGCATGCCGCCCTCGACGGAAACTTGCCCCCCCAGAAAGGCAGCGCTGACGCCAAGCAGGCGCAATCCCCGCTCGGAAAACTCAATTCGGCCGCTGGCACGCGTCAACGGGGGCCATTCAGGGCGCAGCGCGACGTCGGCGCTGTGGAAGGTTACCGTACCGTTGGCGCGCGTCTCGCGCGCGTCGTTAAGCGGCACGGCCAGCGCCAGCTCCAGGGAGGCGCGGCCACTGGCGGCGGCGCGTCCGAAGAGGCCATCGAGCATGCGGCCAAGCGGCGCCTCGTTAAGGTAGCGCACGACGTCGGCCGCCGGGCCGTCGCCGCGCAACGTGAGGGTGAGCCGGGCGTCCTTTTGCAGATCGTCGATGCGCAGTTCCAACCCCATGACGTGCGTGTCAAAGACACGCACCTGGCGGCCGCTGAACTGCATGCGCGCCCGTTCAACGCGTAAATCGCCGGCGACGTCCCGCGCCGCCGGCCAGCCCGACAGGTACTCGAGCGTGACGTCGCGCAGCCGGGCCTGGACGCGAAAATCGCCGTCCCCGCTGGCGAAGGGAAACTCGTACAGATCGCCGCGCAAGCGGAAACTGCCATCGACGGCCTCGCCGGCGGAAAACGCTGCCGCCAGCCAAGCGCGCACGTCGGCGTTTAGCACCAGCGGGGCGTAGCGATGTGCAGCCGCCGCGCGCAGGCGCGCAATGCGCCCGGTGAGGTCGACCACGCCGGGGCCGCGCGCGGCTTCTCGCCATGAACCGTTGGCGGTTAATTCGAGGTCGTCATTGCGCAAGAAGATGGACTGAAAACGCAGTTCAAGCTGCGGTGCAAGCGACCAATCGGCGACGAGCTTCAACTCGCGCGCGGCGATGCGTGGTACGGCAAAGACGCCCGGAAATTCGAGCGCGCTGTGGGCGGCGTCGATCTGCACCTGGCCGCCCGCTTCGGTGAGCGTCAGTGATCCGGTCAGGTTTTCGAAGCCGGGCACCCCCGGCTGCGGTAGGCCGTCAGCGGTTGTTTGCGGCTGTGCCTGAACGGCCCGCAGGGACAGCCCAGTAAAGCGCGTGCGCAGCGCATACCGATAGGAGGCGCCTGCCTGCCAGTTGGCCCGCAGTGCCGTCAGCTCGCCGCGCGGCGCGCGCCGATTCAGTTCCCCACGAACGCTCGGCGGCAGCGGCAGATGATGGGCAAGCTGTACCAGCGCGTCCAGCTGCAGGCGATCGGCTTGCAGTTCGCCGCGCTGCGCCGCCCACCGCAGGCGCAGGTTCATCGGTCCCATCGCGGGACCATCGGTGGTCTGAACCGTTAACTCCGAAAGCGTCAGTTCCTGTCCGCCGTCCCAGCCGCTGTCAAGCTGCCGCTGCGCAATGCGGCCACGCACATGTGCGAGCGCCAGCGGCGGAAAATCAGCGGCCAACCTCAGGCTAACGTCGGCGGCGGCGACGTCAGCTAGCAGCTGCACGCTGCGCAGGCGGTCGAAGTCGATCCACGCGCGCAGCGCTCCCTGCGCGCGGTCGAGCGTAAACGGCAGGCGGGTGCCGGCGAGCGTCGCCAGTTGCGCCACATCGGCATATTCGGTCTGCACGAACACGCGGCCGCTCCAGCGCGATACATCGCCCAGCCGCGCCAGCGGCGGCGGGCGGAATTCCAGGCGCAGGTCAAGCGCCGCCGCTAGCTCGGCGGGCGGACGCCCGCGCAGCGCCAGGCGGTGCAGCAGCAGCCCGCGCCGGTATTCCAGGTCGCCCTCCTCTAGCAGCAAGGTTTGCGCTGCAGTCCCGGCGCGCAGATCGACGTAGCGCAGCCGCAGGTCTCGGATCGCGACGCGCTGCTGCGCCAGCAGCCAGTCGAGCAGGCGGCCGTCGCCGCGCGGGGCATTCAGGTCGACGGTGATGCCAGCGACCTCGAAGCGGCCTTCCGCCAGGCGGCGGATTTCCAGTTCCGGTGCGTAGACTGCCAGCCGCTCGAAACGTGGCTCCAGCAGGACGAGGCTGGTCCACGACACGGTCGCCTCCGCCAATGGCAACGCAAGGACAACCGCACCGCCGGCGTCGTACAGCCGGACATCGGTCAGCCGCAGATGCGGGTGAATGCCGCGCCACTCGCTGTCGATGCGGGCAATCCGCACAGGCACGCCTAAGGTCGCAGTAGCCACGGCCTCCAGCTGTGGCCGCCACTGATCGATGCGCGGCATCAACCAGTAGCGCGTTGCTAAGTAAAACGCCCCGAACGCCAGATAAAGGGCGACGGCCACCGCCCCGAGCGCGCGCAGCGCGCCGACGCAGACCGCCGCACAGCGCCGGGCGAGCGAGCGGGCCCGCGCTGGCGGCACGCTCGGCGTGTCATGCTTCAGATTGCGGTCGTCAGCGTCCACGATCGGCAAACGAAACCAGTGTGCAATCGGAGGACCGGCAAAGCGGCTACTTAGAATCGGCCACGCCTGCCGGCAGTGTGTGCTGGCTTCTTGCTCCTGCCAAGGAGGGGCGCCAGACTGCCCGCGTCGCATCGGAGCGGTTTGTGGCGCTGCCCAAAGGGTTTTTGACAGGCTAACACGGAGCGCACGGTGGTGATGACCGCTGACGACGCGCGGCTTGAGGATGCGGCGCGGCGCTTGCTTGCCGACTCACGTTTCGTTGCGCGGGCTGTGGCCGCGGAGCTCGGTGCCGACGCCGGCGAGCCGCAGCGCCTTGCGCACCTGACCGCGCTGGCGGCGGCACCGTGGGACGCCGCGCGACAAGAAGGCGAACTGCAGCGACGGCTGGCGGGCGCGCCGCCCGGCCCAACGGCGCTGGCGGTCGCGCTGCGCCGGCTGCGGCGCGCGGTGCTGCTTGGCACCGCGGTGCGCGACGTGGCGGGGCTGGCGCCGTTGTCAGAGGTTACCGGCGCAATGACCGCGCTGGCGCAGCTTGCGGTGCAGCGCGGTTTGGCGGCGCTAGCGCACGAGATGGCCGAAACCTTCGGCGTGCCGATGTCGGCTGCAGGGGTGCCGCAGGACCTGCTGGTGGTCGCGATGGGCAAGGCCGGCGGCGGCGAGCTGAATGTCTCCTCGGACCTGGATCTGGTGTTCGTCTACGACGAGGCGGGGCAGACGCAGGCACGGGCCCCTTTTGCGGGTGCAACTCGCACGCTGTCGAACCAGGAGTTCTTCGAGCGGCTTGGCCGGAGGCTCATTGCGCTGCTGTCGGAGCCGACCGCCGACGGTTTCGTCTTCCGCGTCGACATGCGGCTGCGCCCCGACGGCGACGCTGGGCCGCTTGCGATCTCCAACGCGATGCTGGAGGAGTATCTGATCCGGCAGGGGCGCGAGTGGGAGCGCTTCGCCTGGCTAAAGGGCCGCGTGATCGCGGCGCCGGTGTTCGCCGATGAGGCGCAGTTCGCCGCCCAGGTCAGGGCGCTGCAGGATATCGTCCGGCCGTTTGTTTTCCGCAAGTATCTGGACTACGGCGCAATTGCCGCACAACGCGAACTGCACGCCCGCATTCGCGCCGAGACCGGCAAGAAGAGCGCGCGCCGCGCCGGCGGGCACGCCAATCACGAGGACAACATTAAGCTCGGCCGCGGTGGCATCCGCGAGATCGAGTTCGTCGCCCAGACCTTTCAGATCATCCGCGGCGGACGCGAGCCGCGCCTGCGCGAGCGGGCCACGCTGCCGACGCTGGCGACGCTCGCGCAGCTTGGCCTGCTGCCCGCGGCGACCTGCGAACAGCTTGCCGCTGCCTACGAATTCCTGCGACGCCTGGAGCACGCGCTGCAATACGTGGACGACGCGCAGACGCACCTGCTGCCGGCCGACGAGGCAGAACGCGCGCGGATTGCGAGGCTGCTGCGGCTGCCGGATGCGCAGGCGCTGCTGCGGCAATGGGAACAGACGCGCGAATTCGTTGCCGCCACGTTCGATGCGGTGTTTTTGGCCGCGCCGGCAACGGGCGAGGCCGTGCAGACGCAACTGGAGGGCGAGGCGCTCGTGCAGCGGCTGGCGCAGCTTGGCTATGCCGAGCCGGCCACCAGTGCTGCGCGGGTCGAGTCGTTGCTGGCGAGCCGGCGCGTGGCCGAAAGCGAGCGCGCGCGCAGCGGCATCGGGGCGCTGTTGGCCGGCGTCTATGAAGCGGTCGCGCAGGCTGCGCGCGCGGCCGTGCCGGCGCTGTCGCCCGACGAGCTGCTGGCGCGCTTGCTGCGACTGCTGGAGGTCATCGCGCGCCGCTCGACCTACCTTGCGCTGCTGGCGCAGTATCCGCGCGCCACCGCAGCGGTGCTGCGGCTGCTGGCGGCGAGCCGCTGGGCCACCGACTACTTGATCCGGCACCCGATCCTGCTCGACGAGCTTCTGGACGAGCGGCTGACCCGCCTGACCAAC
>JANWXE010000098.1 GCA_025055385.1 Burkholderiaceae bacterium | reverse complement strand
GTAATTCTTCGCCTCACCCCCATACCGCGCCGCTAACACATGCGTCAACGCCGCCGTCAGCGTCGTCTTCCCATGATCCACATGCCCAATCGTCCCAACATTCACATGCGGCTTCGTACGCTCAAACTTGCCCTTGGCCATCGCAATGACTCCCGCTTGCCGTTCTTCAGTTCTTCAAATTCTGGTGCCCATGGCGCGGATCGAACGCGCGACCTCTCCCTTACCAAGGGAGTGCTCTACCACTGAGCCACATGGGCATTTCGTCGTTCCTACGGTGTGGTTTATTCAGATGGAGCGGGTGAAGGGAATCGAACCCTCGTCGTAAGCTTGGAAGGCTTCTGCTCTACCATTGAGCTACACCCGCCCGCGTAACCTTTGCATTCCGCTATTCTGCCCGCCGCGCAACTGACCAGGCCGCTTTAACACCAAACGCTGCATGCCTCCGGTGGTCGGCCCAATTTATTTCAGTGGTGGAGGGGGTTGGATTCGAACCAACGTAGGCGTAAGCCAACAGATTTACAGTCTGCCCCCTTTAACCGCTCGGGCACCCCTCCGCAGGGAACCGCTGATTATGTTGGCCGCGCAAGTTCTTGTCAAACGAGCCGGAGCCTGGCAACGCCTCATCGACCGCGGTAACAGGCATTGGCATCAGCACCGAACCCAGCGGCCGTTGTTACTCAAAGCCCAGCAAGCGCAGCAAAATCGACGCGCCCAGTAGCACCCAGCCCCCGGCACCGGCGTGCTCTGCCCATGGCACGCGCGGCCGCGCACGTTCGACCTGGCGTACCATTTCCTCGCGAGAACGCGGCTTCTCAGTGGCGGCCACAATCGCTCGGACAAGCGGGAACTGAGGTAGCAACGACAACAACAGCAGGGTCACCCCAAGATCCCCGAGCGCACCGGCCCAGCGTCCGGCTTCCAGGTCCAGCAGCGCAAAAGCGGCCATTGCTGCACTGGCCAGAAAAAAGACAGCACGCCACGTGCGCTCCCCCGGCGTGATTTGGCGCCTTGAATTGCTCATCGAACCCGAAGTGAGGGCTGTTGCAGCGCCCACAAGGGTGTACGCGGCATCATTGCGCGCTCGGATTACCGGTGGCATCCGGAGCACCCTCCGGCGATGCGCCGCGTAGCAACTTCCGCGCTGGCGAAGCCACCGCCGACGGCATCCCCTGCGGCACAGCAGGCGGCAAAAACGCAGCTGCTGCGCCTGGCCCCGGCTGCGCCACAGCCGGCGCAGCCGGCGCCGTCAGCGTGTTGCCCTCCCGCGTGAACGCGGGCGGCGGCGCTGTGTGCTCGACACTGGCCGCCGGCCGCGGCGGCAGGCGCAGCTCCTGACGGCCCGAGACACCTGCCAGCGTCACGCCGTCGGCGCGCACTGCTTCGAGCGTCATACCAGGAACCACCTCTTGCCCGAGCAAGAAGACGCGCGCTGGCTTGCCGTCAATGATCAAAATCGCAGAAGAATCCGCACCGGCCGCAAACACGCCGGCCAGCTGTATATTGCCCGTCAGCGGCGTCTGCGCCAGTTGAACGAGGCCAAACATACGTGCCGCTAAGACCGGATCGGGCTCACGCGGCGGCGGTGCCGCAACTGGCGGCGGTGCGGGCATCGGCGGCGGCGTGAAAATCTTGATTGCCCAATACGTAGCGATCGCGACGACTAGGGCCAGGGCCCCGAGATGTCCAAGTACCGCAACTGGCCGCTTCATCGGCGCGGGATCGCTTTCGAGCGCATCATGCAATTGGATTACAACCTGATACCGCTTCAGGCGCCCGCGCCGACCTAGCATGCGCAAGCAATCCGTCGATGCGGTCCGTTGGATATTATGAAGGAGGCTTATTCGGGACGATTATTTCATCGGTGCGCGGCGCGATTGGCCATATCCGCCGCCGCCATTCTTGCTGCCGCGCGCCGCTGCCGTCTGGACGTGCTACCGTGAACCGAACCGCTGCCTATTTTCTAACTCTGAACCGCCCCATGCGCGGTTTCACGCTGATCGAGATCATGGTGGTGATCACGATCCTCGGCATTTTGGCAGCCCTGATCGTGCCGCGCGTGGTAGGGCGCACGGATGACGCCCGTATCGCCGCCGCCAAGCAGGATATTGCCTCGATCATGCAGGCGTTAAAGCTCTATCGGCTCGACAATGGCCGCTATCCGACGACCGAACAGGGACTGCGCGCACTGATCGAGAAACCGACGCTGGAGCCGATTCCAAGCAATTGGAAGCAGGGCGGCTACTTGGAGCGCAGTACGCTGCCCAAAGATCCGTGGGGCAAGGAATACCAGTACCTGAATCCGGGCCTGCGCGGAGAGATCGACGTCTTCAGTCTCGGGCGCGATGGTCAGCCAGGCGGCGAGGGTGTCGACGCCGACATCGGCTCTTGGATGCTGTAGCGCGGCGCGCGGCAGCCCGTGCAGCCTCATGGGTGACGCGCAGGCCGCGCGCGGCTTTACGCTGCTTGAACTGCTGGTCGTCCTGGTGCTGGCCGGCATCCTGCTGTCGATCGTCACGATCAGCGTTTCGCCCGATCCGCACCAGAGCTTGGCACGCGAGGCCCGTCGCGTCGGCGAGCTGTTCGCGCTGGCTGCCGATGAGGCACGCATTCGGCAACAGCCTATCGTGTGGGAAGCCGACACGCGCGGCTACCGTTTCGTCACCGAGGTCGGCGGCGGGCGCCAGTTGCTAAGCGGCGACGATCTGTTGCGCGAACGGCAGTGGGAGCGACCGCTGACCCGCCTGGCGGTGATCGAGCCCGGTGCCCGCCAACCGGTTCAGGTGGTGCTTGGGCCGGGGGCTCCGCCCGCGCGCGTCCCGCTGGCACGCGAGTGGGTGCAGCCGCGCTTCCGCCTGGAGCTAGCCAATGATCTTGCCCAAGTGGCAATCGAATTCGATGAAACGGGCCGGGGCACATTGGCCAACCCGTGATCGCCACGGCGGCTTCACGCTGCTGGAGGTGCTCGTTGCGCTGGTCATCATCGGCGTGGCGTTGGCTGCGGCGATGCGGGGCGCGATGGCTCTGACCCATGCCGCCGAAGATGCGCGGCTGAAGCTGCTGGCGACCCTGACGGCCGAGAATCGTCTGCTTGAGTTGCGGCTAGCCCGGCAACGGCTGGAGCTCGGTCAGGCCAACAGCGAGTGTGAGCAGGGGGGCTGGGTATTTATTTGCGAACAAACCGTCAAATCGACGCCCAATCCGTTCTTCCGTCGAGTGGAATTACAGGTGTTCATCGAACGCGACGGCACGCGGCGCCGGCTGGCGGAGATGATGACGGTGTTGCCAACCCAACCATGAAAGCAAGGACTTGCCGCGGCTTTACGCTGCTGGAGCTACTCGTCGCCATTAGCGTGCTGGCGATGGTGTCGCTGATCGCTTGGCGCGGGCTAGAGTCACTGACGGCTACGCGTGCGCGGCTGGCGCCAGAAGCCGAGGACGTGCGCGCTCTGCTGACGGCTTTTGGACAGCTGGAGCGAGACCTGGCCCGCGCGGTCAATCCGCAACTATTTGCCACCGACGGTCCTTCGGTGGCCGTGGCCGCGATCGGTGGCGCCCCCGCGCTCACAATTGTTCGTAGCGCGCCGGATACTCCCGACGGCGCGACCGCCATACAGGTCATTGGTTACCGGGTCGAGGAAGGCGTGCTGGTGCGCAGCGCCAGCGCTGCGCTGCGCGCGCGCGGCACGCTGGGCCCCGAAGACCTGACCCGCGTGCGGCTGCTCGCGAACGTGCAGTCTCTGCGCGTCCGGTTGTGGCGCGATGGTATGGGCTGGCACGACCCGCTGGATCCGAACGCAGCGCCTGCGCCGCCTACAGCGGGCAGCTGGCCCGCGCCGCCCGGCGTCGAGGTAACGATTGTGCGCAGCGACGGCAAGGCGTTCCGCCGCGTGCTGCTGGTAGGCTGACATGCGCCAGGCACCGACGCAACGGGGGGCGGCTGTTTTAATGGCGCTCTTTGTTGCCGCGCTGGCGACGACCGTCGTGACGAGCTTGTTTTGGACACAGTTCGTGTTGCTGCGCACGATCGAGAACCAGCAGGTAGCATCGCAGAGCCGGCTGCTGCTGCGCGGCGCGCTTGACTGGGCGCGCGCGATTTTGCGCGACGATGCGGCGCGCTCAAACTTCGATGCGTTGACCGAGCCGTGGGCGCAGCCATTGGCGGAGACGCGGCTTGACCAGCTCGGCGAGACCTCCGCGCTGGCTGCACAGGCCTCGTTGGCGGGCAGCATTGAAGACGCGCAGGCGCGTTTTAACCTGCGCAATCTGATCGGCCCCGACGGCGCGCCCGATACGCGTGAGCTGCAAGCGCTGCGGCGTCTGGCCGCGCTGCTGGGGGTGCCGGAGCAAGCCGCCGATTTGATCGCGCTGCGCATGCAGCAAGCACTGGTGCCCGCAGCTGGCAGCGGCGAGCGGCCGCGCGCCACCGATCCGAAGGCGCCACCGATCGCCCTGGTGCTGCCGCAGGACCTGTTCGGCATCGAGGGGCTGGATCCGGCGGCGGCGGCCAAGCTGGCGCCGTACGTCGCCGTACTCGACGAGCGCACGCCGCTGAACGTAAACACCGCAGCCGCTGAGACAATCGCCGCTCGCATCCCGCAGATGCAGCTGGCTGATGCGCGCGCACTGGTCGCTGACCGCGAGCGGGTCGGTTATTTCCGTGACTTCGGCGACCTGCGCAACCGGCTTGCTCGCTTTGGCCGTGGCGACCTAGGCAGCGATCTCTCACCGCAGGAAATCAGTACTACCTCACGCTATTTTTTTGTCCGTGGTCAAGTGAAGCTTGACCGCGCCGTCACCCGCATGGAAGCTCTGGTCAAGCGCGGGCCGCCGCAAACCTCACAACCGATCGCCGTGCTCTGGCAGCGCGAGCTATGAAAGAGAGTGCCGCCACCCGACTGTTCGTCTTCGTGCCACCCCACCGGCTGCTGCCCGGCGGCAAGCTGGCTGCCTCGACGGTAGTCAGTTACGTGGCGCTCGGTGCGTCGCCGCAGAGCGGGGAGACACCGATCGCGCTGCTGCCGAAGGCAGCCGCCATCGATTTGGTGTTCGACAGCGCCGACGTGTTCGTCAGCGCGATCGACGCGCCGAAGCTGTCGGAGGCCAAATTGCGGCTGGCTTTGCCGAATTTGCTCGAGGACCGCCTGCTGTCGGATTCCTCCGATCTGCATTACGCCTACCTGCTGCCGGCGCGCGCCAGCGGCGCGACCACGCTGGCCGCCCAGCCGAAGCTGGCCGTGGCGGCGGTGGATCGCGGGCTGCTGACGCGCACGTTAGATGCATGCGGCGAGTGCGGTCTGCGGCCGCGCGCCGCTTACAGCGAAATTTACACGGTGCCCGCCCCTGACGCCGGCGTGCTGTCGGTCCGCGTCGACCGCGGCCGCGGCGTGGCCCGCAGCGCCCGACACGAAGGCTTTGCGTTTGACTTCGACGGCACCGCGGTGCCGGCGGCGTTGGCGCTCGCCATACGCCAGCTAGGTGTCAAGCGCATCTGGGCTTTTGGGCGCGAGGCCGGCAAGCTCGTGCCCTTCGGCGGCGAGCTTGGCGTGCAGATCGAGGACGCGCGACGTGATCTCGAACCAAGCGCCACCGAAGCCGCAGTAAACCTGCTGCAAGGGCCGTTTGCGCCCGCTGGCCTCCTCGGCGGACTGTCACTGCTGGGCCTGCCGAAACTTACACGGGCACAGCTGCGCGCGCCGCTTGCCTGGCTGGCGGTGGCCGGCGTGACCTTTGTGGTCGGCATGAATGCCTATTACCTGAAGCTGGACCACGAGGCGCGCGCGCTGCGCAGTCAGATGGAAACCGCCTTCCGCAGCGTTTTCCCCGAGGTGGCCGCCGTCGTCGATCCGGTGCTGCAAACGCAGCGCCAGTTATCGGCGCTGCGCGCGCGCGCCGGCATGGCCTCGGCTGACGACTTCTCGGTGCTTAATGCACAGGCGGCGCAACTGCTGTCCAGTGCGCCGCTTGGCATCGTCGCGGGCCTTCAGTATCGCGACGGCGCCCTGAAGATTACGTTCAAGCCGGGCACCGCCGACAATCCGGGGCTGCAGAACGCCCTGCGCGCCCAGGCCGTTCAACAGGGCTTGAACCTGCGTTTCGAAGGTGACGCCACGGCGCGGCTAGCGCCGGCTGGGGGTTAATGTCCATGCAAGCCCTTACGCAGTTCTGGCAGGAACGCGCGCCACGCGAGAAAGCGCTGCTGCTGACCGCAGCGGCCGTGCTGCTTGGCGCGTTGATTTATCTGCTGCTAATCGAGCCGGCCGTCACTGGCATTGCGCGGCTGCAGCGCGGCCTGCCGGCAGCGCGCCAGCAAGCAGCGCAGCTGGAGGCGCTACTGGCGGAGGTCAAGAGCCTGAAGGCCCGGCCGCCAGTGGCCACGTTGTCGCCGCAGGAGACGCGTGCCGCCATCGAGAAGTCGCTGGGGGCGGCGGGACTGAAGGCCGCGCGCGTCGTGCCGCTCGCCGACGGCGATCTGCAACTGACCTTCAGCAACGTGCCGTACGCGGCCTGGGCGACGTGGCTTGCCGGTGTGGAGCGCGAGCTGGGCGGGCGCGCGATCTCAGTCACCGCCAACGCCACCGGCACGCCGGGCCACACGGACATCGAGCTCGTGTTGCGCCTGACACGGCGCTGAGCACCACCGATGCGCCTGCGCGGGCTGCTGTTTGTCGTGGTCGCCGTCGCCTCGGCAGTGACAGTCACACTGGTGCAAGCGCCCGCGCAGTGGCTGGCGGCGTTGGTGCACTCTGCAACCGGCGCGCGCGTGCTGCTCGCAGAACCGAGCGGCACACTATGGAGCGGAAAGGCCACATTGGTGCTGTCCGCTGGCGGCAGCGCGCCCAGCCCGCTGCGCGCCAGCTTGCCGGAGCCGCTGTCGTGGCGCTTGTCACCCTGGGCGCTGCTGGCCGGCCGCATCGATCTGACGCTGTCACATCCCTCGGCGCTCGCGCAGCCGCTGACGGTGCAGGCACGCCTCGGTGGCCGCGTCGATATCGGGCCGGCGCGGCTGCAACTGCCTGCCGCGTTGTTAATCGGTCTTGGCGCCCCGTGGAATACGATCCGCCCCGGGGGGGTGCTGGTGATAACCTGGGACAAGCTAACGCTCGATGGCGGGCGCCTACAAGGGCACATGACGGGCGAATGGCAGCTTGCCTCCAGCGCGCTGACGCCGGTATCCCCGTTCGGTCATTACCGGGTACAGACCAATGGCGTCTTCCCCGGAACTCAACTGAATTTGGTTACCGTTTCCGGCCCGCTGGAGCTGACCGGCAGTGGCACAATCGGTGAGGGGGGGCGGCTACGCTTCCAAGGCTTGGCCCGCGCGGCACCCGGAACCGACCCGGCGGTCAAGACCCAGCTCAACGGCCTCATCTCGCTGCTTGGTCGGCGCGACGGCGAGGCCGCCATCCTGAACATCGGATCGTGAGATGACGGAATCGCGTAACAGCGGAAAGCCTCCGGCGGCCGCCCGTCCGGTGGTCCTGGCCGTGGTCGCGGCGCTCGCCACGCCAGCTGCACCGCTGTCGGCGCAGACCGGCAGCCCCCGGCCGCCGGCGCCGCGCCCCAAGCCGCAGGCCGAAGAGACGGTGATGCTGAATTTCGTCGGCGCGGACCTGGAGGCGGTGATACGTGCGATCGGTCAGTTCACTGGCCGCACTTTTGTGATCGACCCGCGCGTCAAGGGCACGATTAACCTCGTCACCGAGCGCCCGGTCACCAAGCAACAGGCCTACGAGCAACTGCTGTCAGCGTTGCGTCTGCAGGGCTTCACGATCGTTGAACCGGCGCAGCCCGGCGGGGTCGCGCGCATCCTGCCGGAGGCGGATGCAAAACTGCAAGGTGGCCGCGTGGTGCCGCCCGAGCAGGCGGCGCCGCGCGGCGACCAGATCGTCACGCAAGTGTTCCGTCTGCGCTACGAGTCGGCCACTGCGCTCGTGCCGGTGCTGCGGCCGCTGATCGCCCCGAACAACACGATCTCGGCCATCGGCAGCAACAACTCGCTGGTGATCACCGATTACGCCGACAACCTGCGGCGGTTGGCACGCATTATCGAGGCGCTGGATGCGCCCGAAGGCGCCGACGCTGAGATCATCCCGCTGAAGCACGGGCTGGCGAGCGAGATCGCGACCATCGCCAACCGCGTGCTGGACGAGTCGGCGCGCGCTGCCGGCCAGGCCACGGACGGTGGCCAGCGCGTGCAACTGCTCGCCGAAACCCGCACCAACACGCTGATCCTGAGGGCGGCGAGCCCCGCCCGGCGCGAACTGGCCAAACGCCTAGTGGCTCAGCTTGACCAGCCAAGCGTGACCCCGGGCAATATCAACGTTGTGTATCTGCGCAATGCCGAGGCGACCAAGCTCGCCCCGCTGCTGCGCGCGATCATCGCCGCTGACCCCTCGTTTGTGCCGCAAACCGGCGGCGGCGGCCTGTCCCCCGCTGCGCCCGCCGCGCCGGGTCAGCCCGGACAACCCGCCCCTGCGCCGCAGCCCACCCCCGCGGCCCCGGTCGCCGGCGGCAGCGCTGCTGCCAGCGCATTGGCCGGGATGATCCAGCCGGATGCGGCGACGAATTCGCTGATCATCACGGCGCCGGAGCCCCTGTACCGCAATTTGCGGGCAGCAATTGAGAAGCTCGATGTGCGGCGGGCGCAGGTCGTGATCGAATCGTTGATCGTGGAAGTCAACGCGGACAAAGCGGCTGAATTCGGCGTGCAGTGGCAGGCGCTTGGCGGTTTTCGCGACACCAACGCCAACAACACCAGCGTCATCGGCGGCACCAACTTCGGTGCCCGGGGTGGGGGCACCAACATCATCGATGCCGCGCAGAATCTCGGCTCGCTTGGCCCAGGGCTGAACATCGGCGTCATCCGCGGTGCGGTCACCATCCCCGGCATCGGCGAAATCACCAACCTCGGCTTCCTCGCGCGCGCGCTGGAGACGCACGCAAATGCCAACGTGCTGTCGCGCCCCAACATCCAGACCCTGGACAACGAGGAGGCCAAGTTCCTGGTCGGCCAAAATGTGCCGTTTCAGACTGGCGCCTTCACGCAGGCTACCGGCGGCGCGGTCAATCCGTTCCAAACCTTTGAACGGCGCGACATCGGTACGCAGCTGCGCGTCAAACCGCAAATCTCCGAGGGTGGCGCGGTTAAGTTGTCGATCTATCTCGAGATTTCTTCCATCGCGTCGACTACCGTGCAGGGGCAGATCGTCACCAACAAGCGCAGCTTCGAGTCCAGCGTGATCGTTGAGGACGGCAACCTGGTGGTGCTATCGGGTCTCATTGAGGATCGCGTCAGCGGCGGTGAAAGCCGGGTGCCGATCCTCGGCAGCCTTCCGCTGCTCGGTTGGCTGTTTCGCTATGAGAACCGTGCCCGCACGCGCACCAACACCATGATCTTCCTGCGCCCCTACGTGGTACGCGACGAGCGCACCTCCTCGGCGCTCGCCTTGGACCGCTACGACTACATGCGGCGCCAGTTTGAGGAATCGCAGAAACCGGACACCGCGCTATTTCGCGGCTTTGCCAACCGCGACCTGCCCGCAGCGCCACCGCCTGCTCGGCCGGCGCCGGCGGCACCGGCGCCCGCAACCGACGCGACGCCGTCCGGTGGTACGGCACTGATCGAGGTAGCGCAGTTCGCCGAGATCGCACCCGCCCGCACCCTGCAACGCGAGCTTAAAGAGGCTGGCTTCGATGCATACTGGGAAAGCGTGCAGGCCAGTGGTAGCCA
Source organism: Burkholderiaceae bacterium (assembly GCA_025055385.1). Lineage (GTDB taxonomy): Bacteria > Pseudomonadota > Gammaproteobacteria > Burkholderiales > Burkholderiaceae_F > JAKANT01. The sequence goes on along the minus strand of JANWXE010000098.1, from coordinate 502 downwards.
AACCGAGGTTGTGCGTGTGCGGGTGGTGATTGACCCGTCGCGTCGCAACGTGGAGGAAGCACTTGCCGCCCTGCGCGGCCGCGGGCTGCAGCCGCAGGTGGTCGCACCGTAGAGCACAGCGCGCGCCATGGCCACCCCCGCCCGCTTCGTCCCCTACGCATTCGCGCGCGACAACGCCATTTTGTTGAAGCCCACCGGCGAACGCGAGGCAGAAGCCTGGATTAGCGAAGCCACACCGCTGGCAGCATTAAACGAAGTCATGCGCGTCTTCCCCGGGCGCGTCAAGCCGATCATGGTGCCGGCCGACAAGCTATCGGAGGCGATTGCGCAGACCTATGCGCAATCGGAGGGCAGCGCGCAACAGATCGTCGGCGACATCGAGGGCGAGTTCGACATCACGCGCATGATGCAGGAGGTCCCGGATATCGAGGACCTGCTGGAGACGGAGGACGACGCGCCCATTATCCGCATGATCAACGCCCTGCTGACGCAGGCGGCGCGC
>JANWXE010000097.1 GCA_025055385.1 Burkholderiaceae bacterium | reverse complement strand
GCGCATGGAAATCCCCCGGAAAGGTTTCTTGTCGTTGGCTGACGCTTCCTAGAATTTAACCTAGCTGTCGAGAGCACCGCGAACCGTGAAGCCCGCGCGCGTCGTCGTCGGACTGTCCGGCGGGGTCGATTCCGCCGTCGCTGCCTACCTGCTGAAACGGCAGGGGCACGAGGTCGTCGGCCTGTTCATGAAAAACTGGGAGGACGACGACGATGATCAGTACTGCTCGACCCGGCAGGATTTCCTGGACGCGGCCGCGGTGGCCGACGTGATCGGCATCGACCTCGAGGTGGTCAATTTCGCCGCCGAATATCGAGAACGGGTGTTTGCGGAGTTCCTGCGGGAGTATTCGGCCGGCCGCACGCCCAACCCGGACGTGCTGTGCAATGCGGAGATCAAGTTCAAGGCCTTCCTTGATTACGCGCTGCAGCTGGGCGCGCAGCACATTGCTACCGGTCACTACGCGCGAGTACGCGAGACGGTGCATGGTTACGAGCTACTGCGTGGCCTAGATGAAACGAAAGACCAAAGCTATTTCCTGCACCGGCTCACGCAGGCGCAACTGGCGCGCACGCTGTTTCCGGTCGGGCACCTGCGCAAGACGCAGGTGCGCGCACTCGCACGCGACATCGGCCTGCCGAATGCGGCCAAGCGCGACTCCACCGGTATCTGCTTCATCGGCGAGCGGCCGTTTCGCGCCTTTTTGAACCGCTACCTGCCGCTCGCCCCAGGGCCCATCAAGGACGAGCGCGGCCGCATTGTCGGCGAGCACGTGGGGCTTGCCTTCTACACGATTGGCCAGCGCAAGGGCATCGGTATCGGCGGCACGCGGGGCGGCACCGGCGCCCCTTGGTTCGTCGCGCGCAAGGACCTCGCAACCAACACCCTGTGGGTCGTGCAGGGGCACGATCATCCCTGGCTGCTGTCGGCGCGTCTCGTCGCCCAGGACGCCGCGTGGGTGAGCGGGGTACCGCCCTCGCCGGGCACCCGGCTGACCGCAAAGACCCGGTACCGGCAGGCCGATGCGGCCTGCACGGTCGTGCGCGTCGACGGCTCGCGTTTCGAACTTGCCTTCGACGAACCTCAGTGGGCCGTGACGCCGGGCCAGTCGGCAGTTCTATATCAAGGCGAAGTCAGTCTGGGCGGCGGTGTCATCGAACGCACGGTACCCGCGAGGGTGGCCTCACATTTGGCTGCACAAGACGCACCGTAAGACCGCCTTGCGGTCACTGTGACGTCGGATGCGTACCGCACTGCCGCGCCGGTAGCAGACAGCGCCAATCGGCCTGGCCTCAGTGCGCAACCGGCACCCGCGGCGTGCTAACACGCCCATGGCGGCGGCCGCCCGCACGTATCACGAACGCGCATCACGCACGTCAACTCCCAAGCGCTCTTCAAGACCATGATGTCGTGCCTGATGACCGCGTTTCGGTCTCTCCGTCCGATTGCCGCGGTGCGTCGGTTTAGCGGTGAAAAGGCACGCCCCCCGGCCGCCTCGGTATCAGCGGCGGCAGCACCGACGCGACAGCCGCTAAGCTTCTTTTTCAAGGCGAGCACAACATGCACTGGCTGCAATCGATCCGCGTCTAGCAGGCTGCCGCAATCGGCACCTTTTTTTTTCCTTGTTTGGCAGCAACCCCGGGGCGTAACGCTTGTTGAGGCTATCCGTCCGCGTCAACACCAAGGCGGTGACAACTTGCCTCCCCGTTGTCAGACGTTGTCCTGCCTCGATCGTGCAAAGCGTCCAGCCCGCATCCCGTCAGCGCCGGCGATTGTCGCCGGTGCGGCCGCCCTGCAGCGCTTGCTGCAACACTCAGCTAGTAGTTTGGAATCCATGGGGTCAGCGCCAAAATCTCTAACGTATCGCGGCGCACGATGACACTGCCCAGCTGCGCTCGCCCGACAAGTGGAAAGTAGCCGAGCACACTTTCCGGCACACGCTGGCGAGAGACAAAATGATCGATCTCCTGCGTGCGCGTTGGATTCACGCTTCGCAGCTCATCGAGTTGGCGAACCCGGGCAGCGAGCGACGCATCACGTTGCTCCCATCGCACATACAAGCGCGGGAAGTCTTTGAGGTCAGCTCCGCCCAGCGCTGCTGAAAAAAGAAGCTGTGTGCGCTCTGCCACATTCACCGGCGGCCGTGCGAACGCAAACCGAGGACCCAATAACGGGACTGATCGGTAGACCTCATCGACAGCCTCGGCCAGCCGCTCGGCGGTCAATTCGCTGGCGGTGACGACATCGAAACGGTCGCTGTTATAGACGATGAAGGCCGGACGCGCGGCCCACGCCGTGTATGTGCCATAGCTCAGAGCAATGACTTGGACGAGAACGATAATGGCGATGTCTTTTTTTAAGGCCGCTGCCGTTTTGCCCGGATTAGCAACGACCGCTGAAGCCACGGGCCCGATGACCAAGTCGACGATGACAAGCAGGAGAAGAATCGAGGCCAGGCCCTGCAGGCGGCCAAGCGGCGGCGGGTACCAGACCCACCAGAACCCGGCGATGACGGGGCCGACGACGAGAACGCTGCAAAGAAGATGGAATAGGAAAACCTTGACGCGCAACGGCATGCCGAAGTAACCGACGGCGAGCGAAACAAAAAGGGGCGCATCAGCGCCCCCTTGGTTGTAAACCCTCGGCTTGCGTTAGCGGCACTCTGCTGGCGCGAAGCGGGCCGGCAGCGAACCTGCAGTGCCCACACCGAATGTCGAGCCATTGGCGCGGCAGCGCCAGGCAATCGAGCCCGCGGCGGGCGTGAAGGTGCCCGTGCCGTCTGGCAGCGGCTGAGGGCTAGCCGCACCGCCGGTGTAGGGAACCAGGTTAATCGTGCCGTTGCCGGCGCGGTCTGTAGTGGTCACCGTAATCACACCGGTGGCTGGTTCGATTGTTACGGATGCGACGTTGGCAGTCGCCGCCGGTGGGGTCCAGCCAAGCCCGTAGCCGTCTGCATGATTCGCCCCGCCGTTTTGATAGATCTCGGCCACATTAGCCTTCGCGCTGCCGGCAAGGTTCAGACCTTCTGTCACTCGCGCGCGCACCGTGTAGTCCTGATACTGCGGGATTGCGATCGCCGCAAGGATGCCGATGATCGCGACGACGATCATCAGCTCGATAAGGGTGAAGCCGCGCTGCAGGCGCGCCGTCTGAGCTGTAATCATTGAACCTCCTGTTAGATGATGAAACCGGCACGACGCCGATGCCGAACTATGACCAAGTTCCGTGCCAGCCAAAATCAGCAGGAAGGGTGGCGAAAATGCCGGGATTCAGGCATTCGGTTGCCGATGAGGTGACGAATTTCGTCAGTCTCACTGACCAAATGCGGCAGCAGAAAACGGCCGCTACGACGTTCGGATTAGGAGCAGGTTAGGCGGCGCCGCCGGGGTTGTTGAACTCAATTTTTACCCCCGCCAGCTCAATGATGTCTTTGTCCCGCAGCGGGTGGGCGGCAGAACCGACGTTGACGCCGTTGACAGTCGGAAAAGTCTCGCCTTCCACGTGGGCGATAAAGTAGCCCGTTGGTCGACGCGTAATCACGGCGACTTGATGCCCTGGCCGACCGATCGTGGTCAGGGCTTTAACTAAGGGGAGTTCACGCCCCGCATTGGCCCCGCTTAGAATCTTAATCGTCGCCACGGCCTGTTGGGTCACCGCGGCCTGCGCACCCGGCTGTCGCACCGGGATCGTCGCTGGGCCAGGACCGTAAAACTCGCGCCGCAATGGCTGCGAGGTATCAATGTCGACTTCGGTTTCGCCGCTGGCGCCGTCGGCCAGGTATTTCAGCTTGTATTTGCCGATTTCAATGACGTCGCCGCTTTGCAGCAGGTGCTTTTTAATCGGCTGGCCGTTGACAGTCGTCCCGTTGGTCGACCCTAGATCCTCTAAATAGACGTCACCGCCTGCTTGGATGAGGACAGCATGTTCGCCGCTGACCGCGAGGTTGTCGATCACCAGGTCATTATGCGAGCGGCGCCCAATCGTCATGCGCTCTTTGACGAGTGGAACCTCGCGCAGAACGACGCCGTCTAGGCTCAACACGAGGCGCGGCATCTTGTCTCCCTGCGTGCTTATCAGCTGAATTTTGCCAGCCGTCACGCACGCTTGCCAGTCACGCGCAACGGCCGATGCGGCAGCCCGTTGCTGTCCTCACGCGCACCCTCCGCGCACCGCAACGACCACCACAGAGACGTTGTCCCGCCCCCCGGCCTCGTTGGCACGCTTCACCAAGCGCTGCGCTGCTTCGTGCACATCATCGGCCGTCGCAGACAGCACGCTGCCGATCTCTGGCGTGTCAATCATTTCAGTCAGACCGTCCGAGCAGAGCAGGATTAGATCGCCGCTTTCTAGCGAATGCTCATGCACCTCCGGGTCCAGCTCGGCACTGGCCCCCAGCGCTCGTGTCACCAGATTTTTAGCGGGCAAGACACGCGCTTCCTCCGCGGTGACCATGCCTGCGTCGAGCAACTCTTGCGAAAACGAGTGGTCGCGTGTTAGCTGCTCGAGCTGACCGGCGCGCAGCCGGTACAGGCGGGAGTCGCCAGCATGCGCCACCCACAGGCGGTCGCCAAGAAACCAAGCGACCACGATGGTGGTGGCCATGCCCTCGAAAGCCGCGCTGTTCAGAGCGGCGCGAAAAATCGCGCCGTTTAACGCGGTTAGTCGCTCGCGCAGCGTGCGCGCGGGATCGAACGGCTGCGCTGCCTGGTGGGCCGCCAGGAAGTCGGCGGGCAAATCGGCCAGCAGCGCAGAGACGGCCATCGTGCTAGCGACCTCGCCAGCGTTGTATCCACCCAGGCCGTCGGCGAGGATGAAAAGCCCGGCGTCCGGATCGGCGCCCACCGCGTCTTCGTTCAGCGGCCGCACTTGCCCCGGATCGGTCTTCAGAGCGTACGCAAGCGAAAATGGCATCCCTTGTCCGCGCACCGGGCCGGAGGTCCTGTTCAAGTATCTGTCGCTGCGCCGCGCATCGTCTCTTGCCGCCACCGTAACCACTTGGCCAGCGCCACGACAACGACCGCCCCAGCCACGCTGGCACCGTAGTCGGCCCAGCGGTTAGGCGGCACGTGCGGACGCACGACCGGATCCCCGATCATCAGGCCGCCGGCAATCCAACCGAGCAGCGCACCGCCCGCAATAACGATGATCGGAAAGCGCTCGAGCAACTTGAGGATGAGCTGGCTGCCGAAGACGATGAAGGGGACGCTGACGAGCAGCCCGAAGACGATCAGTCCGACCTGGTGGGCGGGATCGGCCTGCTCGGCCACGCCGGCGATCGCCACGACGTTGTCGAGCGACATCACGAAATCGGCGACGATGATGGTCTTGATCGCGGTCCAC
>JANWXE010000081.1 GCA_025055385.1 Burkholderiaceae bacterium | reverse complement strand
GCAACGGCGGCCATCCTGCTGGCGGCGTTCCAGAATTACGGCATCCAGCCGGGGCCGCTGCTGTTTCAATCCCAGGCGACGCTGGTCTGGGCGCTGATCGCGAGCCTTTACATCGGCAACGTGCTGCTGCTGGTGCTGAATCTGCCGCTGATCGGCATCTGGGTGCGCGTGCTGGCGATCCCGAAACCGCTGCTGTATGCCGGCATCCTGGTCTTCGCCACGATGGGCGCCTACAGCCTGCACCAGTCGGCGGTCGATTTGATCATGCTGTACGTGTTCGGGCTGCTGGGCTTTGCGATGCGGCGCTGGGATTTTCCGGTGGCACCGGCCGTCATCGGGCTTATCTTGGGGCCGCTGGCGGAGTCGCAGTTCCGGCGCGCGCTCGCCATCAGCCAGGGCGATGCCAGCGTGTTCTTGACGTCGCCGCTGGCGGCGTCGATCCTCGCGCTGACCGCGGCGCTGCTGGTGCTGCCGTGGCTGGCGCGCCGTTGGCGCCGGACGCGCCAGGCGCGCGGCTCGGAACGGGCCAGCTGAGGCGTGGCGCAGGGCCGAGGTGCGCGAGGGTTCGCGTGACCGGCGTAAAGCAGCGTCAATCGCGTCTTGGTTGCGGAGCGTGTGTTTGTTGAGCGGCTGCAGAAGCGGGTCGGGAGCGCTATGCCCTAGCCGGGATGGCGAGGGCGCAGGGCAGAATCTGATTGAGCCTGTGCGGCCGGCATCGCGGCGTGCAGATTGACGCGCAAGCGGGTACGCAGCGGCGGCAGCGCAAGATGGCGCAGCGGCAATGGCCTGGGCTACTAAAAACAGTCGGCGCCGCGCTGATCGGGGCGGCAGCGGCGGTACTCGCGGGTGTGCCGCTGCCTTGGTTTATCGGACCGCTACTGGCGGTGGCAGGCTGCAATCTCGCGGGTGGCCGGCTGCCATCGCTGCCGTACGGGCGCGACATCGGGCAGTGGATCATCGGCGTCGCGCTCGGTTTGTATTTCACCCCGGAGGTCGTGCGCCAAGTCGTGCGGCTGGCGCCGTGGATTGCGGGTGCATTGGCGTTTGCGGTCGTGCTGGGGTTGGTTGGCGCTTGGGCGCTGCGGCGGCTCACCGGTGAGGCAACCGCGACTTGCTTCTTTGCGATGGCCATCGGCGGCGCAAGCGAGATGGCTGCTCAGGCGGAACGATACGGAGGCCGCGTCGACCGGGTGGCTGCTGCGCATAGCCTGCGCATGATGTTAGTGGCGGTGATCGTGCCCTGGGCGATGCAAGCCATCGGCGTCAGCGGCAGCGATCCCTATGTACCGGCAGCGCGGCAGTTCGATGCGGTCGGCTTCGTGGTCCTGGTCGCGGTGACGGGCGGCGGGGCCATTGTGCTGCGACGGTTGGGCACGCCGAATGTGTACATGCTCGGCCCCCTGCTGGTGACAGCGGTGTTGACCGCCGGCGGCCTGGCTTGGTCGGCACTGCCAGCGACCGTTTTAAACGCCGGGCAGCTGCTGATCGGAGTGGCGCTCGGCGCCCGTTTCTCGCCAGAGTTCTTCCGCGCGGCGCCGCATTTTCTGCTGGCGGTGGTTCTGATCACAGTAGGGTATCTAGCGGCGACTGCTGCCTTCGGCGTGGTGGTCGCGCTGGCGTCCGGACTGCCGACAGCCACCGCCGTTTTGGCGACCACACCGGGTGGCATCAGCGAGATGGCGATCACCGCCAAGGTGCTCGCACTTGGTGCACCGGTCGTCACTGCGTTCCACGGCATCCGCATGGCGCTGCTGGTGGTGCTAATTGGCCCGTTGTACCGCGTTGTACGGTCCTTAGCCGGCGCCAAGCGTCGCTAAAAGCCGCAGGGGTCTGTGCAGGGCACCGCCTGCCGAGGCAATCGAGCTCAGGAAAGTCCTGGGGTGCTATGGCTGGCCTTTTCGGCGCAGCTGGTGTACGGTGACGATGCAGTCGATGGTGCGGCTGTGGTTTTGCTTTCAGTGTTTGCCCGGTTCGTTCCTTCCTGTCTGTGCGCCGGCGCGGGCTGGCGCCACAGACGGCCGCCAGGTGTTCCGTTTGGCAGTTCCTGCCATGGCATGACCCACGCCGAGTCGCTTGCGCGTCGCGGGCGCATCCCGCGTTCATCAACCGGAGTAAGTGTCTATGCCGACAGGGACCGTCAAGTGGTTTAACGAAGCGAAGGGGTTTGGCTTCATCAGGCCGGATGACGGCGGCGCAGATCTTTTCGCCCACTACAGTGGTATCAAAGTCAGGGGCTTTCGGACGCTGAAGGAAAACCAGCGGGTTCAGTACCAGATCCAGCAAGGCCAGAAGGGCCCGCAGGCCGTTGACATCGTGCCGCTTGCGTAAAAGCGCAGCGCTCAGCACGGGCCGGTTGATGCTGGCCCGGCGAGCCGACGTTGGCGGCTGACGGCAAGCGATAGCACCAAAGCGCTCGCCATTAGCCCTGCGGCAAGCCAGGGTAGCCAGGCCACACCGGTATAGCCATACAGCAGGCCGCCAAGGCAACTTCCCACGGCCTGGCCAAGATAGATGGCCGAGGTGTTCAGCGCAATCGACGCTGGGGCAAGGGCTGGGGCAATTTCGGCCAGCCGCACTTGCTGCGAGGAGTTGCTGCCAAATGTGCCGAAGCCCCAAGCGGCTAGCGCAAGCGGCGCAAGCGGTTTCAGCTTGCCGGCAGCCGGCAGCAGGGCGATGCCGACCAACATCGCACCAAGCGTGAGCGCGGCTGTGCGGTCGGCGCGCAGACGGTCGATCCCGCGCGCCACCGCGACGTTTCCGAGCAGGCCGAAGACGCCGATCCATGCCAGCGCGATGGCGCGTTCATTGGCGTCGGCCTCTAGCAGCCACAGCAGGTAGGGCGCAATAAAGGCGAAGACCGCAAATTGGCCCGAGGCGGAGATCACGGTGACTGCCAGCACACGCGGCAGCAGCGGATGACGTGCGACCTCCAGCCAGGCGCGCGCCGGCAACGCCTGCGCACGTAAGCCGGGCGGCAGCGCCGCTGCGACCCCAAGCGCCGCGAGGGCAGCTAGAACGCCGGCGACCGCAAAGGCGGTGCGCCAGCCGAAGGTGCCGGCAATCGCAGCGCTGGCAGGAATGCTGGCCACCGAGGCGATGGCCCAACCAAGAAAGGTGAACGCGATGGCGCGTCCGCGCGTTTCAGGCGGCGCAAGGAGCGCGACAGCGGCTGCGGCTTGCGGTGTGAAGATGGCAGCTGACACAACGGTCAGCAGGCGTAGAACGAGCAACGCCTCAAAGGTCGGTGCGGCGGCGCACGCCAGAAGGCCGGCGGCATACCAGGCCAGTGTGGCGGCAAGCAGCAGGCGTCGGTCGAAACGGGCGGTGACAGCGGCCGCTAGCGGTGCCCCGATTGCCATCACGGCCGCAGCGGCCGAAATTAATTGACCGGCTACCGGCGGCGTGACCTGCAGATCAGCGGCCAGCTCGTTCAAAACGCCGGCCACCAACATTACCCCAGTGCCGATTGCCAGGTTGCCGAACAACAGCGACCATAGCCAGGCGCGCGCTGTCATCGACACGCGGTCAGCACTTCCGGATTGGCTACACCGGATGGGCAGCCGTCGACAAAAGCGAGCAGATTGCGAAACGCGCCGCCGAACAGCCGTTCGTAGGATTGCCGCTCGGTGAAGCCAAGATGCGGCGTACAGACGGCGTTCGGCAACGCAAGCAGCGGCTCGTCAAGCGTGACTGGCTCACGCTCGAACACATCCACCGCGGCAAGGCCAGGGCGCCCGGCGCGCAGCGCGGCCACGAGCGCGCCAGGCTCGATCAGCTCAGCGCGGCTGGTGTTGACAAGCAGCGCGTTCGGTTTCATCCGCGCCAGCAGCTGCGACGTTACGATTCCGCGCGTTTGCTCGACTAGCCGCAGGTGCAGCGTCAGGACGTCGCAGGCGGCAAAGAATTCGGCGCGATCGGGCACTGGTGTAAAGCCATCGGCTGCTGCCGCCGCAAGCGAGGACTCACGTCCGTGAATGAGCACGGACATCCCAAAGGCGCGGCCGAAGCGGCCGACGATTTGCCCGATGCGACCGTAGCCCCAGATGCCGAGGGTTTTACCGGCGAGCGATTCACCCAATCCGGCAAGCGGCCAGGCTGGCGATGCGGGGATACTGCGTTGCCACTGACCGGCGTACAGGTTCTTTAGGTAGGCCGGTAGCCGCCGCATGGCCGCAAGGATGAGCAGCCAGGTGAATTCGGCCGTTGCGGTTGGGTAACCGGAGGATTCGGTGACGACAATCCCGCGTCGGGTACACGCCGCCACGTCGATGTGAGGGCCAACTTTCCCTGTTTGGCAAATCAGACGCAGATTTGGCAGACGTGCAAGGACGTCTTCGCCGAGCCTGGTCCGCTCGCGGGTCAGCACGACGGCGTCAAATCCGGCAAGTCTGGCAGCAAGCTGGCCGGCGCCGCGGGCGGGGTGGGTAAAAACCCTAACTTCATGTCCGTCAAGCAGACGAAAGCAATCCAAATGGCGGACGACGTCTTGGTAATCATCAAGGATAGCGATGCGCATAGGCGCACACTGTGCCTGCGGAAGGATCCCCATGCAAGAAGCGGCCAATGCGGCCTACGTTCACACAGAGATCGCGCTCCGCATTGCGAAAGGCCGGCGAAGGCTGCCGATGCGCTTGAAGGCGGCATCAGGTTAGACTGCCACCCTTAACTGCGGCGGCGCGGCGACCCAGACCGCGAAGACCCCCGACGCACACGGCCATAAGCCGTGCAAATAAACCACCACGGTCTTGGGGCGGCCAATGACTGCGGCCGCACGGAGACGTACGCAATGAGCGCCGTATTGTCTAGACCGGCGTTTGACGCGCCGGGGTATGTGAAGCATCGTAAGCTAATTGCCTGGGTTGCCGACATCGCGCGGCTGACGCAGCCCGACCGTATCGTTTGGGCTGACGGCTCGGCCCAGGAGTTTGACCGCCTCTGTGAAGAGATGGTCAAGGCGGGGACGCTGAAGCGGTTGAACCCCGCTAAGCGCCCGAACTCGTATTTGGCGTGGTCTGATCCAAGTGATGTCGCCCGCGTCGAGGATCGGACGTTCATTTGCACGGATGATCCTGCCGATGCGGGGCCGACGAACAACTGGATCGCGCCTGAAGCTATGCGGCGTACGTTGCAGTCGCTGTTTGCCGGCTGCATGCGCGGGCGGACGCTTTATGTCGTGCCGTTCTCGATGGGGCCGCTCGGTTCGCGCATCGCGCAAATCGGTGTAGAGCTGACCGACAGCCCCTACGTCGTTGTCAACATGCGGCTGATGACACGCATGGGTCGGGCGGTCTACGACGTGCTGGGCAGCGACGGCGAGTTCGTGCCGTGCGTGCACTCGGTTGGCCGGCCGCTTGCGCCGGGCGAAAAGGATGTGCCCTGGCCGTGCAATCCCACCAAGTACATCGTGCATTTTCCGGCCACGCGCGAAATCTGGAGCTATGGCTCCGGTTACGGCGGCAACGCTTTGCTTGGCAAGAAATGCTTAGCCCTGCGCATCGCCTCGGTGATGGGTCGGGATCAGGGGTGGCTCGCCGAGCACATGCTGATCCTGGCGGTGACCGCGCCGGATGGACGCAAATACCGCATCGCTGCTGCGTTCCCCTCGGCCTGCGGTAAGACCAATTTCGCGATGTTGATCCCGCCGCCGGCGCTCAGCGGCTGGAAGGTGACCACCATCGGCGAGGACATCGCCTGGATCAAGCCGCAGGCTGACGGCCGCCTGTATGCGATTAACCCAGAGGCGGGGTTCTTCGGCGTGGCGCCCGGCACCGGCGCGCAGACTAACCGCAATGCGGTGGAAACGCTGCGGGAGAACGTCATCTTCACCAATGTGGCTCTCACCGACGACGGTGATGTTTGGTGGGAAGGTCTGTCGCCGCCGCCCGCGCACTTGCTCGATTGGCAGGGCAAGGATTGGACGCCCGGTTGCGGCCGTAAGGCGGCCCATCCGAATGCGCGCTTTACGGTGGCTGCCGCGCAATGCCCGTCAATGGATGCGGATTGGGAAAATCCGGACGGCGTTCCGATCGATGCGTTCGTGTTCGGGGGCCGTCGTGCGACGACCGTGCCGCTGGTTACCGAGGCGCGCAGCTGGCTCGAAGGCGTCTACCTCGCAGCGACGCTTGGGTCGGAGACCACGGCCGCGCAAGCGGGAGCGCAGGGGGTGCTGCGGCGCGATCCATTCGCCATGTTGCCGTTCTGCGGCTATCACATGGGGGATTACTTCCAGCACTGGCTGCGGATGGGCGAGCGGCTGACCCGCAGCGGAGGCAGGCCGCCGAAAATCTTCTACGTGAATTGGTTCCGCACCGACGCCCATGGCGCGTTCATCTGGCCCGGCTTCGCGGAGAACATGCGCGTGTTGCAGTGGATCGTGGGGCGAATCCGAGGCGAGGCTGGCGGCGTCGAACATGCGCTTGGCATCTCGCCGCGCTACGAAGACTTAAATTGGGACGGGCTCGATTTCTCGCGGTCCTCCTTCGAGGAGCTGATGGCGATCCATGCGCAAGCGTGGCGCGCTGAGCTTGAGTCTCACGCGGAGCTTTTCGATCGGCTTCGCGACCGCCTGCCGCCGGTTCTGGAGCAGCTGCGGCGCGAGCTCGCCGCTCGGTTCGCGACGATCTAAAGCTGCGGGCTAGTGAAAGACGCCCAGAAAGCGCGGTACTCGGCCGATACAATCTAACCGCGGTCTGCATGATCGAGGCCACGGGGGTTGCCTCGACGGTCTGTTGGGCGTGTTCTGATGCGATCCGCCCGCGGCGAGCCATGAGAGGACTGGGATGGGTAGGGTGACGGATACCACCCCGTCGACCGATTTCGTCGTCACGACGGTAAACGTACCTGACCGCTTGGATGTGCAGGAGGTGCGCGCGCGGGCCGACGAGGAAAGCCAACGTCGTGAGCGGTTTAACGTGGACTGGTATGCGGTCCGCGTCTGGCTATTGCGTGTGCTGCTACTTGGGCTCGTCCTGGTGGCGGGCTGGGTCGCCTGGCAACATTCCGAGCCGTTTCGGGCTGAGCTGGCCCCAGCGCGTATCGCGCAACGGCTTGGGGCGGGGGCCGGCCTGGCGGTGCACGTCGGTGACACGCGTATTCAATGGTTACCAAGTCCGCGTTTCATCGTAGAAGGGCTTGAATTAGGTAACGCCTGGCGGGCTGAGGCGGTGTCCGTTCTCTTCAATTGGGAAGACGCATGGCGGGCCCTGCAGCGGGGGGGCTGGACGTGGGGTGAGGCGCGCGTGGGCCCGACGGCGCTATCGCTCGATCAACTGAGCTTGCTCGTGCAGGTGTTGCCTGCGATTGGGGCGGCGTTGCCACAGGCAATTGCTTCAATTCGGTTCGAATCAATCGAGCTGACCGGCCCGCTGGTACCAAGTGGTCCGTTTGAGGCTGTAGTCCGCCGACAGGTAGACGGTGCGTTTGGCACATGGAGCTTGCGAAGCCTTCGGGACAACCTGACAGTGAATCTTTGGCCTTCAGAAGGGGGGGAGGGGGTCCGCTTTCAATTCGACGGAGCCTCGTGGCAGGCAACGGTGGGTCCACCCGTGCAGTGGAGCGAGGCTCGAGGCTATGGCTTGGCGCGGGCGGGCTTCGTCGAGGTTTCGGAGTTTCTTTTAGCAGGATATTTTGGCTCGATCCGCGGCTCGCTGTTTGCGGCGGCCGATCAATTCTGGGCGGTGACCGGCTTCGCGGTCGGCGCCAACCTCGACATTGAATCCTTCGCGCGCCCGGCCGGGGGGGGTGACGACGTTAGCAAAGGCGGTCGAAGAGGTCCTGCCGCGGTTGCAGGCACGCTGGACTTTGACCTGCTGATTTCGGGTGAGGGCGCCAGCTTAGAGGAGGCTGTGGCGGGAAGCCGCGCAGCTGGGCCGTTTAAGGTCCGTTGGGCCACGATTCACGGCATTAACCTTGGGTATGTGGCCACGCGGCCTGGCTCGGTATCGGGCGGCGGGGGCACGACGCGATTCACCGATTTCAACGGCTGGCTGGTCCTTGGGCCCGCGGGCGCTTCGTTACAGGATCTTCACGCGCGCGCCGGGGCGTTGACCGCAAGAGGACAGGTAACCATCAAGCAGGACGGTTCGCTGACGGGGCGGCTGCGGGTCGATCTCGGCGGCGACCGCGTGCAGGCGCCGCTAAGCCTTCGGGTGGCCGGCACGGCGGCTGCCCCGGAGTTTGTTCGCTAGAGGGGCGCGCAGGGCGGCGGCGTGCAGGCCTCGGGGTAAATGCCGAAACGGGCGCGAACCCTCTCGGCGTTAAGAGGTCTGCTGGGCTTGCGAAGATCGGCGCGCTCGTTAACGGTGGGACCGCGTGGCAGCCGAGGTGATTGTTTCACGTGGAACGCGTTCCATGTGAAACCCATGGCGTAAGATTCGATCCCATGCTTTTCCCTGATGAATTCGACGTGATCGTCGTCGGCGGTGGTCACGCCGGCACCGAGGCCGCGCTTGCCGCAGCGCGAATGGGTCAGCGCACGGTCCTGATCACACATAACTTGGAGACGCTTGGCCAGATGTCGTGTAACCCGTCGATTGGCGGAATTGGCAAAGGGCATCTGGTCAAGGAGATCGACGCCTTAGGCGGCGCGATGGCGGAGGCGGCCGACGAGGCGGGGATCCAATTTCGGATCCTCAATCGCTCAAAGGGTCCGGCCGTGCGCGCAACGCGCGCCCAAGCGGACCGTGTCCTATACCGGCGCGCAATCCGGACACGTCTTGAGCGCCAGCCGAACCTCTGGCTGTTCCAGCAGCCCGTCGATGACCTGTTGCTGGTTGGCGAGCGGGTTGCCGGAGTCGTTACGCAAACCGGCATCGTGTTCCGCGGCCGCGCCGTGGTGCTGACGACCGGCACCTTCCTCAACGGTTTGATCCACGTCGGCCTGCAAAACTACGCAGCTGGGCGGGCGGGCGATCCGCCGGCCATTTCATTGGCGGCAAAGCTAAAGGAACTGAACCTCCCACAGGGACGCCTGAAAACGGGCACACCACCGCGGCTGGATGGTCGCACGATTGATTTTTCGGTGCTGGAGGAACAGCCCGGCGACACCGACCCGGTACCGGTCTTTTCATTTCTTGGATCGCCTGAGCAACATCCGCCGCAGTTGCCATGCTGGATTACGCACACCAATGAACGCACGCACGCGGTGATCCTTGAAAACCTGGACCGATCGCCGCTGTATACCGGTGTGATTCAAGGGGTCGGCCCGCGTTATTGCCCATCTATCGAGGACAAGGTCCACCGCTTCGCGCACAAAACGAGCCACCAGGTCTTTTTGGAGCCGGAAGGGTTAACCACCCACGAGGTCTATCCCAACGGCATTTCGACCTCGCTGCCGTTTGATGTGCAGGTCCAGATCGTCCGCTCGATGAAAGGGCTGGAGCGGGCGCACATCCTGCGGCCTGGCTATGCGATCGAGTACGACTATTACGATCCGCGCGCGCTGCGACCGTGGCTGGAAACGAAGGCGATTCGCGGCCTGTTTTTTGCTGGCCAGATCAACGGCACAACGGGGTACGAAGAGGCAGCCGCCCAAGGCCTGCTTGCCGGCATTAATGCGGCGCTACTGACCTCCGACCGGGATCCTTGGTATCCGACCCGCGATCAGGCCTATTTGGGCGTGCTCGTTGACGACCTGATCACGCGCGGCGTGACAGAGCCGTATCGTATGTTCACGTCTCGCGCCGAGTACCGTCTCAGCCTGCGCGAAGACAATGCCGACCTGCGTTTAACCGAAATCGGGCGTCGGCTTGGGTGCGTGGATGATCGGCGCTGGTCAGCATTCTGTCGCAAGCGGGAGCAGATCGAGCGCGAAGTGCAGCGGCTGCGGTCGACGTGGGTAAACCCGCGCGTTTTGGCTGATGGCTGCGCCGAAAGGCTCCTGGGCAAACCGCTAGAGCGTGAGTACACGCTTGCAGATTTGCTGCGGCGCCCCGAGGTCCGCTACCGCGATCTTGACTCGCTCGTGCAGCGCGACGGCGCGCCCCTGGGCGGTCCCCTGGTCGCAGAACGTGACGTGGCCGACCAGGTCGAAACAACGATTAAATATGCCGGCTACATCGAGCGGCAGAAGGCCGAGGTCGCGCGTCACGAAGCCAGTGAATCGACCCGTATCCCCGAGACGCTGGACTATGACGCAGTACGCGGTCTGTCTATTGAGGTCCGGCAAAAGTTGAAAGCGGTGCGGCCGCAGACGATTGGGCAAGCGGCCCGCATCTCCGGCGTGACGCCGGCGGCCATCTCCTTGCTGCTAGTCCATCTGAAGCGACTCTCGCGCAGTGAAGGAAAGCTCGCGGCCTGAACCAGCGCCAGCACTCAGCGAGCCGGTGCTGCGGCAGGAAGCCGCCAAACTCGGTTTGGATCTAACCGCCGGCCAGGCGCACGCGTTACTGCATTTCGCCGCGCTGTTATCGAAATGGAACACGGTGTACAACCTGACCGCGCTGCGAGGGCAAGATGACATCCTGTCGCGTCACCTGCTGGATGCGCTGTCCATTGTCCCCGCGCTGCAGCGCTACTTGCCGTCCCATCGGCCGCGTATCCTTGACGTTGGAACCGGCGGGGGCCTGCCGGGCATTCCAGTAGCGGTGGCAATGCCGCAGGCGCATGTCACACTGTTGGAACGCGTCGGCAAGAAGGTTGCGTTCCTGCGTCAGGTGCAGATCGCATTGAAGCTGTCCACCGTGGAGGTCGTGCAGGCGCGGGTCGAAACGTGGCGCGCCGAGCCGTTTGCCATCATTACCGCCCGCGCTTTTTCATCGCTGGCCGCACTCGTCCGGGCAACGCGCCACGTGATCGCTGGCGACGGCATCTGGGCGGCGATGAAGGGCTCGCTGCCCGAAGCAGAAATGGCCGCGTTGCCGCCTGAAGTGGACATCATCGAGGTCGTTAAACTGCGCGTCCCGCGATTGTCGGCAACACGGCATTTGCTGATCCTGCGCGCCCAAACGACGGCATGATGCGGACCGGCTTCCTAACAACATACGCGGCGCTGCGCTGCCAAGCCACGGAGTGACGCAGTGGCGGCGCGCATTTTCTGCATCGCCAACCAAAAGGGCGGTGTCGGCAAGACGACAACGACCGTGAATCTCGCCGCCGGGCTGGTGGCACAGGCGCAGCGTGTGCTGTTAGTCGATCTGGACCCGCAGGGCAACGCGACGATGGGCAGCGGCGTGGACAAACGGTTGCTCGCGCCCTCCGTTTATCACGTGCTGCTTGGACTGGCGACGGTGGCGCAGGCGCGTGTGCGCTCCAAGCCGGGCGGCTATGACGTGCTCGGTGCAAACCGCGAGCTGGCGGGCGCAGAAGTGGAGTTAGTCGAATTGCAGGGGCGTGAGACGCGCTTAAAACAGGCGCTGCAGGCGGTGGCTGCTGACTACGACTTCGTGCTGATCGATTGTCCACCTGCATTGTCGCTGCTGACCGTCAACGCGCTGTGCGCCGCGCATGGCGTGATTATTCCGATGCAGTGTGAATATTTCGCGCTGGAAGGATTGGCGGATCTGGTCAACACGATCAAGCGCGTGCACGCCAATTTGAACCCAGACCTCAAAATCATTGGCCTGCTGCGGGTGATGTTCGATCCGCGCATGACGCTGCAGCAGCAAGTCTCGGAGCAACTGGTGGCGCGCTTCGGCGACAAGGTCTTCGGCACGATCATTCCGCGCAATGTCCGGCTGGCGGAGGCGCCTTCTTATGGAATGCCCGGCGTCACATTCGACCGCAACTCCAAAGGTGCCCAAGCGTACCTCGCGTTCGGCGCCGAGATGATTGAAAGGGTGCGCTCGTTGTGACGAAGAAGGCGCGCGGACTGGGACGCGGGCTCGATGCCTTGCTTGGTGAAGCGACCCCCGGCGACGGGTCGCCGTCGACGCTGCCGCTGGCGCGGCTGCGCCCGGGGCGTTACCAGCCGCGCACGCGAATGAATCCCGAGGCGCTGGCGGAGCTTGCCGCATCAATTAAATCGCAGGGGCTGATGCAACCGATCCTGGTGCGACCGTTGGTTGATGGCGACTATGAAATCATCGCTGGCGAGCGCCGATTTCGCGCCGCCCAGATGGCTGGCCTCAGCGAAGTGCCGGTGCTCATCAAGGACGTGCCCGACGATGCTGCCTTGGCGATGGCGCTGATTGAAAACATCCAGCGCGAGAACTTAAACCCGCTCGAAGAGGCGCAAGGCGTACAGCGCCTCATCCAGGAGTTCTCGTTTACGCACGAACAGGCCGCCGCTGCGATTGGCCGCTCGCGCAGCGCAACGACCAACCTGTTGCGTCTGCTGAATCTCGCCGCACCCGTGCAGCAGATGCTACTTAATGAGCAGCTCGACATGGGACATGCGCGCGCGCTGTTGGCAGCCGATGCGGCCGCGCAAGTGACGCTGGCGCACGAGATCGTGCGGCAGCGGCTTAGTGTGCGCGAGGCCGAAGCGCTGGTGGCGCGCTACCTGCGCGGCGCCACAGGGACGCGGCCGTCGCGCGGGCGCACGGTTGACCGCGACCTGCAGCGCCTCGAAGAGGAGTTAGCCGACACGCTCGGAGCAGTGGTCAAGCTGCAGGTGCGCAGCAAGGGGCGAGGCCGGTTGATTATCGAGTATGCATCGCTTGATCAGCTGGACGGCATCCTGGCCCGGCTGCGCAGCGGTTCATCATGACGGCGGTTCATGCGATGCTCGTGAGCGCACGCGGTTTGACCTGGCTTCCGATCAGCTCTTAAAATGCAGAGTCTTTGCGCAACCGCGCGCCTGCGATTGGCCTTGCGTCTCCGCGCAGTGCGCTGCTTGCCGGCTTGCATCGCGCGCTTCCAATGTGGCGGCTGATCGGCTTGCAGGTCTTGGCAACGGTGCTCGTTGGCGCTCTCGCGTGGCCATGGGCGGGCGTGGCTGGCGGGGTTTCAGCGCTGCTCGGCGGTGCCGCCTGCGTGCTGCCCAACGCCTGGTTTGCCTGGCGGCTTGCGCTGACGCGCGCGGGGGAGGCCGCGTCGTTCTTTGTCGGGGAGCTCATCAAGGTTCTGTTGACGGTCGCGCTATTGGCGCTGATCGTGTGGGGTTACGAGCAACTGGTATGGCCGGCGATGATCGCCGCGATCATCGCCGTCCTAAAAAGCTATTTAATCGTACTTATCTGGCGCTAGACGAGAAACCACGATGGCCGCGAGTCAGGCTCCAACCGCGACCGAGTACATCATTCACCATCTCACGCACGCTGCCACCGGCAAGCAGTCGTTCATTGTGGACTTCTCGGTAGTCAACCTGGACACGGTCTTTTTTTCTGTCCTGATGATGGTGACGGCGCTGCTGACCTTGGGCGCTGCCGCCCGCCGGGTGACTGCCGGCGTGCCAGGCCGCTTCCAGGCCTTTGTGGAAATGATTGTCGAGCTGGTCGAGGAGCAAAGCAAATCGATCGTCCACGGCGACCGCACCTTCATTGCGCCGCTGGCGCTGACGGTGTTTGTGTGGGTGGCGCTGATGAACGCAATCGATCTGATTCCAGTCGACCTCTTTCCGTGGATCGCGCATCACCTTTTTCAAATCGAATATCTGCGCCCACTGCCAACCGCGGATCTAAATGGCACCCTAGGCATGTCTCTGGGCGTGCTGCTGTTGATGCTCTATTACGGCATCAAGATCAAAGGCTTCGGCGGCTGGCTGCATGAGCTGTTTTGCGCGCCGTTCGGTGCCAAGTGGTACCTGTACCCGGCTAATCTGGGCCTGAATCTGATCGAGTATGCCGCCAAGATGGTGTCGCTCGGCATGCGGCTATTCGGCAACATGTACGCGGGGGAACTGCTGTTCTTCCTCATCGCCCTGCTGGGGGGCTTTGCTGCCTTCAGCGGCACTGGCGTCCTGATGGCGATCGGCCACGTTATCGCGGGAACTGCGTGGTGGCTATTTCACGTGCTGATTGTTCTGTTGCAGGCCTTCATTTTCATGATGTTGACGCTGGTTTACCTCGGCCAGGCGCACGAAGGCCACTGAGTTTGCGCATCGTTTGACCTTTCCTGAAACCAAGGAGTCTTCTGACATGACCAACGTTGCTCTCGTTGCCCTTGCGTGCGGACTGATCATTGGTCTGGGGGCTATCGGCGCCTGCATCGGCATCGGCATTATGGGCGGCAAATACATCGAGGCGGCCGCCCGTCAACCGGAACTAATGAACACGCTGCAGACCAAAATGTTCCTGCTTGCCGGCCTTATCGATGCTGCCTTCCTCATTGGCGTCGGTATCGCGATGATGTTCGCGTTTGCCAACCCGTTCGCCGGCTAAGCTGGTCCGTCAGTGGCTGTCCGCCGGCGGCGCCGTCGCGGCGCCGCCGGCGCTTTCCAGGTCAGACCCATTATGAACATCAACGCCACGCTGTTCATTCAGCTGCTGGTTTTCTTCATCGGTGCGTGGGTCACGATGAAGTACATCTGGCCGCCGCTGCGCAATGCACTCGACGAGCGCGCGCGCAAGATTGCCGACGGCCTGAAGGCTGCGGAGCTGGGCAACCAGAGCCTCGCGGAAGCGCAGCGGCGCATCGCCAAGCTGGAGGCCGAAGCGCGAGCGGCCAGTCAGGCGCGCGCGGCCGAAGCCGAAAAGCTTGCGGCTGCGATCATCGAGCAGGCGAAAAAGGAGGCGGAGGCCGAGCGTGCGCGCATCCTGGCGCAGGCCAAGCAAGAGGCTGAGCAAGAAATGCAGCGCGCCAAGCTGGCGCTGCGCGAGGAGGTCGCGCGCCTGGCGGTGGCGGGCGCCGAGCAGATCTTGCGGCGTGAAATCAACGCGCAAGTCCACGCGGATTTGCTGGCGCAATTAAAGGCCCGTCTGTAAAAACCTGCCCATGGCCGAGCTTTCTACAATTGCGCGCCCGTACGCGGAAGCCCTGTTTTTAGCCGCGCAAGGACAGGGAGAGGCGGGCGCGCTAGACACCTATCTTGCGCAGCTGCAGGAGCTGGCTGCGATTGTCAAGCACCCGCAAGTTGCTGCGCTCATCGGCGACCCCAAATTGACGCCACAGCAGATCTTTGACCTCCTTGTGGGGTTGCTGCCGCAGCGTCCACCTGGGGCGCTGCAAAATTTCTTGCGCGTCGTGATCGAAAACGATCGTCTAGCGATCCTGCCAGAGGTCGCCGCGCAGTTCCGGCGGCGCAAGAATGCGGCCGAGGGAGCGGCCGATTGCATAATCGAGACGGCTTTCCCTCTCGATGAGCTGCAGTTGGCCGAGCTGGTGGCCGGTCTGTCGCGTAAGTTTGGCCTGAAACTGAAGCCGGCGGTGAGGGTGGATCCCGAGCTGATTGGCGGCGTGCGCGTGACCGTCGATGATCACGTGCTGGACGGCACGGTCAAGGCGCGCCTGGCCGAGATGTACGCCGCGCTCACCGCACCGTGAAGAATCAAAACCGAGGAGTTGGCTCATGCAACTCAATCCTTCCGAAATCAGCGAACTGCTGAGGGCTCGCATCCAGGGGCTGGGCGTGTCGGCCGACATCCGCACGCAGGGCACGGTGGTGTCGGTAACCGATGGCATTTGCCGCATCCACGGGCTATCTGACGCCATGCAGGGCGAGATGCTCGAATTCCCCGGCAATACCTACGGCCTGGCGCTGAACTTAGAACGCGACTCGGTCGGCGCAGTCGTCCTGGGCAACTACGAGCACATCAAAGAGGGCGACATCGTCAAGAGCACCGGCCGCATCTTGGAGGTGCCGGTTGGGCCAGAACTCATCGGACGCGTGGTGAACGCGCTCGGCCAGCCGATCGACGGCAAGGGGCCGATCAACGCCAAGCTGACCGATGTGATCGAGAAAGTCGCCCCCGGCGTGATGTGGCGCAAGTCGGTGTCGCAGCCGTTGCAGACCGGCCTGAAGGCGATCGACGCGATGGTACCGATCGGTCGCGGCCAGCGCGAGCTGATCATCGGTGACCGGCAGACCGGCAAAACGGCGGTCGCGGTGGACACGATTATCAACTCCAAAGGCAAAGACCTCATTTGTATCTACGTGGCGATAGGCCAAAAGGCATCCACGATCGCCAATGTGGTACGCAAGCTGGAAGAGCATGGCGCGATGGCGTACACGATTGTCGTGGCGGCCAGCGCCTCGGAGTCGGCGGCCATGCAGTACATTGCGCCGTACGCTGGCTGCACGATGGGTGAGTATTTCCGGGATCGTGGTCAGGACGCGCTGATCATTTATGACGATCTGACGAAGCAAGCCTGGGCGTACCGGCAGGTGTCGTTGCTGCTGCGCCGGCCGCCGGGGCGCGAGGCGTACCCGGGCGACGTTTTCTATCTGCACTCGCGGCTGCTGGAGCGTGCCGCGCGCGTCAACGAGGCCTATGTGGAGCGCTTCACCAACGGCGCCGTGAAAGGTAAGACCGGGTCGCTGACCGCGCTGCCGATCATTGAGACGCAGGCTGGCGACGTCACCGCCTTTGTGCCGACCAACGTGATTTCGATTACCGACGGGCAAATCTTCCTGGAAACCGACTTGTTCAACGCTGGCATCCGGCCAGCGATCAACGCGGGCATCTCGGTGTCGCGGGTCGGCGGGGCGGCGCAGACCAAAATCATCAAGAAGCTAGGCGGCGGCGTGCGGCTGGCGCTAGCCCAATACCGGGAGCTGGCAGCATTTGCGCAGTTTGCTTCGGATCTAGATGAGGCTACGCGCAAACAGCTGGAACGCGGCCGTATGGTCACGGAGCTGATGAAACAGCCGCAATACCACCCGCTGCAGGTGTGGGAGCAGGCCGTCACGCTTTTTGCAGTGAACAACGGCTATTTTGACGATGTCGACGTCAAGAAGGCGCTTGCGGTCGAGAAGGCATTGCGCGACTACCTAAAGACCAAGCACAGCGCACTGGTCGAGCGCATCGAGGCCACCAAAGATCTGTCCAAGGAGGACGAGGAGGCGCTGCACGCGGCGATCCGGGACTTCAAACAGACCGGCGCGTACTGAGATTGCCGAGCGCGACGCCATGCCGAGCACCAAAGAAATCCGCAGCAAGATCAAGAGCGTGCAAAACACGCGCAAGATCACGAAGGCGATGGAGATGGTCGCTGCCAGCAAGATGCGCAAAGCGCAGGAGCGGATGCGTCAAGCGCGTCCTTATGGCGACAAAATCCGCAACATCACCGCCCATCTGGCGCAGGCCAATCCCGAGTACAAGCACCCGTTTGTGCTGCGCCGTGAACCGATCCGCGCCGTCGGCCTGATTTTAGTGTCGACCGATAAGGGGTTGTGCGGCGCGCTGAACACCAACATCCAGCGCGCCGTGCTGGCCCAGATCAAAGAATGGGACGCCGCGGGCGTTAAACTGCAAGCCACCGCGATTGGCAACAAGGGGCTGGCTTTCCTGCAGCGGCTCAACGCGCCGATCGTGTCGCATGTGGTTCAGCTTGGCGACCGGCCGCATCTGGAGAAGCTCATTGGGCCCGTTAAGGTGCAGCTGGACGCGTACGCCGAGGGCCGCATCGACGCCGTGTATCTCGCGTATTCCCGCTTCATCAATACGATGAAGCAAGAGCCGGTCATCGAGCAGCTGCTGCCGTTGTCGGCGGACCGTCTTGCGCAAAGCGAGGAAGAAAAACGCGCCTATGCGTGGGACTACATCTATGAGCCGGACGCCCAGCGGGTGATCGATGAGCTGATGACGCGCTACGTGGAGGCGCTCATCTATCAGGCTGTGGCCGAAAATATGGCCAGCGAGCAGAGCGCGCGCATGGTCGCAATGAAGGCGGCCTCTGATAACGCCAAGAAGCTGATCGACGAGCTGCAGCTGCTCTACAACAAGACCCGCCAGGCGAACATCACGAAGGAGATCTCCGAGATCGTCGGCGGCGCGGCGGCGGTTTCCTGATTCGGTTTTGACGTTGAGGTGAATATGTCGTTGGGAACGATTGTGCAGTGCATCGGCGCGGTGGTTGACGTCGAATTCCCGCGCGACGCCATGCCGCGTGTGTACGACGCGCTGGTCCTGGAACCCGACCCAAACAACAAGCTGGTGGAGCAAGGTCTAACTTTTGAGGTTCAACAGCAGCTGGGCGATGGCGTCGTCCGCACGATCGCGATGGGCTCCAGCGATGGACTGCGGCGGGGCATGAAGGTGCGCAACACGGGCGCACCGATCACCGTGCCAGTCGGCCCGGCCGTGCTGGGCCGCGTGATGGATGTGCTGGGGCGGCCGATCGACGAACGCGGTCCGATTTTGTCCGACGAGCGGCGATCGATTCACCAGCCCGCGCCGAAGTTCGATGAACTGTCGCCGTCGATCGAGCTGCTCGAAACCGGCATCAAGGTCATCGACCTTATCTGCCCGTTCGCCAAAGGTGGCAAGATCGGGCTGTTCGGCGGCGCCGGCGTGGGCAAGACCGTCAACATGCTGGAGCTGATCAACAACATCGCCAAGCAGCACGCCGGCCTGTCGGTGTTTGCCGGCGTGGGCGAGCGCACGCGCGAGGGCAACGACTTCTACCATGAAATGTCCGAGGCGCGCGTCATCGTGCAGGAAGACCTGCGGCAGTCGAAGGTGGCGATGGTGTTCGGACAGATGAACGAGCCGCCCGGTAACCGTCTACGCGTTGCGCTCACTGGCCTGACGATGGCCGAGCGCTTCCGCGACGAGGGACGCGACATTTTGTTCTTCGTCGACAACATCTACCGCTATACACTGGCTGGCACCGAAGTTTCGGCGCTGCTGGGCCGTATGCCCTCCGCGGTCGGCTATCAGCCGACCCTGGCCGAGGAGATGGGCAAGCTGCAGGAGCGCATCACCTCGACCAAGGTCGGCTCGATCACGTCGATCCAAGCGGTGTATGTGCCGGCGGATGACTTAACGGATCCCTCGCCGGCGACCACATTCGGTCACCTCGACGCCACCGTCGTGCTGTCACGCGATATCGCAGCGCTGGGCATCTACCCGGCCGTTGATCCACTCGATTCGACTTCGCGCCAGGTCGATCCAAACATCATAGGCGAGGAGCACTACGACACCACGCGGCGCGTGCAGGCGACGCTGCAGCGCTATAAAGAGTTGCGTGACATCATTGCGATCCTCGGCATGGATGAGCTGTCACCAGAAGACAAATTAGCGGTAGCGCGCGCGCGCAAAATCCAGCGCTTTTTGTCGCAGCCATTTCATGTAGCCGAGGTCTTCACCGGTCAGCCCGGCAAATACGTGCCGCTGAAGGAGACAATCCGTGGCTTCAAGATGATCGTCGACGGCGAGTGTGATCACCTGCCTGAGCAGGCGTTTTACATGGTCGGCACGATCGACGAAGCCTTCGAGAAAGCGAAAAGATTGCAATGAGGTCGTGCCGCCGCACCGACGCCGCTGACGTGCGGCGCTGGGTGCGGCCGCTGCAGCCCGGACCACGCTATGGCCACCATTCACGTCGATGTTGTCAGCGCCGAGGAGAGCATCTTCTCTGGCGAAGCGGAATTTGTCGTCCTGCCCGGTGAAGCGGGCGAGCTCGGCATCTATCCGCGCCATACGCCGCTGATCACGCGCGTTAAGCCGGGGGTCGTCCGCATTCGTCCCGCTGGCCGCGCTGAGGAGGAGCAGGTTTTCATTGCCGGCGGCATCCTGGAGGTGCAGCCACATGTGGTCACCGTCCTCGCCGATACCGCGATCCGCGGGCGCGACTTGGATGAGGCCAAGGCGTTGGCGGCGCTGCGCGCCGCCGAAGAGCAGCTGAAGAACAAGACGGACAAGCTGGAAATCGCCGCCGTGCAAGCCGAGATTGCTGTGCTGGCGGCCCAATTGGCAGCGATCAAGCGGCTGCGCAAGTAAGGGCGGCCTCCCAGCGTGCCGCCGGCTAGGTGCGGCTGGCTGGGCACCTTCCCGCCGCTGTCGGCGGCTTGGGGGCTTTTGCAGCTTGAGACAAGGCGTGCCGGATAATGCCGGCCTCGACCCTGGACTTCGCGCCGCCGTATAGGAGGGGACGCGAGATGAACGCGAAGCGATACGGGCTCGCCCTACTTGGCGCCCTGTGCTCAGGTGTCGTGCTCGCGCAGGCCGACACGCAAGCGTTGGCACCGGTGGTTGTTACCGCTACGCGCAGCGAGCGCATTGCGCTCGACGTGCCTGCGTCGGTCGACGTGATCGACCGCGAGGCGGTCCGCGACACCCAATGGCGAATCAACCTCTCTGAAAGCCTGGCGACGGTGCCGGGCGTGGTAGTGCTGAACCGGCAGAACCATGCCCAGGACCTGCAGATCTCGATGCGCGGTTTCGGGGCCCGCGCCACGTTCGGCGTGCGCGGCGTGCGGCTGTACGTCGACGGCGTGCCAGCCTCGTTCCCCGACGGTCAGGGCCAAGTCTCGCATTTCCCTCTGAATGCCGCCGAGCGCATCGAAGTCCTGCGCGGGCCCTTTTCCGCGCTCTATGGCAACGCCTCCGGCGGCGTGATCGCGCTGACAACCGATCTAAAACCACAGCCGCAGCGGTATGAGCCGTCGGCTGCGATCGGTGCCTTTTCGACCTGGCGGCTCGGCTTGGCTGGTCACGGCGGGGATGCGCCTTACGCGTTCCTGGTGGACGCCGGACGATTCCGCACCGAGGGCTATCGAGACCACAGCGCGGCGCGCCGGAACTCCGCCACGATCCGCACGGCCTTCCTGGATTCGCCACTGGGCGCCCTGCGCATCTCGCTCAACGCCCTGGACATGCCCGACGCCCAGGATCCGCTCGGGCTGACACGGGCTCAGTGGCAGGCTAACCCGCGGCAAGCCTCGCCGCAGGCGCTGCAGTTCAACACGCGCAAATCCACCCGGCAGGGGACGTTCGGCGCCGAGCTCAAATCTCCCATCGGCACGGATTCCCAGCTAACAGCGACCGCGTGGCTTGGCCACCGCGAAGTCACTCAGTTCCAAGCCATCCCCACCGCCGCGCAGGCGTCACCTACTCACCCGGGCGGAGTCATCGATTTTGACCGCGACTTCGCCGGCATTGACCTGCGTGCTCGCTTCGACCTCGGCCTGCTGACGGCGCACGTCGGACTAGCGGTCGAAACCATGCAGGAGGACCGCCGCGGTTACGAGAATTTCATCGGCAGCACCCTTGGGATCCAAGGGAGTCTGCGGCGCGACGAAACGAACCGGGTAGTCGCCACCGATCCGTACGCCCAAATCGAATGGCATTTTGCCGAGGCTTGGCACCTGCACGCTGGCGTGCGAGCGTCGGAAGTCCGCTTCCGCTCGCGTGACCATTACATCGTGGGTGTCAATGGCGACGACTCCGGCGTTGTCTCTTTTGCGGCTGTCAACCCATCGCTTGGAATCGTCTATCGCCCCACGCCCGAGGCCGCCGTGTACGCGGCTTACGGACGGGGGTTTGAGACGCCAACGCTCAACGAATTGGCGTACCGGCCCGATGGCAGCGCCGGCGTCAACACCGCCTTGCGCGCTGCGAAGAGCGATCACGTCGAGATCGGCTTGAAGTATGCGTGGACTCCTGAGCTGCGCAGTTCGCTAGCGCTGTTCTCGATCCGGACCCGGGACGATCTTGTTGTCGCCACCAATGTTGGCGGACGCTCAGCTTTCGCCAACGTCGGACGCACGCGGCGGGATGGGGTCGAGCTTGCACTGCAGGGGCGCCTCAGCGAGCGGTTTGCCATCACCCTGAGTGCGGCAGCGATCGATGCCCGCTACGACACCGACTTTCTGACGTGCGGTCCGCCGCCCTGCACGACGCCAACCGTTGCGGTTGCCCGGGGCAAAAAGCTTCCTGGCGTGCCGGCACACACAGCAGCGCTTCAGACCCGGTACCGCTCATCGTGGGCTGACTTCACCTGGGAGCTTAAAGCCCAATCCAAGCTTTTTGTGAATGACCTGAATAGCGAGTACGCGCCGGGCTACGCGGTCGCCAACCTTGCGGTTGCGCGCACCGTCACCGTTGGCCAGTCCCAGGCGCGTCTGTATGTTCGCGTCGACAACCTGTTTGACCGTCGGTATGTTGGTTCCGTCATTGTCAACGAGGCCAACAGCCGCTTCTTTGAGCCGGCCCCTGGCCGTACCTGGGCGGCCGGAATTGATTGGACGCTTTAGCGGCGTCGCAAAAATGCGTCATTGCGCGCCGCAACGTCTGTCCGCTGCTTACACACTCCGCCCGGTTTGTGTCAACCTTTGCGCCGGCCGCGCGTTATGCGGCTAGGTCTGGCGCCGGCCTTCGGCGTACAGGCCGGTTTTCGTAACTCAACCGTTTTTTCGGGAAAGCCAAATGAAGAAACTGCTTGCTGCCATGATCGCTGCCCTGTTTGCGGCCGGCGTTGCCGTCGCACAGGACAAGAAGGACGAAAAGAAAGACGCTAAGAAAGACGCCAAGCCGGCGGCCGAGGCTAAGAAAGACGCTAAGAAAGACGAGAAAAAAGAGGAAGCCAAGAAGTAATTTCGCTTTCGCTTTTTGCAAAGGGCAGGCGGCGCCTGCCCTTTTTCTTTGTCCGGGCTCACAACGCGCTGCATGCGACAATGCACACCTTTGCCATACGCTGCTGCTGTGCGACCCCGCAACGACACCCTGCTGCGCGCACTGCTGCGCCAGCCCACGCCATACACCCCAATCTGGCTGATGCGCCAAGCCGGGCGCTATCTGCCGGAGTACAACGCCACGCGCAGCCGTGCCGGCAGCTTTCTAGCGTTAGCCAAATCGCCGGATTTCGCCACTGAGGTGACGCTGCAGCCCATTGAGCGGTATCCACTTGACGCCGCCATCCTCTTTTCGGACATCCTAACCGTCCCAGATGCGATGGGCCTAGGCCTTTTCTTTTCTGACGGTGAAGGGCCTCGCTTTGAACGCCCAGTGCGCTCGGAGGCAGACGTAGCAAAGTTGGCCGCACCCGACCCGGAGCTGTCGCTTACTTATGTGCTGGATGCAGTGCGCCAAATCCGGCGGGCGCTGGACGGCCGGCTGCCGTTGATCGGATTTGCCGGTAGTCCATTCACGCTGGCCTGCTATATGGTCGAAGGGGGCAGCACAGACGACTTCCGCACGGTTAAAACGATGCTGTATGCACGCCCCGACCTGCTACACCGTATTCTTCAAGTCAACGCCGAAGCGGTGGCCGATTACCTAAACGCGCAAATCGCGGCAGGTGTTGATGCGGTAATGATCTTCGACACCTGGGGTGGTGTGCTTGCCGATGGAGCCTTTCAACGTTTTTCGTTGGCTTATCTACGGCAAGTCATAGACCGGTTGTTGCGGACACGCGACGGCGAACGCATTCCGTCTATCGTCTTTGCTAAGGGAGGCGGCCTGTGGCTTGAGGAGCTAGCGGATCTCGGCAGCGACGCGCTTGGACTCGATTGGACCGTCAGCCTTGCGAAAGCGCGTGCGCGCGTCGGCCGCCGCTGCGCCTTGCAGGGAAACATGGACCCGATGGCGCTTTTTGGCGGCGAAGTTGCGATATGCGCTGAGGTACGCCGCTTGCTTGATGACTTTGGACCGCCACAGCGGCCGGATGGCGGCTGGGACGGCCACGTCTTTAACCTCGGCCATGGCCTTTCCCCGTTTACGCCGCCTGAGGCAATTTCCGTGCTCGTACACGCTGTGCATTCCTATAGCAGGCAGCTGCGCGCGCTCGCCTCTTGACTTATTCACAAAATCGCGTCCCGCGAGATTTTGTGCGCCTGTTGGCCACTTCGATGCGTGATCACGCGGACTTTTGCATATAAGTATTTGATCTCTCGTGCCTTTTTTCTAATCGTTCGCCGTCGATCAACCGGCCTACTCAGCTGGCTAAGCACTTCACAACCACGCGCCACTGATTTCTCCACAAAGTTATCCACAGCTGCCTTGCCAGAAATCCAGTCCAAAAATCAGAGCTTTAATTGAATTTCCTGAAGTGTCAGTGCAGCGATGGGCGCCTTTGTGGAAATCGTGGTCGATGTACCGGGCATCGAGTCGCTAACCTACTTGTGGTCTGGACACGACACCATCGCGCTCGGACGCATTGTGATTGTGCCGGTGGGGCGGCGCAAGACCGTAGGCATTGTGGTGGGCTTCAGCGCGGATGCTCCGGTTGCGCGCGAGCGCATCCGCTCGGTGTCCGCTGTGCTTCCGGTCGCACCGCTTGGTGACGATTGGCTTGCGTTGACGCGTTTTGCCGCGAACTACTATCAACATGGATGGGGTGAGGTGGCAGTTGGCGCACTGCCGCCACTGCTTCGCCGAGTGCCTCACGCCCGAGCAAGAAGCCCGCTTCTTGAGCCGCCAAGCGCCAGGACGGCTTCATCGCCTCCTTGCGCGGCGGCAAGCGAACTGCCAACACTGAACAGCGAGCAACGGCAGGCCGTGGAGGCCATCACGAACGCCCGCGGCTTCGTGCCGTTCCTGTTATTTGGGGTCACTGGCAGCGGTAAGACTGAAATTTACCTGCAGGCAATCGCCGAATGCCTGCGTCGCCAGCCCGATGCGCAGATCCTGCTGCTCGTGCCAGAGATCAACCTGACACCGCAAACGCAACAGCGCTTACGAGAACGCTTCCCGGGGGCCCCCGTGGTTGCGTTGCACAGCGGGCTGAGTGCAACTGAACGCACGCAGGCCTGGCGGATGGCACACCAGGGGCATGCAACCATTCTGCTCGGTACGCGAAGCGCGGTCTTTGCGTCGCTGCCGCGTCTGGCCCTGATCATCGTCGACGAAGAGCACGATCCATCGTTCAAAGCGACCGAGGGCGTGCGGTATTCGGCGCGCGATCTGGCAGTTATGCGCGCGCGCCTGCGTAGCTGCCCAGTCGTGCTGGGCTCCGCGACACCGTCCTTAGAGTCCTGGCGAAAAGCGCAAGATGGCCGCTACCGGCTGCTGCGCGTCACACAACGGGCGGGGCCAGCCGCGGCACGCCCCGAGCCACGCCTACAGTGCATCGACCTGCGCGCCGAGAAACCCCTCAAGGGTCTAGCCCCAAGCGTGCGCACGGCGTTGCAGCAAACGGTTGCAGCCGGTGAGCAGGCGTTGGTGTTTATCAACCGCCGCGGATATGCGCCGGTGGTCGCGTGCGATGCATGCGGCTGGCTATCGGTTTGCGCCCGCTGCGCCGCTTTTGCGGCGTTTCACAAAACGGACGGCCACCTGCACTGCCATCATTGTGGGTGGAGCGTACCTGCACCACCGCGGTGCCCAACCTGCGGCAATCCAGCCCTGGCCGCCGTCGGTCACGGCACACAGCGCATAGAAGAGGCCTTGGAAGAGCTGCTGCCAGGCGCGCGCATCGAGCGCATCGACAGCGACACGACAAGGCGTCGCGGCGAGGCAAACGCGCGTTTAGCGGCTGTCCACGCGGGTCATGTGGACGTGTTGGTCGGCACACAAATGATTGCCAAAGGCCATGATTTCCGGCGCGTCACACTCGTAGCCGTCCTAAACGCTGATGCGCAACTGGTCGCGCATGACTTTCGCGCGCCGGAGCGGCTCTTCGCTACCTTGATGCAGGTGGCCGGGCGCGCCGGACGCGCTGGGCAGCCAAGCCGCGTGCTCGTGCAGACGCGGTTCCCGGATCACCCGCTTTACGCAGCGCTGGCAGCAGCGGACTACACCGGATTCGCTACCCAGCAACTGGCGGAGCGGCGCGCGGCCGGTATGCCGCCTTTTGTTGCCCAGGCTTTACTTACCGCGCAAGGCACAACAATGGCAAGGGCGCTTGAGTTTCTTTCGTACGCACGGACCGTTGGGCACCAGCTGCCGGGCAGCGACCAGGTTGCGATTTACGATCCGGTGCCGATGCCGCTGTCGAAACTTGCCGGCGTCCATCGCGCCCAGCTGCTGACGGAAAGCTCGAGCCGCCGCGCGTTGCAGGATTGGCTGAGCCGATGGCGTGCTGCCCTCCGGCAGACGGCAGGAGGCGGGATTCGGTGGCACTTAGAAGTTGACCCCATGCGCATCTGAAGGGCGCGGGCCACGTTGGGGTGGTGTCGCAGTGAGCTCCGGCTGTGCTGCGTCTGCCAAGGCCGGACGCACCACCCAACGAGCGTACGCTTGCCGGGCACAATGCCTGATTGCGTGTCGGTGGCCATCTGCTGTTGCCAGCAACCCGTTTTCCCGTCGGCGTGCACAGTCTTACTGGCAGCGTAGCCGTGTCACGAACACGCTAAGGCGGCCGCGTTGGCCGGCGCCATCCTGATGCGACGCGGTGGCACTGCCGCCGCGATGCCCTAACTGAGCTCTGAAAGGCAGCAATGAACGGCAACGCTGCGCAGCTGTGCCGGTGGCGGAAGCGGTTCGATCGGCTGCGCAACTTC
Organism: Burkholderiaceae bacterium; assembly: GCA_025055385.1. GTDB lineage: Bacteria > Pseudomonadota > Gammaproteobacteria > Burkholderiales > Burkholderiaceae_F > JAKANT01. The sequence goes on along the minus strand of JANWXE010000081.1, from coordinate 34,626 downwards.
GACTCAGCGCGGCGCAGAGGGCTGGGGCCGTGCAGCGAGCGACCAGCCTGAAGATCGACCGCACCGCGCCAGCACGTGATGCCGCGATCACGGCACAGCGTGGCGTCCTCCGAGATAGCCTCGCAACGAAACGCTATCCAGAAACGCTATCCCCCGAGGGAAGAAACGGGCCGCCGCCCTGACTTACTCATTCTTCGCAGCAGGAGCCGGCGGCTCCTTGAAACTTGCACCAGAGCGGTTGGCCATGAAGACGACGGCTCGGGCAACTTCAAGCGGATCAAGATCGGCATTTCCGCCTTTCGGTGGCATGCCTCTGAAGCCTTCCACGGCATGCTTGACCAATGTGTCGTAGCCCTGTTTCAGACGGCTCGCCCAGGCCGCGATGTCACCAACCTTCGGTGCACCGGCGGCCCCACTGTCATGGCAGGCGCCGCAAGCCAGCTTATAGACGGCGTCGCCAGCTAGCAACGCGCGGCTGCCGCCGCCCTCGGCCAGCGCGACGGTTCCGATCGGACGCAACCGCTCGGCAATCGCCTCAGGCGTCATCGCGGTGCTGCCAGGCGACTTCAGCGGAGAGCTGGCCACGAAATTCACAAGCAGCGCGATGACGACAACGGGCACGAGGAAAGCCAAAATAACGGCCGTGATCAACTGACGCGGCGTTTTAATCGGGGCTTGCGGCTCAGACATTAGTGGGCTTTGCAACCGGGCGGTAAAGACGTCGCATTATAGGTGTACGGCTGCCAAGCCTGGGGAGGCGCCACGCAAACTGGGCTGGCGGAGTATCCTTTGCACTGGCGCGCGCCTGTAGCTCAGTGGATAGAGTGACGGCCTCCGAAGCCGTAGGTCGCAGGTTCGACTCCTGTCAGGCGCGCCAATCCCACGTCGCACCGGCCAGCCGTCAGTCGCAGTGTGCTGCGCGCGTTGTGCGAAAGCCGGCGGCAGAGAAGCAAACAGCACGGACGCCATCGCCTAGTCGCAAGACGATGCGCCCCAGCAATAGCGCGTTTGAGCCAGCGCGACGCGGCAGCCCGGCATCATCGAAGGCAAGCGCCCGTCCATCGTAGATCCCAAAATGCGCTTGCATGGTAAGTCGCAGCGGCGCCGGCCCGAATTCGCGCAAGACGACCTCCCCGTCGTCAGCGCTGCCGTTCGCGTTTTGATCAATAAAAACCCGCCAGCCGCGCGCCCAGTCGCCCGGCGACGCTGCCGCAACGACGACACGTGTCTTGCGCAGCATCGCCTCACTGCGCGCCTGCAGCAAAGCCAGCACCAGCTCGTTAGTGAAGGCCGTCAGTCGCCACTGATCCGACAGTTGCCTAGAGATCGGCACGGCGGCGGCGGCAAGGGCGCCCGCAACTGCCACGGCGAGCAGCGTCTCGATCAACGAGTAACCTCCTTGCGGAAGCGACACGAGGCGTCGCATTTCACATCCCGGCGCAGCGCGATCGCACCCCCGTTGAGTTTAGGTGGCACCCGCGGCATGACGCTGTTGGCGACCTACCAAGCTTATGGGGCTACTCACAATCGGCTTCCGTGCCTCCCCAGAAGGTGCCTCAGCGGAGCGCTCCATTCATCGGGCTAAAACGACCGAAAGTCTTGCCAGGGAATCCACTAGCCAGCTGCTGCCGATAATTAAGCCCTCAGCCTCAAAGGGGTGGACGTGCGCGGGGGGCCGGGTTTCACACTAATTGAGGCAGTGGTGGTGGTCGCGATCGCCGCGATCCTCCTTGCCGTTGGCGTGCCTAGTTTTTCGGCCTTCCTAGACCGTAGCCGCGTCACAGCCGAAGTCAACCAACTTTTAAGCGACCTGGCCTTAGCGCGCAGCGAAGCGGTGACGCGCCGCGGCCGTGTGGTTCTGTGCCGCAGCGCTCAGCCCGCCGCTGCCGATGCAATCTGTGCCGGTGACGGTACCGACTGGGGCAGCGGCTGGATTGTTTTTGCCGACCATGCGGTTGCCGGGACGGCGTTCCAGCGCGATCCGGCAGAGGCTGCAGAAGCCGTGATTCGTGCCCACGTGCCGGCGTCGTCGCGCATCACCATCCAGGCCAATCCGGCGCTGGCTGGGTTTGCCGTGACTGCCGACGGCACGCTTTGGCTGCTAAACGGTGATCCCCTTACAACGCTCGGCGGCGGCGAGCCAATTCGCTTTGATGTTGCCGCTGCGGCAAGTGCCCACGGCCGTAGTCTGTGCGTCGCGGCAAGCGGGCGTGTGCGGACCTCAAGTCGTTTCGGAGCGTGCTGACAATGCGGGCAGCAGTGCGGGCGAAGGGCGCGACGTTAATCGAGGTCCTGGTCACGCTTGTGATCGTGGCAATCGGCTTGCTTGGGTTGGCTGGCCTTCAGGTGCGCGGCCTAGCCATTCAGAAAGATGCACACGGGCGCGCGTTGGCAACTCAACTCGCCCTGGATATGGCCGACCGTATGCGCGCGAATGTGCCAGGCGTTGCTGCGGGGGCCTACCGTTTTACGGTGGCGTATCCAACTGGTCCCTATGCGCTGCCGGCCGCGCCGGACTGTGAAACGCAGGTGTGCACACCGCAGCAGCAGGCGCAGTATGACCTGGCCGGTTGGTTCGCCCGCTTGCGCGGCGGCGCATTACCGGGCGGCTGGGCCACGATTGATACACCGCTGCCCGGTGAGCCGGTCTGGGAGATCACCATGATGTGGGTCGAAACGGGCCTGCGTGCCCGGGCCGCTGACGCAGCAGCCGCCGGCGGCACAAATCTGCTCAACGCCCTCAATGTTGGCCGCCAGTGCCCGGCCAATGTGCCGAGCAACGTCGATTGCGTGCGCATTCGGGTGCGCCCATGATCGTAGGTCGTTGGCGAGGGGCTGTTCCGCGAGGCCGTAGCTTAATCGAAGTGTTAATTGCGCTCGCCATCGGCCTGCTGCTCAGCATTGGCATCTTGAGCACCTACTTGGCCAACCGCAATGTCTACCGCGCGAACACCGATTTACAACGTATCCAGGCCGCCGGCCAGCTCGCGCTCGACCGCCTTGCGTATCAAATCCGTATGGCCGGCTACGGCAAACTCTTAAGCGACTTCGCCAACGTCGCAGTTCCATCCGCTTTTATTGGCGAAGCCTTGCGCGTGTGCGCTGGCGGCTTCGCGAACCCAAACGATCCGAGCGACACGCCCGCCTGTGCTGCGGCCGCCACCGGTGCTGACGCCTTGCAAGTGCGTTATCAGGTCGAGGATGCGCCGGTGGCCGGCTCCGGGAATTGGCGTGATTGCCTCGGCTTTGAAGTACCGCCGGATACAAATGGGCTGCGGATCGCGCGCAATCGGTTCTTTGTTGCCGATTCCAATGGTGTGCCGACGCTGATGTGCAGCGGCAACACCGCTGGGCCGCAGCCGTTGATTCCAAACGTTGAGGATCTCCGCATCCGGTTGCGTATCGGCGATCCATTCACGCGCGCAGAGCGGGTCGTCGAACCGGTGGGATTCCAGGATTGGGGGCGCGTGCTTGCGGTTGAACTGTGCGTGCAGGTTCGCTCAGAGGAGGCGGGGCTGACAGCAGGGCCGCAGGACGGCCAAACCTGTCGCGGCACCGCGTTTCCGAATGATGGACGTCTGCGGCGCACGTTCACGCAAGTGGTTACCCTGCGGAACCGTACCCTATAAGGAGAGTGCAGATGCCGCAGCGGGCTCATGAAAAGGGCGTGGTGCTACCGCTGGCACTTGTGATGTTGGTGGTGATCACGCTGATGGCAGTGGTGGCGTTGCGCGGGGTCACTACAGAGGAGCGCATCAGCGCGAATATCCGCGCAGCAGCGATCGCCTTCGAGCAGGCCGAGCTTGCGTTGCGGCATTGTGAGCAGATTGCAACGGGTGCGGATCCACTGCAGCTTGCCGACGCACGCATCGATTCCACTGACGTCAGCGGACAGGCTTGGCGTGACCCTGTCAGCTGGACGGCCGCCAATCCGAAGTTGCAGCGCGTGCCGAGCGCGCTCTATAGCGATCCGGCGCGGGTTGTGAGCGCGCCAGTATGCCTGTTGGAAGAAGTACGCGCGCCGCCGGCTCCGACCAGCGGCGGCACGCTCATCCCCAACGTTGCTTATGTGGTGACCGCCCGTGGCTTTGGCGACGGCAACGAGGGCTTCCGCACGACCGTGCAAAGCCAGCTGCGGCCGCCGCCGTTCTGAAGCATCTATGGGTGGGGGGCGTATGAGCCGAAAGAAAATAGCGCCGGTTAGCACACCGCGCCGCCTGCTGGCAGCTCAGGTACTCGGCGTCTACATCGCCGTCACAGTGGCGCCGCCAGCCTATGCTGTGCCCACGGATCCGCCGCCGTCGCTTGCGCAAGTGCCTCAGTTCCTGCCTTCACCGCTGGCGCCGAACCTGCTCATTACGCTCGACGACTCCGGCTCGATGCAGTGGGCCTATATGCCCGATTCGATGTGTTGGGAGTACGCGACTCGCCGCGTCAAGTCGGCGGCCTACAACCCGCTGTATTACGATCCGCGGGTCCGCTACGAGCTACCGCTCCGTTTTGACGCTAACAATAATCGTTACGAGCGTCTGACGACGAGCTTCACCCATGCCTATGTAAATGGGTTCGCGCCGCAGCTGGGTGCGACGGACCTGTCGCAGGCTTATCGCGTAACCTGGTCCTATGATCCGGCCACAAGCGGTGCGTCGACAACGTACGATGCCGGCTGCCAAGCAGTTGGCAATCGCTACGCCGAGAATCCCGCCGCCGATTTCCTCTCAAGCGCAGGCGACCTGCGCCGCGCTGGCGTGCCGGCCTATTACTACATCTTTGATCCAGCGGCCACCGGCTGCGTGCCCGCGGCGACATCGAACGACAACTGCTACCGGCTGGTCACCGTAAGCGCCACCTCTGGACCCGCCGTGGTGGACCTCAACGGCGATGGAACGGTCGATGCCGCTGATCGCGATGAGCGGCAAAACTTCGCGATCTGGTATTCGTTTTATCGCACACGTAATCTTGCCACTGTCAGTGCGGCGTCGCTCGCCCTGGCTGGGCTGCCTGACTCAGTACGCGTCGCCTGGCAGGCGCTGACAACCTGTGCCGGCTTTACCGGCAACTGCAGCGGCTGGGCCGGAGGCGTAATCGATAACCGCATTCGTCCGTTCACCCCTACGCATCGGGCCAACTTGTACAGTTGGCTGCTGCGCCTGCCAGCGCAAAACAATACGCCATTGCGGCGCGCCTTGGCGCGCGCTGGTGAGTATTACCGTACCGCCGGCGTCAATAGCCCGTATGCGGAACATCCGCAGGTCGAACGCGGTACCGAGTTTGCCTGCCGGCCGAATTTCCATCTGCTGATGACCGACGGGCTTTGGAACGAGGGCGATGACTCGTTTTGTAGCGGCGCGATGTGCGGCAACGTCGACGGCAGCGGCCGCATTTTGCCCGATCAGACGCTGCTGCCGTCAAACAGCAACACCACACACCCCGCGTATCAGGCAACGCACATTTACCGCGACAGCAACAGCAACAGCCTGGCCGACGTCGCGTTCCACTACTGGGCCACCGATCTGCGGCCCGACCTGCCGAACAATTTGACGCCGTACTATGCCGAGCGCACCGGCGACCCCGTGGCGGATTACTGGAATCCCAAAAACGATCCGGCCACCTGGCAGCACATGGTGAATTTCACGGTAGGGCTGGGCCTGACGGCAGTGATGACTGCGCCGGGCATCCCGTGGGGCGGTGCCACGCACCAGGGCACTGGCTATCAAAATCTGCGCAGCGGAGCCGCGACGTGGCCTGCAACGGGCCCGGATTCGGTGGGCAACGTCTACGACCTCTGGCATGCGGCGATCAATAGCCGGGGTCTGGCCTTTAGCGCGGACCGGCCGGACCAACTGCTGCAGGGCTTTCAGCGTATCGTGCGCGAGGTGGCGCGCACGCGCTCGGTCGTCGGCACCGCGGCGGCGGCGAGCACGGCCTATTTAGAGGCGGGCAATGCTGTGTACACGGCGGAGTTCCGGCAGGGCAGCTGGTCGGGCAATTTGTACCGGCGCGAGATTGACCCGCAAACGCTTACATTTCGTACTACCGACAGCAATGGCAATCCGCTGCCGCGCGATGCGAACGGGCAGCCTTATGTGTGGCGCGCGAGCGACGCGCTGCCGACGCCAGCGCAGCGCCGCATTTTTACGATGCGATATGGACCCGCGGCGCGTGAAGCGGTCGTTCCTTTTGAAGAGGTCTACCTGACCGCGGCGCAGCGGGCTGACCTGACCTCCCCGCTAGGCTCGGCGGCCGACGTCATCCAGTACGTCCGTGGCGACCGCAGCCGCGAGCAAAGCGCCTCACCGCCGGGCGTTTTTCGCGACCGGCCGCGCGCGCACCCGAACGATCCGACGAGTCATGACAACGTGTTGGGCACGATTGCTAACGCAGCGCCGATTTACGTGAAGGCGCTCGATTGGGGGTACGACTTTCTGCCGCCGAGCACGGGGACGGTCCAAACGGGTCGCGAGACCTATCTTCGTTTTCTACGCGCCAACCAAGGCAACAGCCAGCACATCGGCCGCCCGGCGACCCTCTGGGTCGGCAGCAATGGTGGCATGTTCCAAGCGTTTGACGCGAGGACGGGGGTAGAGAAGTTTGCCTACGTGCCGCGCGCCGTTATTCGTAACCTTCCTTTGCTAGTCGACCCGGATTACACACATCGTTACCTCGTGGACGGCGTGCCTGCGCAGGGCGACGCGTACTTCGGCACTGGCTGTGGGCCGGATCCGAATGACCCTTCCCGGGTTGACCCCTGCTGGCGCACCGTGGTCGTCTCCTCGCTGGGCGCGGGCGGCCGCAGCGTATTTGCGATTGACGCTACGGATCCGAACAACCTTGATGCGAACAGCGTGCTATGGGAGTTAGACGACCAATCGCTGTCGGCGACCGATTTCGCGCGCCTCGGCTATGTGCTCGGTCCGGCGATCATTGCGCGTGTAAAAGATGCCGCGGCTGCCGGTGGCGCGCGGTGGGTGGCCGTGTTTGCGAACGGACCGGAGAGCGCAAACCATACGGCCGCGCTGTTTGTAGTTGACCTTGCCTCGGGTGCGATCGTGCGGATTCTGGATACCGGCGTTGGCAACGCGTCCGATCCGAACGGCCTGTCCGCACCCGCACCGCTGTTCGATGCCCAGCGCAACCTGATCGCTGTCTACGCCGGGGATCTGCGCGGCAATCTATGGAAATTCGACTTAAGCAGCCCGGATGTGGGCAAATGGACGGTCGCCTTTGGCGGCCAGCCCCTTTTTACCACGCGCAGCCCGGCCGATGTCGGCCCGCTCGACTCGCGCAATCAGCCGCAGCCCATCTTCGCCGCGCCGCTGCTGCAACTGCATCCGGACGGTGGCGTGATGGTCATCTTTGGCACCGGCAAGCTGTTGTCGCCCGGTGACCGCGAACGGCAGGATGTTCAAACCCTTTATGGAGTCTGGGACAAGCCAAACGAGGTCAACGGCATCGGCGGCAATTTCCGCGGCAGCGGTGGGCTGCTGGTTCAGCAGAAAATCACATCGAAGTCGGGCAGCCCAGCGCTTTACACCTTAACGGCCAACAGCGTGAACTACCTCGGCGGTCAGAGAGGCTGGTACATCGACCTGGGGGTCGTTTACAGTGCCGGCGGTACCACGCTGGCGACGCCGCGCGAGCGCATCATCGTCTCGCCGCGCATGTTCGGGGGCAGCTTGGTTGCGCTGTCGTTTGTGCCTTCGGTGGACGCTTGCGATGTGGCCGGCACCTCGTTCTTGTACCGGCTGAACTATCTGTCCGGCAGCTTTGTCAGCGGTGGCAGCTTCGGCGCGGCAAACTCCGCCGCGGTCGCAATGGGTGGCACGCTAGGGCTCCTTGCTTTCGTGGAGCGTCCGGCGCAAGGCTCAGATGCGAGCCAGCGCAGTGGCGTGCTATTCGGCGTCGGACTGGCAGGTGAGCCGGAGGCCAAACGGCTGGGTCTCGTCGGCTTCGGCGCCTTCCGGACCTGGCGGCAGCTCATTGAATGACGGCTATTTGTTGCAACGTGCGTGCCCGCGGCTTCACATTGACTGAAGTGCTGGTGACGTTGGCGATCATCGCCATCCTGGCTGCCCTGGCTGTCCCCGCCTATACGGCCTACGTGCAGCGCGCGCATCGTGCCGACGCGAAGACCCAGCTGATGGAGGCGGCCGCGCTGCTACAGCGCTATTTCTCGCAAAACAACACGTATCCGGACGACGCTTGGTTTCAAGCCAACGCCGGCCCATTGACCCGTTCGCCGGCAAGCGGCGCCGTCAGATACCACATCTCGCTTGCCAATCCTGGCGGGCCAGCCACTTTCACGTTAACCGCCACGCGCACTGGGTCGATGGCCCACGACGAGTGCGGCGATCTGACGCTGACGCATACCGGTGTGCGCGGTATCGCAAACGCCACGGGCGGGCGCACCGCAGAGGACTGCTGGGGGCGATAATTCAGCTGCTTGCACCGCGATCGCGCAAGTAATGCGGTGCAGCAGGCGCTGTTTGCCGCTTCGCGCCTTTAGGTTGTGCGCCTAAGCGTCGAAATGCCCGCCAGGGGCTTTCGATGCAAAACCGATTAACGGCTGGCGCAACCGCCTCTTATGGCGTCTCGCGCGTGGAGACGCTCATCGCGCTGCTTCTTGGCGTGCTGCTGCTGATGTTTCCCGCGGCGTCCCTTGTTGCGCTGTTTGCTGCCGAAAGCCCTCAAGCCGGCGCGCGCGCGGTAATGGACTTGTTGGAAGCGGCCCGTGCCGAGGCCGCGCTGCGCCGCGTGCCGGTTGGGATTTGCGGGCTGGCGCGCGAGCAGACAGCTGCCGCCAGCACGCTTACCCGCTGCACGGCCGCCGCCACGCCTTGGCGCGACGGCGGGTTGGTCATGTTTATTGACGGCAACCTAAATGGCTGGCGGGACGACGGCGAGATGGTCCTGCGCACGGTTCGCTTAGCCGGTGTGTCGGTTGACTCGCCGCAGCCTGCGATCGTGTTTCGACCGAGTGCCACGCTGGCACACCCAACGGCGCTGGCGCTTGCGGTCGAAAGCAACGGGCAAACGCGGCTGCTGTGCGTCGGCCTCGACGGCTTCGTGCGCTTAGCTCATCCATCTGTTGGATGCCTGCGATGAGCCGGTTGTCGGCTCCGAGCTGCCGCTGCCCGGCGCGGCTTTCGCCGCATATCGGCCAACCGCCACCGCCGGTGCTGTCATCGCTTCAGCCGCCGCGCGCGGTGCCGATGCCCGCATTATCTTCGGCTTCGTTCGTCAGGAAGGAAACCAAGTTGGCGTACGACGTTGTTTGGCCGCAGCACTTGCGCGGGCTGTCGCTCGTCGAGCTGCTGGTGGTGTTGGCCATCTTTGCTGTGCTGCTAGGCATTGGCGTGCCGAGCCTACACAACTATGTGGCGAGCAGCCGGCTTAGCAGCGCCGCAAGCGAGTTTTTTGCCGCGCTGAATTTTGCACGCAGCGAGGCGATGCGACGACAAGCACGCGTGGTGATCGCCCACAACGGTGTGGCCCATTCGCGCGACTGGACTGCCGGCTGGCGCATGTTTGTGGACACGAATGCCAACGATCAACTCGACGCCGGTGAGGAAATCATTCGCCAGGGCGGCGCGTTGGCGCCGCCGCTGACGCTCTTTGGCAGCGCGAGCTTCGCCAACACCATCGGTTTCGACAGCAGCGGTCGCCTCACCCATGCGGGCGGCGGCAGCTTCGTCCTTTGCTATGGCCCCGTGCTCGTTGCTGACGGCCAGGCGCGGTCGCGTGCGGTGATCGTGAACGTCTCGGGTCGCGTGCGCATCGCGTTAGACACCGACGGTGACCGCGTTCCCGAGCTGGACAGCGGGCCTGTGCCGAACTGCCATAACGCGTGAGGCGAGGAATGACGACCGCAGCGATGCCCAGTCTGCGCCACCAGTGCGGCCTGTCGATGATCGAAGTCCTGGTGGCGATCGTGATCCTATCTGTCGGGCTGCTTGGCGTCGCGGGCTTGCAAGCTGCCAGCCTGCGGGCCAGTCACAGCGCGTTTTACCGCGCGCAGGCGGCGCAGTTCGCTGCTGATATGGCCGAGCGCATGCGCGCCAACCTCGGGCAGGCAGCCAATTACGAACTGCACCTGGGCGCCAGCGGGCCCGCCGCCGGCTGCACGGGTGTGTGCGCCGCCGACGTCTTGGACTGGCTGACGCGCCTGCGCACGCTGCCAGCCGGCGCTGGCAGCATCGCCGTGGACACTGTCAACCAGACCGTAACGATCGTGGTGCAGTGGGACGACTCGCGCGCGGGCGGTGCATCGAACGCCGCGTACACCGTCGTGACACGACTGGGGAACACCAATTGATGCAAGCGCGGATGCCCGCAACCGTTTATATGCCACACCGGCGCGCGCAGCGCGGCCTCACGTTAGTGGAGGCGATGGTCAGTATCACGATTGGCCTGATCGTGGTCGGTGCTCTGACGTACCTGTTTGTGGGCGCGCGGACTACGTACCGCGTCAACGACGAACTGGCGCGTGTGCAGGAGGCGGGCCGATTCGCCCTCGATTACATCGCGCAGGATCTGCGCATGACGAGCTTCGCCGGCTGCCGCTCGCGCAGCCTCGGCCCCGACAACTTCCTTAACGTGACGCGCCCGGCAGTGGCGTTCAATGGCAGCGGTGATGGCATCGTGGGCTTTGAGGACGGCAACGGCTGGACCAACTCGACCGGCGTTGCGCGCGCCGCAGGCGACGTCATTGTGGTGCGCCGTGCAGTCGGCTTGGTGGTGCGCGTGCTCGGCAACTCCGATCCGGTCGCGCGCAGGGTTACGATCGAGCATAACGCGATGCGGCTGAGCAACGGCGACCTTGCATTGGTGGCAGATTGTCAGCGCGCGTTGCTGTTTCGGGTAACCAACAACCCGCCGCCGACGGGCGTCGGCCACTTTCCGACTGTCCTTGAATATGCGGAGCTCGGCGCCGGCCCGGGAGGCACCGACGGCAATCTGGCGGTGATCAGCGGTCCCATCGGCAATGAAGCCTTCCGCGAGGACGCGCGCGCGCAAGCCATGCGTCTGGTAGAGACCGCCTACTTTGTCGGCACCAATGCAGCAGGGCGGCGCGCTTTGTACCGCGCCGTCGGCAGCACCGCCGAAGAGCTGGTCGACGGCATCGAGGACATCGAGATTCTGTACGGCGTCGACACCGATTTGGATGGCATCGCCAATGCGTATCAGCGCGCTGACGCCGTCGCCGACTGGTCGCACGTGGTAGCGGTGCGCGTCAGCCTACTGGCAGTGGGCACGGATGCGACGGTGGCGACGGCCGCGCAGACCTTCGCTTTGCGCGATACCAGCGGAGACGGCATCGTCGATGCGCAGACCGCGCCAGACCGACGGCTGCGGCAGGTATTCACGACCACAGTCGCGCTGCGCAACCGCATGTTGTGAGGACATCGGGATGACGTGGACTATGCGCTCTTCTGTTTGTCCTCACCGTCAGCGCGGCGCCGTCCTGGTCATTGGGCTGATATTCCTAGCCGTATTGAGTTTGCTCGGTGTCGCCGCTTACACGACGGCCACGCTGGAGGAGCGCATGTCTGGGAATACGCGGGAAAGGCTGCGCTCGTTCGAGGCGGCAGAGGCTTCGCTGCGCGACTGCGAGTCAGTGCTAACGGCCGTGGCCGGTCTACCCGATTTCAGTCAGAACACGGGCGGTTACTACACGGCGCCGCCGGCCAACGCCGCGCAATGGTTTGAATCGATTAACTGGACGCACGATGCGGCCGTGCGCGTGCTTGCGACACCACTGAGCGACGTTGCGCGGCAGCCGCGCTGCATCATCGAGCGGGTCCATGACATTCAAATCAGGCCCGCAGGCGGCGAGCTGCAGCCGATGGAAACGCTCACCGTGTACCGGGTCACCGCCGTCGGTTACGGCGCCAACGCGAACACTATCGCGCAGGTGCAGAGCACCTACGTACGCCCCTAATGATGTGAGTAGGACGAGACGATGAGCCCAGCACTTTCGCGCCTTACCGCTGCGCGGCGCGTTACGGCCGCGCTGGCCCTGTCGGCCCTTCTGTACGGGCAAACGGTGCAGGCGTTCACGATTGCCAACACGCCGCCATTCCTGCCCACACCGATGCCGCCGAACATTGTGATTACGCTGGATGATTCTGGGTCGATGGCTTGGGCGTATGTGCCGGATTCTCTGGTGAATCACGTCGCGACCCGGCGGTTTAAGTCCTCGACGTTCAATCCGCTGTATTACAACCCGGACGTGCTGTATCCGCTACCGGTTTTCATTAACGCAGACGGTACGCAGTATACCTTCCCGGCGCCGGCCTTCGACAACGCACCGATTAACGGCTTTGCCGACGGCGGGCCGGGTCGTGGTGCGCCGCGCGGTTACGTCAACCTCGCCACCGGGTATCAGCCGACGCGCGAGTACAACCCGGCGAGCACCACGCAGACCTTCGCACCGCATGCCAATGTTGCTGCAGACCTGGCGGCGTTGCAGGCGGGTCGCGTCGCCAACGGGGGCACACTAGTGACGCCGTTTCAGACAACGACTCCGGGGCCTGCTTACTACTATCGGTTCAACACCTCGCTGCCAAACTGCGACGGGACAATCCACGATGACGATTGCTACCAGCTGGTGATCGTAAGCGCGACCTCGGGCACCAATCCCGCAATCGGCCCAGATGAGCGGCAGAACTTTGCGATCTGGTACTCATATTATCGGACGCGCAATTTAATGACCGTCGCGGCTGCCTCACGAGCAATGGCAAGTATTCCGACCACGACACGCGTTGCCTGGCAATCGCTGAACTCATGTAACCAGCTTCATTACACGGCAGCGGCGGGCGCTTGTAACGGTTGGACCGGGCCAAACGTCGATAACCGCATCCGGGTATTTAATGGGGCACACCGAAACAATTTTTACAGTTGGTTGATGCGACTACGCGCGCAAGGCGGCACGCCCCTGCGGGGGGCTGCGTCTAGAGCAGGGGAGTATTTCCGCCTGTCGGCTGCGACGGCTGGCGTGCGCAGCCCGTACGCGGAGAACCCGCAGGTTTCGGTGGGCACCGAGTATTCCTGCCGGCCAAACTTTCATATCCTAATGACCGACGGCTTCTGGAACAGTGAGACAGATACCTCACCTTTCTGCAGCGGGGCCGTCTGTGGCGATGTCGACGGCACAGCGCGCACGCTGCCAGATGGGACGGTGTATTCGGTGACCTCCCCGCTGACCGCCATCTATCGTTCATCAAGTGCTACGGTGCCGGCGCAGCGGTCAAATAACGTAGCCGATATCGCCTTCCATTACTGGGCAACCGATCTGCGGCCCGATCTGCCGAACAACCTCATTCCTTATCGAATCGACCGCAATGGGACTGCTGACCAGCAGTATTGGAACCCCAAGAATGACCCAGCCACTTGGCAGCACCTGGTCACCTTTACAGTTGGCCTAGGGATGACGCGCGCGATGAGCGTCACGACGCCCGTGGACATTCGATGGGGTGGAGGGACTTGGAGCGGGCCCGGATACGCCAATTTACTGTCTGGCGCTGGCCAATGGCCACCGACTTATAACGATGCCGAGCCAGGCAATGTCTACGATCTCTGGCATGCCGCGATTAACAGCCGGGGGCAGGCGTTCAGTGCTGACCGCCCGTCGGAAATGGCCGATGCGCTGAATACAGCGCTGAACCGCATTTTGGAACGCGAGAGCGCGGGCGCGGCGCTAGCGGCTAACTCGACCCGTCTCACCACCGACACGCTGCTGTTCCAGGCGCGTTTTAACAGCGGTGACTGGACGGGGCGCCTAACCGCCTACCGCATCAACGCTGACGGTTCCCTCGGTAATACCGAATGGGAAGCAACCGACGCGGGCAAGATCCCAGCGCCTGCGGCGCGCAACATCGTCTCCTGGAGCGGCAGCGCGGGCATCGCGTTCACACAAACGGACCTTACCGCCGCTGGACTGTGGAGCCATATCAACTCTACTGCGCTGCTCAACTACCTTCGCGGGGATGCGAGCAATGAAGAGCGCAACGGCGGCACCTACCGTAACCGCAGCGTCCCACTGGGCGACATCGTGAACTCGGACCCGGCGTACGTCGGCACGGAAAACTACGGCTATGCCTCGTTTGATGCGACGTACCGCACCTTCCTGACGAGCAAGCAATCGCGTCGCAAGATGGTGTATGTCGGAGCCAACGACGGCATGCTGCACGCGTTCGATGCGTTGACTGGCGAGGAACGCTTCGCCTACGTGCCGGCTGCGGTGATTCCATACCTGGCGCAACTGGCCTCGCCTACATACGCGCATCGCTACTACGTGGACGGCTCCCCGGCCGCCTACGACGCGAAGTTTGGCGGCAGCTGGAGGACCGTGCTTGTCGGCACGACTGGAGCGGGCGCGAAAGCGGTCTTCGCGCTGGACGTTACGAACCCAGACAGCTTCGGGCCGGCCAACGTCTTGTGGGAGATCAACGACAACACGCCTTATCGCCCCGGCGACGCGGCTGATCCGCAGTATGGAAGTCGGCTCGGGTACACGATCGGCAGTGCGGTGGTGTTCCGGGCTAACAACGGCGAATGGGTCGCGGCTTTCGGCAATGGCTACAACAGCACCAGCCAGCAGGCGTCGCTGTATTTGGTGCGCGTCAGCGACGGCCGCTTGATCCGCCGCATCGACACCTTGGCGGGCGGCTCCGGCAACCCCAACGGCCTGGGAACCCCTACTTTGTATGACGCCAACGGCGATGATACGTACGACTACATCTACGCCACCGATATGCTGGGCAACGTCTGGAAATTCGATCTGACGTCGAGCAATGCCAGCGCCTGGAACGTGGCGTATTGGAATGGGTCGACCCCGGCGCCGCTGTTTTCCGCGCGCAGTCCGTTGCCTGACGTCAGGCCGCAACCTATTCAAGCGCGCGTGCGCCTGGCGCAGCCGCCGGCCGGCGTAAACGGCGTCATGGTGCTGTTCGGCACCGGCCGTTTCTTCGCCAGCGGCGACAACACGGACACGCAGCGGCAGACCTTCTACGGGATTCTTGACAACGGTACCCGTGTGACGACGACGGACCGCAGTCAGCTGGTGCAGCAGACGATTAGCACGACGACGATCCCAGTCAACGGCGTGCCGACGACCGTGCGCACGGTGTCGCAGAACACGATCGACTGGACAACGAAGCGCGGCTGGTACATGGACCTGCCGTCCACCGGCGAACGCGTTATCGGGCCGGCGGTCGTGCGTAGCGGACGGGTGATTTTTACCACCGTGGTACCGTCTAGCGATCCCTGCGAGTTCGGCGGCAGCAGCTGGCTGATGGAGGTGTCGGCGACGACTGGGGCGCGCCTTGACTACCCGGTATTTGATACCAACGGTGACAGGCGCGTGAATGCACTCGATAGCGTCTTGGCCAGCGGCATCCTCACCACGGTAGGCATCGTCAAGTCGCCACATGTGATGGAGGGCAGCCCCACGGCGATTAAAGCAATGAGTGGCACCTCCGGCAACATCCAACTGGTACGCAATCGCAGCTTCACGCAAGTGGGCCGCGATTCCTGGCGGGAGATCACGCAATGAAAACAGCGCCTGCCAGCCGCCGACGCGGGTTTACGCTGATCGAGCTGATGATCGTGGTCGTCGTGGTCGGGATTTTGGCGGCGATCGCGATCCCCAGCTATACCAATTACATGATCCGCTCTAAACGGGCGGCCGCCAAAAGCGTGTTGCTGGATGTCGCCAATGCGTTAGAGCGCAACTTCACGACCAACGGCTGTTACAACAAGACCACGGTGGCAGCGTGCCAGTCGCAAGGTGCAGGCAATGATTTTGTTCTGCCGACCCTCGTCGCGCCAGCGGAAGGGCGAGCCAGTTATCTGATTACGGTCGCTTTCCCGACCGGACAGCAGTACACCTTGACCGCAACGCCGTGCGGCGCAGCCGGCGCCTGTCCGGCCGGCAGCGACAACTTCACCGATCCCGAATGCGGTGCGCTGACGTTGACCCAAGCGGGCGTACGTGGCATCAGTGGTAGCGCAACGGTGGCTTCCTGCTGGCAGCGTTAACACAGACCTCCACCGGTGCGGCTGCCTTCTGGCCGCCGCTTTCGCTTAGGCGGCGATCGTGGGTGCCCGCGGGCGGTGCGCTGGCCTCGGCGCAAGGGTCCGGTGGGGTCTCCCATCACTTCCGCACGGCGGCTATGCTAGCCGCATGAGCGAACCGACACCGACGGAAATCACCTTGCACGCTCGCTCGCGCGTGCTAGAAATTGCTTTTAACGACGGCAAGGTTTTCCGCCTGCCGTTTGAATTCCTGCGCGTGTTTTCGCCATCGGCCGAGGTGCGTGGGCATGGCCCTGGACAGGAAACCCTGCAAGTCGGCAAGCGCGACGTGACGATCGAACGGCTGGAACCTATCGGGCATTACGCGCTGCAGCCGTTTTTCTCCGATGGTCATTCAAGCGGCATTTACTCTTGGGCCTACCTATACGAACTGGGGATGAACCAGCAGGCGCTCTGGGAGGACTACCTGCGTCGACTCGACGCGGTCGGCGCAAGTCGCGATCCGGCCGATCCGCGCAACGCGAAGTTCGTCCAAGCGGCGGCGCCACCCTGCGGGCATCACTGAGCCGCCATGGCTGAGGCGGGCGAGACAACGGATTTCGGCTTTCAGCAGGTCGACGTGCGCGAGAAGGCACGCCGGGTGGCAGGCGTGTTCGATTCCGTCGCGGCCCGTTACGACCTGATGAATGATCTCATGTCGGTGGGTCTACACCGCCTCTGGAAGGCATTCACGGTGCAGCTGGCGGCGGTACGGCCCGGCATGCGGGTATTGGATGTTGCCGGCGGCACCGGCGATTTAGCGCTTGCCTTCGCGCGCGAGGTGGGCGCCAAGGGACAGGTGTGGCTGACTGACATTAATGGGGCGATGCTGCGCGTCGGCCGCGACCGCACACTTGATGCAGGGCTCCTGCTACCGGTGGTGCAGTGCGACGCCGAGGCGCTTCCTTTTTTGGACGCGAGCTTCGACATCGTCAGCGTCGGCTTCGGGTTGCGTAACATGACCCGCAAAGACCGCGCGCTGGCGGAAATGCATCGGGTGCTGCGCCCGGGCGGGCGCGTGTTGGTCTTGGAGTTTTCCCGAGTGTGGGCGCCGCTTGCCCCTATTTACGATGCGTATTCGTTTCACGTGCTACCGTGGCTCGGCGCACGGGTGGCCGGTGATGCCGACAGCTACCGATATTTGGCGGAATCGATTCGCATGTTTCCGCCACCGCAAGAGTTGGCGATGATGATGCAATGCGCCGGCTTCGAGGACGTGGAATGGTTTAGGCTAGCTGCAGGCATTTGCGCGCTGCACATTGGACGCAAGTATTGATATCGACCAAGACGGAAGGGCAGATGATGAAACGATTTTTCGCCAGCTTGATCATTGGTGTGATCGCCGCGGCCTTCGCTGTGGAGGACGCCGAGGCGCAGCGCCGGCTTGGGGGTGGCCGCAACATCGGCAAGCAGTCGCAGCAGCTGCAGCAGCGTCAGGCAACGCCGCAGCAGCAGGCGGCAACGCCCGCACGTGAGCAGGCTAACGCAGCCCAACAGCCTGCCTCGGCGGGGGCCGCAACCGCGCGCCCCAACCCGCTGAAAGGGGCATTGCTTGGCTTGGCTGCTGGTCTCGGGCTGGCGGCGCTCGCGGCGTACTTGGGTCTTAGTGAGACGCTGACGGCCGTTTTGATGGCAGTACTGGTTGCCTTGGCGGTGGTCGCGATCGTTGGCTTCGTACTGCGCCGGATGCGAGGCCAGGCGCTGCGCCCCGCCTACCCGGGGGCCGATGCGGCTCACGGCACCGCTTATGCGCCGGAGTCAGAGCCAGCACCGATTCCGGGGCCCCTACAGCGAGATGCGGTACGTTCATTGCCTGCCGTGCGGCCAGGCTCCGCGTTCGACGAATTCATGGGCGGCCGTGCAGCTACGCTGCGTCAGCCCTGGGGTGTGCCGGCTGACTTCGATACAGCTGCGTTCCTAGAGCAGGCCAAAAAGCACTTTCAGAGGTTGCAGACGGCGTGGAGCCGCGGCGACTTAGCGGAGCTTGAGGAATTCACGTCGCCCGAAATGTTCGTGGCGCTAACTCACGAGCTGAACGCGCGCGGTAGCGTCTCGGACGCCGAGGTGGTGACGCTTGATGCCGAATTGCTCGGCATTGAAACCACCGCGCAAGAGTATGTCGCCAGCGTGCGCTTCAGCGGCACCCTGCGGGTTGGTGGCGAAATCGAGCAGGTCGATGAGGTCTGGAACCTCACCAAGCCAGTGCAAGGTCCCGGCGGGTGGGTACTTGCGGGAATACAGCAACTCAGCAATTAATGGTACGGGGATAACAGCCGCGCCGCGAGGCCACCGCGCACCTGCTGAAACGACCGGGAAGTCGCGCGGCGACCGTGGGTCCTCTGCTGCCTTTGCGTTTTCCGCTTGATTTCCCGTTCGAAACGCCGCGGTTGCGCCTCGTGCCGGTAGCGGAACACCACGCTGACGCCATCTGGCAGTGGTCTCGCGACCCGCGTTTTAACGAGCACGTGCTATGGCGCCAGCCGCGCATCCCACTGCAGGCAAAACAGTTCATCGATGCAGCGCTGGCGGCGTGGAAAGCGGGGGTCGCTTTCAGCTACTTCGCAGAGTGCAAGCAAAGTGGGCATACCCTGGCGCGCGTAGAAGTGCGTCAGTCACGCCGGCGCCCTGCTGTGGCGGAGGTCGGCATGCTGATTGCGCCAGCTGTTTGGAACCGAGGCTATGCCACGGAACTCACCTATTTTGGTTTGTGGTTCAGCTTCGAAAATATGGAGCGCGAGGCTGTGGCGATTGACGCCGCTGCGGCCAACGTCGCGAGCAACCGTCTGCTCACCAAGCTTGGGCTGCATTGCCTAGGCGAGCAGGATTTCCCGTTACCTGACGGCGGCGTGGCACGACTGAATCGCTACGTGCTGACCCGCGACGAGTTTCAGGTGCGGCTGCTGCCGGTGATGCAAGAACCCGGCTGGCGGCTACCGACCGATGCGGGCGCGGCGGCGGAACCCATACCATCGATGGCACGGGAGGGCGCGCAGGCTCCGCTTTGAGCGAGCCCCGAGCCGGTTTGCGACAATGCGCCCCGTCGCATGGGTGCCGGGGACATCATCCGATGCTTGGGCCGCTTGCTTCCGAGGTTGCAGCCGCGCTTCTTAACCGCCTGCTCGAACGCGAGGTCTGGGCGCGCGAAAAGCTCGCCCCTTACGCCGGCCGCGTAGCGCAGATCGACGTGCCGCCGCTGACGGTGCGGTTGGGCATCACTGGCGAAGGCACGTTCATCGTGGGCAGCGGTGAGCCCCAGGTGCAGATCCAAATCGATACGGCGCAACTGCCGCTGGCGCCTTTTGATTCGCAGGCGCTCAAGCGCAACCTCCGCTTGACTGGCGACGCCGAATTCGCGCAGGCGCTGGCCGCTGTGCTGGAGCGCCTGCGGCCGGAGCCGGAAGAAGAATTAGCGCGGTTAGTCGGCGATGCCGTTGCTGTGCGCCTGGTGGATCTGCTGCGCGCGCTGCTGCAAGCGCTGCGCCAGGGCGGGGCGCGGCTGGCGCGCGCCACCGCGGATTATTGGGTGACCGAGCAGCCGCTGCTTGTGGGGCGTGCCGAGGCGGAGGCCTTTGCCAGTGATGTTACCGCGCTGCGCGATGACGTCGAGCGGCTGCAGAAACGCATAGAGCGTTTGGAGCGTGCTCAATGGTGACCACCGCGCACGCCACGCAGGTGAAGGTGCGTCAATGATGCGCGTGCTGCGCCTGGCTCGCATCTTCATCACCGTCTACCGCTTTGGTCTCGACGAAGTGGTGTTCGCGGGCCTTAAAAGCGGTTGGTTGCGCCGGCTGCTGCGCGTCCTTTCGTTGGGCCGTCATTTATCGGAGCCGCGTGGCGTGCGGCTGCGCCGAGCATTGGAGGACCTCGGCCCGATTTTCGTGAAGTTCGGGCAAGCGCTGTCCACTCGCCGCGACCTGCTGCCAGCAGACATTGCCGACGAGCTCGCCAAGCTGCAAGACCGCGTCCCGCCGATTCCGTCAGACATCGCGGTGGCCGAAATAGAGCGCGGCCTCGGTCGACGTCTCGATGAAGTGTTCGCTCACTTCGAACGGGAACCTGTGGCGAGTGCTTCCATCGCGCAGGTGCATTTGGCAGTCATGCGCGCGGATCCTGCCTTCGGTGCAGCCGCCGGCAAGGAAGTGGCGGTCAAGGTGCTGCGACCGGGTATGCGGGCGGCGATCGAAAAGGACCTTGCCCTGATGGAGGTTGCCGCGGCGCTCGTTGAGCGGCTTTGGCGCGACGGGCGCCGCTTACGGCCGCGCGCGGTAGTCGCCGAGTTCGACAAAATTTTGCACGATGAGCTGGACCTGATGCGGGAAGCGGCCAACGCGTCCCAGTTGCGGCGCAATTTCGCCGGCTCGCGGCTGCTGCGCGTACCCGAGATGTATTGGGATTTCTGCCGCGAGAACGTGCTCGTCATGGAGCGTATGCGCGGCATTCCGGTCAGCCAGGTGGAGCGGCTGCGTGCGGCCGGCATCGACATTAAGCGACTGTCCGCCGATGCGGTGGAGGTCTTCTTTACACAAGCGCTGCGCGATGGCTTTTTTCATGCCGACATGCACCCCGGCAACATCTATGTCGGCGACAGCGGCGAAGACTTCGGCCGCTGGATCGCGCTGGACTTCGGCATCGTCGGCACGCTGTCGGACAACGACAAGAACTACCTGGCGCAGAATTTCCTCGCCTTTTTCCGCCGCGATTACAAGCGGGTGGCTGAGTTGCACGTCGAATCTGGCTGGGTGCCGGCGGGTACTCGGGTCGACGAACTCGAAAGCGCAATTCGCGCCGTCTGCGAACCTATTTTTGACCGCCCGCTGAAAGATATCTCCTTCGCGCAGGTGCTGCTGCGGCTGTTCGAAACATCGCGTCGTTTCAACGTCGAGGTGCAGCCGCAGCTGGTGCTGCTGCAAAAGACGCTGTTGGCTATCGAGGGTCTAGGCCGCCAGCTGAATCCGGAGCTTGACCTGTGGAAGACGGCCAAGCCTTTTCTCGAACGCTGGATGCAGGAGCAGGCTGGTCTTAAGGGGTTGGAGGAGCGGCTGCGCTACGAGGCCGCGCAATGGAGCCGGATGCTGCCGCAACTTCCACGCCTCGTGCATCAGGCGCTCACCGATGACACGCGCCACCGCCAAATCCTTGCCGAACTGCGGCAGTTGCGACGAGAAACTGAGCGGCGCAACCGCTTGCTGCTGATTGTGGCGACCTCAATGGCCGCCATCGCGCTGATGCTGGCATGGGCGTTCTTCGGCTTCGCGCTACCAGGGCGCGGTCCCGACTGGCCAGAGGCTTACTAAAGCATGACAGGGCAAGCGGCACTGGCGCTGGCATCGGGCTGCATCCGCCCCACACGGCCACTTCGCGCGGTCGCTGGTCAGGCCATCGGTTATCGCAAGACGCTGGCGGAATCTCGGTTGCGCCCGCGCCTCACTGCCGATGCGAAAAGGCCTGCTGGCGTTGAGCACCGCGGCGGTTCGCTTTATCGTGCGCACACTCGTGCCGTCGGAGCCCGCCATGACGCTGATCGGTTTCATCGTCCTATATCTGCTCGCCTCGATCGGCATTGGACTGTACGCGGCGATGCGCGTGCGCAACACCGCCGACTATGCGCTGGCGGGCCGCTCGCTGCCGCTCATCATGATCGTGACGACGACCTTCGCCACCTGGTTCGGCTCCGAGACCGTGCTCGGCATTCCGGCCAAGTTCATCGACGGCGGACTGACGAAGACGGTGGAAGATCCGTTCGGCGCGGGGCTGTGCCTCGTCTTCGTCGGCATGTTCTTCGCTGCGCGGCTCTACAGACTGAACCTGCTGACCATCGGCGATTTCTACCGCCAGCGCTACGGACGCGGGGTGGAGATCTTCTCGGCCGCCGTGATCATGATCTCTTACCTGGGCTGGGTCGCCGCGCAGGTTACCGCGCTGGGCTTAGTGTTCTCGCTGCTGTCGCAGGGGGCAATCTCAGTGACCACCGGCATGGCGCTCGGCACGGCGGTCGTGCTCGTCTACACGGTCTTCGGCGGCATGTGGTCGGTGGCGCTCACGGACTTCTTCCAGATGCTCATCATCGTAGTCGGCCTGACCCTGATCGCCCTCTTCGCCGCCAATCTGACCGGGGGGGTGGCGCCGGTCATCGACTACGCAGCCAGCAAAGAGATGTTCCGGTTCTTTCCCGAGCCGACGCTGCACGCCTGGCTGTTCTGGTTGTCGGCGGCGATCACCATCATGATCGGCTCGATTCCGCAGCAGGACGTCTTTCAGCGCGTGATGTCGGCGAGGAATGTGGATACCGCCGTGCGCGGTCCGATCATCGGCGGCCTAGCTTACCTCGCGTTTGCGTTCGTGCCGATGTTCATCGGTCTGTCCGCCTTCCTGATCATGCCGGAGGCGGCCGCTGCGCTGCACAAGGACGATCCGCAGAAGATCCTGCCCACGCTGGTGATGCAGCACATGCCGACCTGGCTGCAGGTCCTGTTTTTCGGCGCGCTGCTGTCGGCGATCATGTCCACTGCGTCCGCCACACTCCTGGCGCCCTCCACCACCTTCGTGGAAAACATCCTGAAGAATTTTGTCGCCCTGTCGGACCGGCGCGAGCTGCGCGCGATGCGCATCACCGTGCTCGCGTTCACGCTCGCGGTGCTCGCCTACGCGATACGCATGGAAGGCACACCCATTTACGAGCTGGTGGCCAAGGCCTACCAGTTCCCAGTCGTCGGCGCCTTCTGGCCGCTGGTGTGCGGTCTGTACTGGAAGCGCGCGACCACGCAGGGGGCTGTCTGGTCGATCGTGCTTGGCATGTCCAGCTGGGCGCTGC
Organism: Burkholderiaceae bacterium; assembly: GCA_025055385.1. Classification (GTDB taxonomy): domain Bacteria; phylum Pseudomonadota; class Gammaproteobacteria; order Burkholderiales; family Burkholderiaceae_F; genus JAKANT01. Next base: position 11,738 of record JANWXE010000081.1, on the reverse strand, counting down.
TCGAATTTACGCCGCTTGGCGAAACGCTGCCCTCCGTGCTGGGTGGTTTCGTGCTGGCCGGCATTGGCATGGTGGCCGGCTCCCTTGTGCCGACTGCAGGCAACCGCGCGCAACATAGGCGCGCGCGCTAAGCCACGCACGGGGCGCGTCAGGGCCGTTCAGTACCCTCAGCCGCGCGCGCCAGCGGCCGCGAGGGCCGCTAGCTCATCGGCATAGCTGCGCAGCCGCTTCAACAGCACAGCGTGCTGCGCGGGCGTAGCGTGATTCAGCATCAGCGCAACCAACTCGGCGTTTGCGCGGCGTGCGCGCGCCAGCTGGGCCTGCCGCTGCGCCTCCAGCGGCTGCGCGACATGTGCGACATACGCGGCCAGCCAGCGCGCTGCCTGCTCAACCGGCGGCTGTTCTTGCTGGATTCGGCGCAGCAGGGCGAGCAGCTCGCGCTGCCTTCGCTCCTTTTCCTCCATCCACCAGCTGTGTTCGCGACTCCACTGCTCAACACTGCGGCGGATTAGCTGCTGCTGCTCCTTCGTGACTGAACCGAGCCAGTCCGCAACCCGTTCGACTGTGCGCTGCACGCGCCCCTCGAGCACGTCGCGCCGGCCATCGGCCGTGAGCACGCGGTGCGCTTTCGCATTGTCCCGCGCCAGCTGCTGCTCGCACCGCGCGATCTGCGCTGGTGTTAGCGTCAGCGCCAAGCGCGCCGCAGACGGTGCCGCCCGCTCCCCGAGCACCAGCAGCCAGGCGTTGGCCTGCTCATAAAAGCGCAGGACGTCATCGACCTCGGCGCGCTGTCCAACGCGCTGGCTGATGCGTTCGAGGAACTCGACATATGCAGGCAATTGGTCAGCCCGATGCCACGCCAGCAGCGCACGCGCGCTGTCGCGCACGAGCTGCCGCTGCGCGTCGTCCAGGTCGAAGTAGCGATCGAGCGCGAGGACCAGCAGTGTGTCGGCGTTGTTGTAGCTGAGGCGCAGTGTCGAGCAGGCCGCAGCCAGCGCCACGCATACCAGCGCGGCAACGCGGCGAATCCAAGACTCGATGCTACGATGCGTGCGCCTGCGCACGACGTTTCTCCTTCCGCCATGAACATCGTGATACTTGCCGCTGGTCAGGGCAAACGGATGCGTTCAGCGTTGCCGAAAGTTTTGCACCCGTTGGCGGGCCGCCCGATGCTAGCGCACGTGCTCGCGCTGGCCCGTGCGGTCCGGGCGCAGGCCGGTGGCGACGGCCGCATCGTGGTCGTGATTGGGCACGGCGCGCAAGCTGTGCGCAGTGCCTTTAAGCACGAAGCCGACGTGCAGTTCGTGCTGCAGGAACCGCAACTGGGCACTGGGCATGCCGTCCAGCAAGCCGTGCCATGGCTTGACGAGGCGACGCCTACGTTGGTGCTATACGGCGACGTGCCGCTGCTGCGTGCCCAGACGGTCATGCGCCTGCTGCAAGCAGCCTGCGCTGCCGGGCGCGCAGGCGTCGGGCTGCTGACGGCCCGCCTTGAGGAGCCGCATGGATACGGACGAATCGTGCGCGATGAGGCCGGCCATGTGCGCAGGATCGTGGAGGAGCGCGACGCCAGCGCGGAAGAGCGCTTGATCACCGAGGTCAACACCGGCATTCTGGTCGCGCCGACCCCGGCGCTGAAACGTTGGCTGGCCTGTCTGTCGGCCGACAACGCTCAGGGCGAGTATTACCTGACCGACGTGGTGACGCGCGCGGTCGCGGAAGGCGCGCCGGTGGCCGCCGTGCTCATACAGGACACGGAGGAGGCGCTTGGGGTGAACAGCCCGCTGCAGCTGGCACGGCTGGAGCGCATCCTGCAACGGCGCCTGGCCGAGCAGCTGCTTGACGCGGGTGTGCGGCTGGCAGACCCGGCGCGCATCGACGTACGTGGCGAGCTGACCGTCGGCACGGATGTGGTGATCGACGTCGGCAACGTGTTCGAGGGACGAGTGCACTTGGGCGATGGTGTGCGCATCGGCCCGCACAACCTGATCCGCGACTGCACAATCGGTGCTGGCACCGAGGTGCTTGGTTACTGCTATCTTGAGCGGGCGACGATTGGCGCCAGAGCGCGCATCGGGCCGTTTGCGCGTACCAGACCGGAGGTGACGCTGGCCGACGAGGTGCACATTGGCAATTTTGTCGAGGTGAAAAACTCCTCCTTCGGCCATGCTTCAAAGGCGAATCATCTGGCCTATATTGGTGATGCAACAGTGGGCGCACGCGTCAACATCGGCGCAGGCACGATCGTCGCCAATTACGACGGTGCTAACAAGCACCACACCGTGATCGAAGACGATGTTCACACCGGCTCCAACAGTGTGCTGGTAGCGCCGATTACGGTCGGCGCCGGTGCAACGGTGGCTGCTGGCTCTACGGTGTCGCGCCACGTGCCGGCAGGCAAGCTAACCGTGGCGCGCGTGCGGCAAACGACGGTCGAAGGCTGGCAGCGGCCGACCAAAAAGAGCTCGAACTGACGCGCTCGCACGTGTCACTGCGGCAGCGGCACGCGGGGCGCGAACTTGCTGCGCTTGACTGCAAAAAAGCTGCGCACGTTGCGCACATTGGCCTGCGCCGTGAACAGCCGGTGCATTAGCGCATGGTAGGCGGGCATGTCAGGAACGACCACTATCAGTACGAAATCCGGCCCGGGTGACACTCGGTAGCACTGCTGAACAGCCGGTTCGTCCCGGATAAGCGCCTCAAACGCATCCAGATGCTCAGCGCCCTGACGTTCCAGGGTGACCTCCACGATTGCCGTCAGCATTGGGGCGACTTTCTCCGGGGCCACGATGGCGATCGTGCGTTCAATGACGCCGGCCTCCATCAGGCGCCGTACGCGGCGCAGACAGGTCGGCGCCGAAAGGTGCGCACGCTCAGCAAGGGTTTGGTTCGTGACCCAGGCGTCCTCCTGCAGCAGGTTCAGAAGACGTCGGTCAACAGCATCCAACCGCGGGGACGACGTTGAAGTTTCATTCATTTCGGTTTGATGCTCCGGTCGAATATTGCATCACGACATCGATAAGAAATTATGCGAACGAAACGCGCCGCTATTCGCAATCTATTTTCGTCACGCTAACCTTAGCATTCTGGACTATCCCCAATTTTGGTTAGAGGCCCAGATGTGCGGCATCGTCGGCGCGGTTGCCCAACGAAACATCGTTCCGATCCTGATCGAAGGCTTACGCCGCCTGGAGTACCGTGGCTATGACTCCTGCGGCGTGGCAGTCCACGCCGATGGGCAGTTAAGGCGCGTGCGCAGCGTTGGACGAGTGGCTGAGCTGGATGCCCGGACACGCGGTCTGCAGGCCTTCACCGGCATCGCGCATACCCGTTGGGCGACCCATGGGGCTCCCACGCCGGACAATGCCCATCCGCATTTTTCAGGCCGTCACGGCGCGCCGCGGATCGCACTGGTGCATAACGGCATTATCGAAAACCACGACGTGCTCCGCGCAGGTCTGATCGCAAAGGGATATCGGTTCGAAAGCGAGACTGATACCGAAGTGATCGCGCACCTGATCGATAGCTTGTACGACGGCGACTTGTTCGAGGCCGTGCAGAAAGCGGTGCGCCAGTTGCGTGGCGCTTATGCGATCGCGGTGTTCGCGCGCGAGGAGCCGCACCGCGTGGTGGGGGCGCGCGCGGGTTCGCCGCTGGTGGTCGGGTTGGGCGACGGTGAGTGTTTCCTTGCCTCCGATGCGCTGGCGCTGGCGGGCACGACCGAGCGCATCGTGTATCTGGAGGAGGGCGACGTCGCCGATCTACAGCTCGGGCGCATGTGGATCGTCGATGCGCAGGGCCGACCGGTGCAGCGCGAGGTGCGCACCGTGCAGGCCGGGCTCGGCAGCGTGGAGCTCGGCCCCTATCGCCACTTTATGCAGAAGGAAATCTTCGAGCAGCCACGTGCGATCGCCGATACCCTTGAGCCGGTGGCTGGCATCGACTCCCTTTTGTTTGGCGAAGTGGCGCCAAGTGTGCTGCCGCGCGTTACGCGGGTGTTGCTGCTGGCTTGCGGCACCAGCTACTACGCCGGGTGCGTCGGCCGCTACTGGATTGAGGCCATCGCGCGGGTGCCAGCCACAGTGGAGATCGCCAGCGAATACCGCTACCGCGCCTCGGTGCCGGATCCGGACACGTTGGTGGTGGTCGTCTCGCAGTCCGGTGAGACCGCCGACACGCTGGCGGCGCTCAAGTACGCCAAGGCCCAGGGCATGCATCTGACGCTGGCGGTTTGCAACGTCGCCACCAGTGCGATGGTGCGCGAGACGCAGATGCAATTTATTACCCGCGCCGGCCCCGAAATCGGGGTGGCGTCGACGAAGGCATTTACGACCCAGCTTGTGGCCCTGTATCTGCTTGCCCAGTCCCTGGCTAAGGTCAAGGGGCTGCTGCCGTCTGAGGCGGAGCAGGTTGCCATGCGCTCGCTGCGCCACCTGCCGGCGGCGGTGCAGAGCGTGCTGGCGCTGGAGCCTGCGATCATCGCCTGGAGCGAAATCTTTGCGCGCAAAGAACATGCCCTTTTTCTGGGCCGCGGCCTGCATTACCCGATCGCGCTGGAGGGGGCGCTAAAGCTCAAGGAGATCAGCTACATCCACGCCGAGGCCTATCCGGCCGGGGAGCTCAAGCACGGGCCGCTTGCGCTCGTCACTGAGGCGATGCCGGTGGTGACGGTGGCGCCCAACGACGCTTTGCTGGAAAAACTAAAAAGCAACATGCAGGAAGTGCGCGCGCGTGGCGGCCAGCTGTACGTATTCGCCGACGCTGACACGCGCATCGAATCAAGCGCCGGGGTGCACGTCATCCGCTTGCCCGAGCATTATGGCGACCTGTCGCCGATTCTGCATGTGGTGCCGCTGCAGCTGCTTGCGTATCACACGGCGGTGGCGCGTGGCACCGACGTGGACAAACCGCGCAACCTCGCGAAGAGCGTGACGGTGGAGTGACGGTGCGAGCGGCTTCAGTCGCAGGCGGACCAGGCGCCGCGAGGTCAAGGCCGCGCCAGCGGCTCGGCGCAATCGCGGGCAGCAGGAGGTGGCGCGCGGCGCAGCTCGGTGGCGGCAGGTGCCGCGCGGGAGGGCGGGCAGCCGCGTATTCTTGGCGGGGCGTGGTGGCGCGCGCGGGAAAGCTGCGATGTGTGGACGCTACGACCTGTCGGACAACCCGGCGGCGATCCGGGCTAAGTTCGCGGTGCCCGAGGTGCCGCCGTTTGCGCCGAATGCCGACGTCCGGCCGACGCAGCTCGCGCCTATCGTGCGCCTGGACCGCGCCGGCAGCGGGCGCGAGTGCGTCCTCGCGCGCTGGGGGCTGGTGCCCTCGTGGGCCAAGGATCTCTCCTTCGGCGCGCACTGCATCAACGCGCGCGCCGAAACGGTGGCACACACGCCGGCCTTCCGCGCCGCTTACCGGGCGCGCCGCTGCCTGGTGCCGGTGAACGCCTTCTATGAATGGAGCGGTCCCAAGGGGCACCGCAGGAAGTGGCGCATCACGGTGAAGGACGAGCCGCTGTTTGCGCTGGCGGGTCTGTGGGAATCCTGGCGCGACCCGCAGCGTGCGCAGCCCGTGCAGACGTTCACGATCATCACCACGCGCGCTAACGAAGTGCTGGCGCACCTGCACGACCGCATGCCGGTGATCGTCCCGTCGGCGCATTACGCGCGCTGGCTGCAGGCCAGCGCGGACGCCACCGACCTGCTCGCGCCGCTGGCCGGCGAGCGCATCCGCTTCACGCCCGGCTGACGCGGGCGTGAACGGCGCGGCCTCAGTGCCAGAGGCCGCGGCGCTCGACCTCGCGGATGCGGCGCTCCAGGTCGAAGACGTCGGTGGCCTCTGACAGGTAGCGCTCCACCGCCGTCATCCGCGCCATTAGCCAGCGGTCCTTCATCCAGCTGGCCAGTTTCGGGAACATGCGCCGCAGCGCATCGGCACGCCGCTCGGCCAGCTCCTTGCGCTGCGCGGGGCTGAGGCTGTCGGCCGCCCGTTGCGTCTTCGGCGCCGCGTGGATTAAGCCGTCACCCTCGTACAACCAAGCTGCGAAAGCCATCGCCGAACTCCATCCGAATTGCGACGCCAATATTGTGCACCGCAGTATCGCGTTTGTCCACTGCTGCTACACATACGACATTGTTTTTCTTGACGTATTTAGATATGACCCGCAGAGACCCTCAGATTCAATGGTGCGGCGCATCTACCGGGGTGTTGGCTTGGCGGGTTCGACGGTGGGCGCCAAGTTGACGTTAACGTCAACTAAACCTAGATTCCGCCGCGTCAGGAAAGGCCGCCATGCTGCGGCGGGAGTCCGCCATGACCGATCTGTCCGAAGCCCGCAAACTCGCGGCGTATCGACCGACGCACAAGGTGCGCTTCGTAACCGCCGCCGCCCTCTTCGACGGCCATGATGCGAGCATCAACATCATGCGCCGCATCCTGCAGAGCATGGGTGCGGAGGTGATCCACCTCGGGCATAACCGCTCCGTAGAGGAAATCGTCACCGCCGCGCTGCAGGAGGACGTGCAGGGTATCGCGGTGTCGAGCTATCAGGGCGGGCACATCGAGTTCTTCAAATACATGATCGATTTGCTGCGCGAACGCGGCGGCGCGCACATCAAGGTCTTTGGCGGCGGCGGCGGCGTGATCGTGCCCGCCGAGATTAAAGAGTTGCACGCCTATGGCGTTGCGCGCATCTTCTCGCCGGAAGACGGCCAGGCGATGGGGCTGGGCGGCATGATCGGGTTGATGCTGGCTGCCTGCGACGTTGATCTCAGCCCTTATGCGCCGCAGTCGCTGGATGCTGTGCGTGACGCCGATTTGTCGCGGCGCTGGCGCGCGCTCGCTCAACTTATCACGGCGCTTGAGGCCGGGCGCGCAGACGCAGCCTTGCGTGCCCAGATGCACCGCGAGGCCGAAACCGCTGCCATTCCGGTGCTGGGCATCACCGGCACCGGCGGCGCGGGCAAATCCAGCTTAACCGACGAGCTGATCCGCCGCTTCCGGCTCGACCAGGACGACCGGCTGACGATTGCGGTCATTTCGATTGACCCGTCGCGCCGAAAGACGGGGGGCGCGCTACTGGGCGATCGAATCCGCATGAATGCGATCGGCCCATGGCGCGACGGCCCGAAAGTCTACATGCGCTCGCTTGCCACCCGTGATGCGGGCAGCGAGATCTCGCAGGCGCTGCCGGACGTGATCGCCGCCTGCAAGTGCGCCGGCTTTGACCTGATCATCGTCGAAACTTCCGGCATCGGCCAGGGCGATGCGGCCATCGTGCCGCACGTAAATGCGACGCTGTACGTAATGACACCCGAATACGGCGCCGCCAGCCAGCTCGAGAAGATCGACATGCTGGACTTCGCCGATTTCGTCGCTATCAACAAATTTGACCGTAAAGGAGCCCTTGATGCGCTGCGCGACGTCAGCAAGCAGGTACAGCGCAACCGCGGCGCGTTCGACCGTCGGCCGGAGGAGATGCCGGTCTTCGGCACGATCGCGGCGCGCTTCAACGACGATGGGGTCAGCGCCCTCTACCACGCGCTGCTGCCAACGCTCGCCGCGCATGGACTGAAACTTGGGCCCTCGCGCCTGCCGCAGCCGGCGACCCGCCATTCGACCCAGCAAACACCAATCGTGCCGCCGGCGCGTAGCCGCTACCTGGCTGAAATCGCCGAGACTGTGCGCGCTTACAAGCGACATGCATTACAACAGGCCCGGCTGGCGCGCGAGCGGCAGCAACTGCTGGCGGCGCGCGCGATGCTGGCTGCCGAGTGTCAGGAAGACAACGTTCGCTTGGCGCAGCTGGCGGCAGCGCGCGAGGCGCAGCTTGATGCACGCAGCCGCGCCCTGCTGGAGGCGTGGCCGCAGATCCAGGCCGCTTACGCCGGCGACGAGTATGTGGTGAAGATACGGGACCGCGAGGTGCGCACGCGCCTGACGCACACCACGCTGTCGGGAAACAAAATCCCCAAGGTGGCGCTGCCGAAATACGAGGACCACGGCGAGCTGCTCAAATGGCTGTTGCTGGAGAACGTGCCTGGCGCGTTCCCCTACACGGCCGGCGTGTTCCCCTTCAAACGCGAAAACGAGGATCCGACACGCATGTTCGCCGGCGAGGGCGACGCCTTCCGCACCAATCGGCGCTTCAAACTGCTGTCGGAAGGAATGCCCGCCAAGCGGCTCTCCACTGCCTTCGACAGCGTCACCCTGTACGGGCACGACCCAGATGAGCGGCCGGACATCTACGGCAAGGTCGGCAATTCCGGCGTGTCGATCGCCACGCTGGATGACATGAAGGTGCTGTACTCCGGGTTCGATCTGTGCGCGCCGGACACTTCGGTGAGCATGACGATCAACGGCCCGGCGCCGACGATCCTAGCGATGTTTTTCAATACCGCGATCGACCAACAGCTGGACAAGTTCCGCACCGAGCACGGCCGTGAGCCAACGGCAGCGGAGGTCGAGCAGATTAAGGCGTGGGTGTTGCAGAACGTGCGCGGTACGGTGCAAGCTGACATCCTCAAAGAAGACCAAGGGCAAAACACCTGCATCTTCTCCACCGAGTTCAGCCTAAAGCTGATGGGCGACATCCAGGAGTACTTCGTCCGTCACAAGGTGCGCAACTTCTACTCGGTGTCAATCTCCGGCTATCACATCGCCGAGGCGGGCGCCAACCCAATTAGCCAGCTTGCTTTCACGCTTGCTAACGGTTTTACCTATGTGGAGGCGTATCTCGCGCGCGGCATGCACATCGACGATTTCGCGCCCAATTTGTCGTTCTTTTTTTCCAACGGGATGGATCCGGAATATTCCGTGCTCGGGCGCGTGGCGCGCCGCATTTGGGCGGTGGCGATGCGCGACAAATACGGCGCGAATGAGCGCAGCCAGAAGCTGAAGTACCACATCCAGACCTCCGGCCGCAGCCTGCACGCGCAGGAGGTGGCGTTCAACGACATCCGCACCACGCTGCAAGCGTTAATCGCTGTCTATGACAACTGCAACAGCTTGCACACCAATGCGTACGACGAAGCAATCACCACGCCAACTGAAGAGAGCGTGCGGCGCGCGCTGGCGATTCAGCTGATCATCAACCGCGAGTGGGGCCTGGCGAAAAACGAAAACCCGAACCAAGGTAGCTTCATCATCGAGGAACTAACCGACCTCGTCGAGGAAGCCGTGCTGCGCGAATTCGAGGCCATCGCCGAACGCGGCGGGGTGCTGGGCGCGATGGAGCTCGGCTATCAGCGCGGAAAGATCCAGGAGGAGTCGCTGTATTACGAGCAATTGAAGCACAGCGGTGCGTACCCGATCATCGGCGTAAACACGTTCCGCAATCCGAAGGGCGACCCGATTGCAGAGAGCCTCGCGCTGGCGCGCTCCACGGATGATGAAAAGCGCAGTCAGCTGGCGCGCTTGCGCGACTTCCAGCAGCGTCACCGGCATGAGGCGCCGGCGATGCTCGCGCGCTTGCAGCAGGCGGCGCTGCAGAACCGCAACGTCTTTGAAGTGCTAATGGATGCGGTGCGCTGCTGCTCGCTTGGCCAAATCACGCAAGCGCTGTTTGAAGTCGGCGGGCAGTACCGGCGCAACATGTAGCCGGCGCTCGCCGGAGTTCTGCCGTTGTGCCCGCGCACCGGCGTGCTGCGCAGCAACGCCACTTAGGCACAGCCGCCCTCCCGCGTGGGATCGGGCGCGAAAGCTCTCCAATTTGTGGCTTTGCCGGCGCCGCATTGCTTCGACAATGCGGACAAGGACTCTTCTGCCGACAACCACCATGCTGGTCGCGCACGGGCGACAGGCCCGCCAACGGGGCGGTTGGGGGGGCTACGCGCTGGCGGCGCTTCTGCTCGTTGCCGCGCCCGCGCTGGCACCGGCACACTCCGCGACGGTGCGGCTGGATGCGCATACCGAGGCGATCGACGCCTGGCACGCCGTGCGCGTGCTTGAGGATCCCGCCGCCAAGCTCTCTCTGCACGATGCGGTCGCGCGGCGCGCCGCCTTCGTCGCCCCAAGCACACCGCGCGCCAACTTCGGCTCGCGTCGCGGCGCCCTCTGGCTGCATCTGCCGCTGCAGGTTGCCAGCGCGGCGGCGCGCGATTGGGTGTTGCAGGTCGAGTATCCGCCGCTTGATCGCATCGACATTTATGTGCTGCGCGACAACGTGTTGGTACTGTCGGCACAGCTTGGGCGCGCGCGGCCGCGGGCCGAACAGCCTTTGCCGAGCCACGCGCATGCTCTGCCGCTGCAACTGGACGCCGGCATCTATGACGTGCTGCTGCGGGTCTCCACCGACAGCACCGCCGTCGTACCAATCCGATTGCTGAGCGCCGCGCAGTTTGTCGCGCGCGAGGCGCGCGCCCAGCTCTTGCAAGGCGTGATGGCCGGCATCGGCCTGTGCCTGTTTGCCTATAGCCTGGCGCATTGGCTGACTTTGCGCGACCGGCTCTTTCTCGACTACGCGCTTGCGGTTATCGGTACGACCGTTTTTTTTCTTGTCCTCAGTGGCGTGGCGCCGCTGCATCTGTGGCCGGCAAGCGCTGAACCGACTCCGAAGGTGCTGCTGCTGTCGCTGCTGCTGGCGCTCGCCGGCGGCAGTTTATTCGTCGAACGCGCGCTGGCGTTGCGGCACACCTGCCCCTGGCTTGCGCGCGGGCTGCAGGCGACGGCCGCGGCCGCTGCGGCGGTGGCCGCCGTCTATGCGCTGGGCCTGATCGGATACAGCTTCGCCAAATTCGCCAGCTCTTTGCTCGGCCCGGTGCCGATGCTGCTTGCGCTGCCCGCGGCATTCCTGCTGTGGCGGCGCGGTGACCGCGCCGCCGGCTACATGCTGGTCGGCTGGGGGATCTATCTAATCGGTGTGATGGTTTTCACCGGCGTGGCGCGCGGCTGGCTGCCGGCGACGTTCTGGGCCTTGCATGCGCTGCAGTTCGCCTCCGTGTGCGAAGCCGCGTTCTGGCTGGCGGTGCTCGGGGTGCGCGTCAGCGAATTGCGGCTGTCGGCACAGCGTCTGCGCCGCGAGCAGGAGACGCTGCGAACGCTGGCGCAGACTGATCCGCTCACGGGCCTGCCGAACCGCCGCGGTCTGCTGGATGCCTTGCAGGCTAACCTGCGGGAGATTGCGCCAGAGCGCATGCTGGCGGTCTTCTTGCTTGACCTGGACGGCTTCAAGCCGATTAACGACCGCTTGGGGCACGCCGCCGGCGACATACTGCTGATGGCGGTGGCGCGCCGGCTGCGCGAGCGGGTGCGTGCCACCGACACAGTGGCCCGCTACGGTGGCGACGAGTTTGTCGTGCTCGCGCCGGAGCTGCCCGGTGCGGCAGAGGCTGAGCGCATCGGGCGCAAGCTACTGGCTGCCTTCGAGGCGCCGTTCCTCGTCGATGGGCACGCCTGCCAGGTGGGGTTAACGATCGGTTATGCCCTTGCCCCCCGTGACGGCACCGACGCCACGACCTTGCTGCGCTGCGCCGACAGCGCGCTGTACGCTGGCAAGCGCGACGGGGGCCGCTGCCTGCGCGATTATTCCACTACGTCACAGACAACGGGCAGCTGATGTCGGCCGCAAAGACGGCTCCTTTCGCACTATGCTGCGCGCCGACGCGGTGCGTCGCGCGCACCGTCGGAGGAGACGGACGTGTCATTCACCACCCTGTTGTACGCGGTCGAAGGGCGCATCGCCCGCATCACGCTGAACCGGCCCGAGCGGCTGAATGCCATTGACGACCGCATGCCCGGCGAAATACGCCAGG
>JANWXE010000059.1 GCA_025055385.1 Burkholderiaceae bacterium | reverse complement strand
CCAAGCAAACCCCAGGAACACTGCCCCCAGGGCGAGGGCGGAGACCAGATACAGCAGTCCGGCCATCTCGATCGCGAAAGGCAGCAGCGTCGTCGCGACGAGCACGATCGTGTAAAGCAGGATGTGCAACTGCGTGACGCGCCGGCCGTGGGTCACCGGCAGCATCGGCAGCCCGGCGCGCCGGTAATCGTCCAGCCGGTACAACGCCAGCGACCAGAAATGCGGCGGGGTCCAGGTGAAGATGATGAGCGCCAGCAGCCACGCCTGCGCGGGCACGCTGTCGGTTACCGCGGCCCAGCCGAGCACCGGCGGCATCGCGCCGCTCATGCCGCCAATGACGATGTTCTGCGGCGTGTGCGGCTTCAGCAGCACGGTGTAGACCACGGCGTAGCCGACGAAGGTGGCAAAGGTGAGCCACATCGTCAGCGCATTGACCTGCGTGTACAGAACCCACATGCCGGCGCCCCCAATCACACCGGAGAAAATCAGGGCAGCCAGCGGGCTGAGCTCGCCGCTTGCGAGCGGGCGCATGCGGGTGCGTGCCATGCGGGCGTCAATGTGCCGTTCGATGATGGAATTGACCGCAAAAGCAGCGCCGGCTAGCAGCCCGATGCCGAGCGTCGCTTTCAGCATCAGACTAAGCGGCGGCAGCTGCGGCGTTGCGAGCAGCATGCCGATGATCGCGCAAAATAGCGCCAATTGCGTAACGCGCGGCTTAGTCAGCAGCCAATACTGGCGCAACAGATGCGGCAAACTAACCGCCAGCGAGTTTCCAAACGGAGATGGCATGGGTCGCAAGTCTACCCCGTGCCGTGCGTTGCCAGCTGGCGCACCCTGACCCCGCCTTGTCTGAGACGACCCGCCTGAAAGGCTCGATAAGCAAGGGCCGTGAGCGTTGCGACCAACAGGGCCGCACCGCCGTTATGCAGGACAGCGAGCGCGAGCGGCCACTGAAGCACAACATTTGACAACCCGGTCAGGTATTGCAACACCAGGAGCAACGCAAGCGCCCAGCCCAGCGGGCGCGTAGTCTCAATGCGCGCTGCCCGCCAGGCCAACCAGCCCAGCACCGCCGTGGCGAGATAAGCGAACGTGCGGTGCGTCCAGTGGATGGCGACCAGCGCCGCGAACGGCACCGGAGTCGGATCTGCGCCACCGGTCATGCCAAGGTCGCGCCAGATCGTGAAGCCATGCCGGAAATCCATATCCGGTGGGATCAGCCGACCATGGCAGAGCGGAAAGTCCGGACATGCCATCACCGCGTAGTTTGTGCTGACCCATCCTCCCAGTGTGATCTGCATCACCAGGACGACGGCAGCGATTACCGCGGGCAGCCGCAGCTCTGCGGCTGACTGCGCCGCTGGCCGTGCGTCTTCGCGTAACGCCAACCACACCAGCATCGACAACAACGTCAGCCCACCAAGCAAATGGGCGGTCACGACGGCCGGCTGCAGCTTCATCGTCACCGTCCAGGCGCCAAACGCGCCCTGCAGGCAGACGACGCCGAAAATTGCCGTGGCGAACAGCGGCGAACGGCTTCGATCGCGCCACCAGCGCCACCATGCCATTCCCATCAGGACGATAATCAGAAAGCCCACGGCCATCGCAAAATACCGGTGCAGCATTTCAATCCAGGCTTTCGTCATCGTCACAGGGCCGGTGGGCAGCGCCGTCTCCGCCGCGCGGATCTGCTCGCCCGCCGAAAGCGGGTTTGAGTGGCCGTAGCAGCCAGGCCAGTCCGGGCAGCCCAGGCCCGAATCGGTCAGCCGCGTAAAAGCGCCGAACATGATCAAATCCAAGGTCAGGAAGGCGGTCACCCAGGCGAGCTGCCGAAACTTATCCGGCGCGCGTGAGCGCCAGACATACAGCAGCGGCAGGGCAGCGAGCGCGGCGCCCTTCAGCGCGAGCAGCAGCAACGTTTCCAGTGGCATCGCTTCAACCGATGCGCGAGACGCGCAGCAGCTTCTCCAGATCCTTCTTCATGCGGCTCGGATCCGCCGCCGGCGGCCATCGCAGCATCAGGTTGCCGAGTGGATCAATCAGCCATACGTGATCCTGCAAGTGCGTGGAACCAGCCGCCGGCAGCGCAAGAAAGGACGCGATTTGAGCCGGCTCGGCGAACAGAAAGCGTGTCCCCTCGTACTCCCGCAGCAGCCATGTCGAAGGCGGCTCGCGATCGAGAATCAAAAACACGCGTTGCACCCGCTCGCGGTCCTTGCCGGTCGCCAGCCGTATCTGCCGCATTTTCCAGAGTTTTTTTTGGCAAGACTCGTCACACCGGCCGGCGTCGGCCATCACCATTACCCAGCTGCCGCGCAAGGTGCTGCTGTCCACCGCCGTCCCATCTAAGTTGCGCAGCGTCAGCGCTGGCAGCGGCCGCTGCGGCTGCACCAGGTCCCCATAGTTGGTGCGCCCGCTCGGTGGCGCAAGGTAGTAGAAGTAATAAGACGCCAGCACGGGCGCTGCACAGATCGCGAAGATTGCGTACAAAACGCGGTAGCGCCGCCAGTGGGCGACGGCCCGCACAAGCGGAGAAGTCGCGCACATCGGTCTATGCGCCGCGCTGCCTCTGCCAGGCGCGCCAGCCGAAAACGACTGCCAGGACGATGATCAGCGCAGCAAGCGAAAACCACTGCACCGCATATCCTTGATGCTTGTCTACCCCGGTGGCTGGCCTTGGCCAGTCACGCACCAACCCGTCAGGCAGCGGCGACAGCTGCTGCAGGATAGCCGGCGCCAGCGGCAGGGGCAGGCGGGCGCGCAACTCATCGACATTAAGATTTTGCCGGATCCGGCCCTGCGGGGAGTCGGCGCCGAGCTGCAGTCGGCGCGGAACCTCGTCGATAAGCAAGGCCTCGATCTCCACGACACCATCTGGCCTGTCCACCAGCGGCAAGCGCGCGCGATCAGTGACATCTTGTGGCGCCCAGCCGCGGACAACCAGCACCGCGGCGTCCGGCAAGGCAAGCGGGGTGACTACGTAGAAACCAGGTTGACCGGCCCACATGCGGTTGTCCAGAAACACCGTGTGTTCGTGCAGAAACCGGCCTTGGACGCGGACCCGGCGCGGCCGCTTCGCGTCCGATGCCGGCAGTTGCGCCGCGGTTTCGATCTGCAGTGGCGTTGCCGCCAGCGCGGTGTCGTATGCCTGCTGCAGGGCGCGTTTACTTTCCGCGCGTCGCAGCTGCCAGTTGCCTAGCAGCACCGCGCCCAGCGCGCTGACAATGGCAATCAGCAGGACAGCGGCCGCTGCCATCCGGTTCATGGGCGGCCCCGCCACTGGTGCCATAATGGCCCGGCCATTGTTTGAGCATTCATGAAGATTTTCATCGGCATCGCCTTCGCAGGCATTCTTGCCGCGCTGGGCTCCGCACTGGTGTTCTTGCTGCGCGACAAGGGTACAACCAATCGCACGGTCAATGCCTTAACGGTGCGCGTCGCGCTGTCGGTGACGCTGCTTGCCATTATCTGGTTTTGCTGGTGGATGGGGTGGATACACCCGCGCAGCTATTGAGCCACGCGGGGTGGCGCCCCAGCCTACCGCCCGCGATCGGGGCTACGCGGTCATGCTCCTTTGCGCGTGGGCGGCCGGTGCCGCTTGCAGATGCTAGGCGCCGTGTTGCAGTACGATGTGTGCAGCCGATGCGATCGCAAGTCCCCGCGCTGGCACGTGAAAGCGGTCTTTTTGCGGAGATAGAACGATTCAGCAAAGTCCTAGTCTGAGTCATCCCGTACCCAGGGCGCCGCGTTGACGCCGCAAAGGAGGTTGTAATGCACGCGTCCGCCGAGCTGTTCTCCGAGTTTCGCGAGCATTTTGCGCGCGCGCAGGAAGACGAGATGTCGCTGGAGGACTTCCTGCAGTATTGCAAGACCGACCGCATGGCGTACGCGTCCGCACACGAATGCGTACTGGAAGCGATCGGCAAACCCAAGTTGGTCAACACCGCCGAGGATCCACGTCTATCACGCATCTTCCAGAACCGCATCATCCAGACGTGGGACACCTTCAGCGAGTTCCACGGTATGGAAGAAACGCTGATGAACCTGTACGCCTATTTCCTGCATGCTGCGCAGGGTTTAGAGGAGAAAAAGCAGGTACTGTACTTGCTGGGTCCGGTAGGCGGCGGCAAGTCCTCGTTGGCCGAAAAAATTAAAAAGCTGTGCGAGGTGTACCCGATTTATGCGTTGAAAGACTCCTTGTCCGGGCGCATTTCGCCGCTGTTGGAAAGCCCGCTTGGGCTGTTTGACCGCGACAAGTTCGGCCCCCTGCTGGAAGACCGTTATGGCATCCCGCGCCGCGCCCTGACCGGGATTGCCAGTCCTTGGGCGCTGAAACGGCTGAAAGAGTACAAAGGCGACATTACGAAGTTCCGCGTGGTTCGCATCATGCCGTCGGTGTTAAACCAAATTGGCATCGTCAAGACCGAGCCCGGGGACGAAAATACGCAGGATATCTCGACCCTCGTCGGTAAGGTGGACCTGCGCATGCTGGAGCGCTATGCGCAGGATGACCCCGATGCGTACAGCTATTCGGGAGCGTTGTGCTTGGGCTCAGCGCGCTGTGTGGAATTTGTCGAGATGTTCAAGGCGCCGCTGAAGGTACTCAATCCGATCCTGACCGCGACACAGGAGGGAAACTTCAAGGGCACCGAGGCACTGCCAGCGATGCCGTTTAATGGCTTCATTATGGCGCACTCGAATGAAGCCGAATGGCTGAAGTTCCGCAACAACAAAGACAATGAGGCTTTCATTGACCGCGTCTATTTGGTCAAGGTGCCGTACTGCTTGCGGGTCGACGAGGAAATCCGTATCTACGAGAAGATGCTTAAAAACTCGACGCTGGCCGACGCGCCATGCGCTCCGCAGACTCTGCGCACGTTGGCCGAGTTCACCGTGCTGTCGCGCCTGACCGTACCGGAGAATTCCTCAATTTATTCGAAGCTGCGTGCTTATAACGGCGAAAACCTGAAGGATCTCGATCCGCGCGCCAAGAGCGTGAAGGAATATCGTGACGAGGCTGGACCGGCCGAGGGGTTCTCCGGTTTATCTACGCGTTGGGCCTTTAAGACGATCTCGGCCGCCTTCAACCGCGATCCGTCGGAGGTCGCCGCGGATCCCGTCAACTTGTTGGTGGTTTTAGAAGAAAGGCTAGCCAAGGAAGACCTGCCGGACGAATATAAGCGGCGCCTGCGCTCACATATCAAGGAGTGGATCATCCCGCGCTTCGCTGAGTTCTTGGAGAAGGAACTGCAGATGAGTTACCTCGATGCCTACAGCGAGTACGGGCAAAACCTGTTTGACCGCTACGTCACGTACGCTGACAAATGGCTGCTCGACGAAGATTATCGAGACCCCGAGACTGGCATGCAGTACTCGCGGGAGGCACTGAACGCGGAGCTGGAGAAAATCGAAAAACCGGCGGGGATTGGCAATCCGAAGGATTTTCGCAACGAGGTGGTGAATTTCGTCCTACGCGCTCGCGCCCATGGCAAAAATCCGCACTGGACTAGTTACGAGAAGCTACGCGTTGTCATCGAAAAACGCATGTTCTCGAAAACCGAAGATATTCTGCCTGTCATTTCGTTTGAGGCAAAGGGCTCGCAGGAGCTGGACGAGCGGCACAAGTCGTTTGTCAATCGCATGATCGCGCGCGGGTACACCGAAAAACAAGTACGGCGGTTGGTCGACTGGTACTTGCACTTCAAGAAGTCGGCGCAGGCCTAGCTGGAGAGCCAGCCGGAGCGTATCGATGGCAGATTTGGTCGCTCCGAACCGGTTCATGCGCATCGTGGACCGTCGGGCCGATCCCCCGGGGCGGGGAGCGGTTAATCGTGAGCGCTTTGTGCGCCGCTTCAAGGAGGAGATCAAGCGCGCGGCCGATGAAGAGTTCGCCCGCCGCTCAATCAAAGATATTGGCCGCGGCGGGCGTATTTCGATCCCTGGCCGCGGCTTGCGAGAGCCGTATCTGCGTCACGATGAACAAACTGGCAGCCGGGATTTCGTGCTGCCGGGTAACCGTGAATTTCTTCCAGGAGACAAAATTCGCCGCCCGGACGGCGGCGGCAGTGGCGGTCCGGCAGGCGAAGAGCCGGGGCGCGGCGAAGGTCGAGATGAATTCGCCTTCGTCCTGTCGCGAGACGAGTTTCTGTCGTTGTTCTTCGACGATCTTGAGCTGCCGAATCTTGAGCGCACGCGCTTTGGGGAGGTAACTCAAGAGCGAACTCGTCGCGCTGGTTACAGTCGCGACGGTGCACCTGGCAATTTGGCGCCCGCGCGCACGGTGCGCATGTCGATCGCACGCCGTATTGCCTTGCGCGGCGCCATCAACGAGCGCATTGCGGAACTGCAGGAAGAGCGGCAGCGCGCGGATGCCGAGCGGATCGCGGCGATCGATTGGGAGATTGCTGAGTTAATGCGGCGGCGCGCGTCGTTGCCGTTTCTGGAAGACATCGACCGGCGCTATCGTGCACGCGCACCGATGCCGGCGCCAGCTACGCGCGCCGTGATGCTGTGCCTGATGGATGTCTCCGGCTCGATGGACGAGCACAAGAAAGACCTGGCGAAGCGCTTCTTCGCTCTTCTCTATCTGTTCCTGGAACGTAAGTATGGCGCGGTCGACGTCGTGTTCGTGCGCCACACGGAGAAGGCAGAGGAGGTCGACGAGCAGACGTTTTTTCATGATCAGCAAACCGGAGGCACGCTGGTGCTGCCAGCGCTGCAGCTGGCGCATCGGATCATTGAGGAGCGTTATTCGGGCGAGCAGTGGAACGTCTATATCGCCCAGGCCTCCGACGGCGACTGCGGGCTAGAAGATGGTCGCCAAAGCGCAGCCTTCGTCGCCGAGGTCTTGCTGCCGCGCGTGCGTTACTTTGCGTACATCGACATTCCTAGTGCCAGCGGCTGGTTTTTGCGGCCTTCCGACCTTTGGCAAAGCTACGAATCCATCCGCTCGCCTTCCTTTGCCTGCCGTCAGGTGCGAGCGCGTAGCGACATCTGGCCGGTCTTTCGCGAGCTGTTTGCCCGCAAGGAGGCCGGGGCGTGAACCCGTGGGATCGCGCGCAGCAGAAGCACGGGGGCGAGCGGCCTTGGCCGAAGCTGCTAACGCGCCCAAGCGTGCCGATGCCGAAGCCGGGCCGCCAGCGAGCGGCTCAACCGATCGCGACCGGCAGCGAATGGACAGCCGCGATCTTGGAGCGCTTCGATGCGGCGCTAGCTGGGCATGCACAGCGGCACGGGCTAGTGACTTACCCGGTGCAATACGAAATTATCACCGCCGACCAAATGCTTGATCTTTGCTCGACGGTCGGCATGCCCGTGCACTACGCACACTGGAGTTTTGGCAAGCAGCTGGTCAGCCAGGAACGCGCCTATCGGAAAGGACTTTCGGGGCTCGCCTACGAGATCGTCATCAACACCAATCCAGCGCTCGTATATCTCATGGAGACAAATACGTTGGCGCTGCAGGTGCTGGTGATGGCCCACGCCGCGTATGGCCACAACGCCTTTTTTCGCAACAACTACCTGTTTCAGCAGTTCACGCAGCCGGACGCGATTTTGGATTACCTGAAGTTCGCCAACGGCTACGTGCTTGATTGCGAACAGCGCTACGGCTGGCGCGAGGTGGAAAAGACGCTCGATTGCTGCCACACGTTGGCGCCGTATGGCGTCGATCGGTATCGCAAGCCGCCACGTTTATCGGCGCGGCGCGAGCGCGAGCGACTGGCAGAGCGGTTGCGGTTTGCCGAGCGGCATTTCAACCCGGACTACGCGTACCTGTTTGAGGGCACGAAAGAGCGTGTCGCAGAGGAGGAGAGTGACTATTTTGAACCACAGGAAAACCTGCTTTATTACATAGAAAAGCACGCGCCGAAGCTTGCCCCCTGGCAACGTGAGCTGGTGCGTATTGTGCGCAAGGTAGCGCAGTATTTTTATCCCCAGCGGCTAACCAAAGTGGCCAATGAGGGCGCGGCCACGTTCTGGCACTACACCCTGTTGCATGATCTCTACGA
This sequence comes from Burkholderiaceae bacterium, assembly GCA_025055385.1. Taxonomy (GTDB): domain Bacteria; phylum Pseudomonadota; class Gammaproteobacteria; order Burkholderiales; family Burkholderiaceae_F; genus JAKANT01. Next base: position 19,798 of record JANWXE010000059.1, on the reverse strand, counting down.
CGCTGGTCAGGTTGATGATGGCTTCATGGTGGAATGGTTGGCCAACCACTGCGACGTGATCTACCAGCCAGCGTTCGATGCCAAACACTACCAGGGCATTAACCCTTACGCGCTTGGCTTTGCCATCTTTCGCGACATTCGTCGCATCTGCGAACAGCCGACCGATGAAGATCGCGCGTGGTTTCCGCAGCTAGCCGGCCGTGACTGGCGCGAGGCGATCCATTTTGCAATGGCAAACTTCAAGGACGAGAGTCTAATTGAGCAGTACCTCTCGCCGAAGGTGATGCGCGACATGCGGCTGTTTTTGCTGCACCAGGACGAGGAGGATCGCAGCGTCTACGAGGTGCGCGCGATACACAACGAGCAGGGCTATCTGCGCTTGCGGCAGGCGTTAGCTGCTCAGTATCGTCCGGAGTTTTACCAACCCATGATTGTGGTCGCGCGCCATGGTGCCGAAAATGAGCGCGCTCTGCTGCTGCAGCACCGCGTCATCAACGGTCGCTTGCTTGACCCGGAGTCGGCAGCCGACGTACTACGGCATGCACAGGCGTTGTGGAAGTATGACGTCGTGCTTGAGGAGGTCGACGCGGACGGGCATCGGTTGAAAATTCACCGCACCTAACATTCGCTGGTTTTGAAGAGCTGCTTTAGAGGTGCCTTGGGCTAGTTTCGGCGCCGGCAGCGGCGCGTGGTGGGCGTCAGAGCCAGTAAACGACGATATATAACGCGATCCAGACGACGTCCACGAAATGCCAATACCAGGCGGCGGCTTCAAACGCGAAATGCTGATCTGGTTTGAAATGGCCTTTTAAAACGCGCAACAGCACCACCGTTAGCATGATGGCCCCGACGAACACGTGGAAGCCGTGGAAGCCAGTCAACATGAAGAAGGTGGAACCGAAAATGCCCGAATCCAAGCGCAGGTTCAGCTCGCTGTAGGCGTGCGCATACTCATAAGCCTGAATGAAGAGGAAGGCAACGCCAAACGCCAAGGTCATGAACAGCCAGAAGGCGGTTTTGGCGCGTTCGCCGCGGCGCAGCGCATGATGGGCGATAGTCAGCCAAATGCCGGAGGTCACCAGCAGGATCGTGTTGACGGTTGGAAGCGGCCACGCGTGGATCTTGGTGAAGTCCTCGACAAGGCCGGCCGGCCCCGTGTGTGGCCAAGTCGCCTGAAAGTCCGGCCACAATAACTTGTGGTCGAAGTCGCCGAGGGACGGCAACGTGAAGACGCGGGCGTAATACAGCGCGCCGAAGAAGGAGGCAAAGAACATCACCTCGGAGAAGATGAACCAGCTCATCCCCCAGCGGAACGAGATATCGACTTTGCGGTTGTAGGAGCCCGCCTCGGACTCCTGGATGACGGTGCCAAACCAGCCCACCATCATGTACACGAGCAGCGCAAAGCCAAGCAGTAATACCCAGCCGCCATACGCGACCTGATTGACGACCATCGCCGCTCCAAAGCCGGAGAACGCCATGGAGATCATCCCGACCATCGGCCAGTTTGACGGTGCCGGCACGTAGTAATCGGGCTTGTGTGCGTGAGTCCCTGCAGCCATCCTCTGCCTCTCTCAACCGACGATCCAGTGCACGATCGCAAGCAACGTCGCGACGAACGCGGCTGCCACTGCGATCGCCATCGCGACCACATGTACCGGATTCAACTGGGCGGCGTCCGCCTCGTAGTCAGCACGCCGTCGCACTCCGAAAAACGCCCACAGAACGGCGCACGCGGCCCGGGCAAGCGACCCCTTGCGCGCAGCGGCCGCGACCACCGGATGTGGTTTCACCATTGTCAGCTGCGCGGCCCGACGCCCGCGGGCGCCGCACCGGGAACTTCAAAAAACGTGTAGGACAGCGTAATCTGCGCGACGTCGCGCGGCAGCTGTGGATCGATGACGAACACAACGGGAAAGCGGCGCGACTCGCCTGCCGCCAGCGTTTGCTGCTGAAAACAAAAACATTCCAGCTTGTTGAAATAACGCGCAGCCTGCAGCGGCGCGTAGCTCGGAATGGCCTGCCCGGCGAGCGTGCGGTTCTCTAAGTTCACCAAGTCATAGTCAACCCGCACCAGTTCACCCGGGTGTACGGTCAAATGGCTAACGCTAGGCTGAAAGCGCCACGGCCCTTGCTTGTTTGCATCGAACTCAACGACCACAGTGCGGCTGACATCCACTTGCGTATTCCGCACGCGTTCAGCCGCGCGGGGATCTGGGTCCGTCAGCAGGTTAATCCCGGTCATTTCGCAGATCTTGCGATAAATTGGGATCAGCGCCCAACCAAAGCCGAACATCAACACCGCCACGAAAAGCAGCTTGTGAAGTAGCCGCAGGTTGCTCGCCGCGCGCTCGGGCGGATGCGCCGGTTCTCGTCGACTCATTGTCCCAACAACCAGTAGCGGGCCACGATGCCCAAGAAGAAGACCAGCGCGATGCTGGCTAATACAAGCGCCGTACGCACGTTGCGCTTTCGCGCCTCGATGCGCAGCTGTTGCATGTCGCCCCCTTGCCGCATGCCGCGTGACGGATCCGACTGCTCGTTCTTTTATTTAACCGTCGGTGGCGTTTCGAACGTGTGGAAGGGCGCCGGCGACGGGACGGTCCACTCCAATCCGCCGTCTTTCGCGCCCCAGTAGTTTGCGCTCGCTTTCGGCCCCCCACGGATCGTTTTAATTACGATGTACAAGAACAACAGTTGGGTCAGCCCAAAGCCGAAGGCCCCAATGGAGGAAATCATGTTGAAGTCCGCGAATTGCATCGGGTAGTCGGCATAGCGGCGCGGCATACCCGCGAGCCCAAGGAAGTGCATCGGGAAAAACGTGATGTTGAAAAAGATCATCGACAGCCAGAAATGCAGCTTGCCGAGCTTCTCGTCGTACATATGGCCGGTCCATTTCGGCAGCCAGAAGTAGGTGCCGCCGAATAGCGCGAACAGCGAACCGGCCACCAGCACGTAGTGGAAATGCGCGACGACATAGTAGGTGTCCTGAATTTGGATGTCGATTGGCGCCATCGCGCAGATTAGGCCGGTGAAACCGCCCATCGTGAAGACGAAGATGAAGCCAATGGCGAATAGCATCGGTGTTTCGAACGTCATGCTGCCGCGCCACATCGTCGCCAGCCAGTTAAAGATCTTCACGCCGGTCGGCACCGCGATCAGCATCGTCGCGTACATGAAGAACAGCTGCCCGGTGACCGGCATACCGGTGGTGAACATGTGGTGCGCCCAGACGATGAACGACAAAATCGCGATCGCGGCGGTCGCATACACCATCGACGCATAGCCGAACAGCGGCTTGCGGGCGAACACCGGCACGATCTGACTGATGATGCCGAAAGCGGGCAGGATCATGATGTACACCTCGGGGTGCCCGAAGAACCAGAAGATGTGCTGGTACATGACCGGGTCACCGCCGCCGGCGGCATTGAAAAAGCTGGTACCGAAGTGCCGGTCTGTCAACGTCATCGTGATCGCCCCGGCGAGCACAGGGATCACGGCCAATAATAGGTAGGCGGTGATCAGCCACGTCCAGACGAACATCGGCATTTTCATCAGCGTCATGCCGGGGGCGCGCATGTTCAAGATCGTGGTGATGATGTTGATCGACCCCATGATCGAGCTGGCGCCCATGATGTGCAGCGCGAAAATGGCCAGGTCCATGCCGGGGCCCATCTGCACCGTAAGCGGCGCATACAGCGTCCAGCCAGCGGCAGCCGCCCCTCCTGGCACAAAGAACGACACCAACAGCAGCAGCGCAGCCGGCGGCAGCAGCCAGAAGCTGAAGTTGTTCATGCGCGCGAACGCCATGTCGGGCGCGCCGATCTGCAGCGGGATCATCCAGTTCGCAAAGCCGACAAATGCGGGCATGATGGCGCCGAACACCATGATTAGCCCATGCATCGTGGTCAGCTGATTAAAGAACTCGGGCCGCATGATTTGCAGGCCCGGCTGAAACAGCTCGCTGCGGATGCCGAGTGCCAGCACGCCGCCGAACAAGAACATCGCAAACGAGAACCACAGGTACATCGTGCCGATGTCCTTGTGATTAGTCGCATACAGCCACCGCCGCCAACCGTGCGGATGGTCATGTGCATGGTCAAGTGCGCCCGTGTGCCCATGCAATTGCTCAGGGGTGACGGCACTCATTGCTGCTCCTGTGCTTGAAAGTCGATGACCTCGGTGGCGGCGATGATCAACGCGCTGCCTTGACTTCCGCCGGCTGCACCTCGCCGAAACTGTTGCCCCAGTGATTACGGATATACGTCGCGACCGCGGCCAACTCGACATCCGACAAGGTTTTCCACGCCGGCATCGCGTTTTTGCCGTTTAGCAGGATTTTGATCGTTTCAGCCTTGTCCGCGACCAGCTTACTGCCATCGAGCGCTGGGAATGCGTTCGGCACGCCCTTGCCGGTTGGCTGATGGCACACGCCGCAGTTAGCCGCGTACACCTGTGCGCCGCGGGCTTTCAGGTCGGCCAGCGTCCACACTTTGTTCGGATCATCCGCCAGCGCAGCGAGCGCTTTTTTCTTCTCGGCTACCCACTTCGAGTACTCCTCCTGTGTCACGACACGCACGACGATTGGCATGAAAGCATGATCGCGACCGCATAACTCGGCGCATTGGCCCCGAAAAGTGCCAGTCTTCTCCGCCTTGAACCACGTGTCGCGCACAAAACCGGGAATAGCGTCCTGCTTGACGCCTAAGGCCGGCACAAACCAGGCGTGGATAACGTCCTGGGCAGTGGTAATAATGCGGATCTTCTTATCCACAGGCACGACGAGCTCGTTGTCGACCTCCAGCAAGTAGGTCTTGTTGGCCTTGCGCGCAGCATCGTTACCCCCGTCGATCTGGTCGCGCGGTGTCGACAGCGTCGACAGGAAAGAGATGCCTTCACCCTCGCCCTTTAAGTAGTCATAGCCCCACTTCCACTGGTAGCCGGTGACTTTGATGGTCAAGTCCGCGTTACTGGTGTCTTTCATTGCCACGACGGTCTTCGTGGCCGGCAGCGCCATGCCGATGACGATCAGGAACGGGATGACGGTCCAGATGACCTCCAATTTGGTGCTTTCGTGGAATTGGGCTGGCACCGCACCTCTTGATTTGCGGTGCGCCCAAATCGAATAAAACATCACGCCAAAGACGACCACGAAGATCACGCCGCAAATCGCCAGCATGAACCAGTGCAGCCAGTGAATATCGCGCGCGATCTGCGTCGCCGGCGGCGCCAGGTTGTATTTGCTCTGAATGGCTTGTGCGGCGCCGACAGCGCCCAAAGCGGCGAGCGCAAGCGCGCCCTTCAGTGCAGTTAGCATCGAACGTCCGTCCATCGCCAGCGCGGCACCCCGCAGGGCGCCTCCGTCCCGTCTATTGCCCTCTTTATAGCTGCGCGCCGCGCTGCCGCCGGCGCAGGGCTTCGCATTATAGGGGCTTGGCAGGCACCGACGTGCGCCACGGCGTGCACTTGCCACGCGGCTCGCTCTGTGGCGAGCCGACGCTGCCAGCTTGGATGATCGTCGGTCGCCCAGCCTTCAGCCGCGCGGCCCGTGCAATCCTGCCCGCAGCCGTTGTAGCGGGAAAACCTGCGTCGCCGCGCGCGGCTTGGGCTTCCAGGCATGTCCGTAGACAATTTCAACGGTCAACGCGATGCGCCCCTGCGCGTCGCGCTGACGCGCCAACGCTTGCAGCAGTGCCCGCGCGCGCCCGCCCGAAGGCAATGCCGCCGGTCGGTCCTTGCGCGGGTTGCCGCCGAGGTGGCGCACCTCCGATAAAAGCGTCTGCGGACTGTCGTAGGTGAGGCGGATGATCTCCATGTCCATCACCGGCGTGGCAAAGCCGGCAGCCACCAGCATGTCGCCATAGTCGTGCATATCGATGAAAGGCAGCGGTCGTGCCTGCGGCAGTGTTTCTTCGCAAGCACCGCGCAACTCACGCAAGGTGTCAGGGCCGAAGCAAGAAAAAAGCAACAAGCCGTCTACCGCGAGGACGCGCCGCCACTCCGACAGGACGCGTTGGGGCTGCGGATGCCAGTGCAACATCAGGTTCGACACCAACAAGTCGAACGCACCCTCTACGATAGGCAGTGCCGCAGCATCGGCGCAAACGCGCGTCAGCGGCCGTCGCCAGGGCGCGCGCCAACGCCTCCACCATCCACCCTGCGCCGCCCGCAGAGCCGGAAACGACAAGTCCACACCAACCCAGAATGCGCCCGGGAACCGACTACCCAGTAGGGCTGCGCTTGCCCCCTGCCCGCAGCCGACGTCCAGCACGCGACGCGGTGCCAGACGGACATAATCCAGGCGCGCCAGCAGGCGACGTTCGATCTCCCGCAGCAGAAAGCCCCTTTGTCCTAATAAGGAGGCACGGCGGTCGAACTGGCGCTGCACGGTCCGCACGTCCCATAGACCACACTCTGCCGCGGCAGCGGTGGTCGTCCTGGACATGCTCGTCTCAGAAGGCATCGCGATTTACTTCAGTTTACGAGGCCTCCCGCTCTACCATCATCAACCACATGTTGGATCTTGCCCGCCACCTTCGGGGCGCGCTGGCTGCCCCGTGTTTAATCTGTGCGACCGTGCCGACCACGGCGGTGATCTGCCGCGCATGTCGGCGTGATTTTCTGCCGCGGACGCGCCCGCGCTGCCCGCGATGTGCAGCCCCGCTACCGCGGCCTGCCGCCGCTTGCGGACCTTGTTTACAGGAGGATCCCCCTTTTGACGCGACGCTGACTCTCGGTGATTACGCGCCGCCGCTGGACGGTGTGCTCTTGGCGCTCAAATTCGGCCACCATCTGGCATTAGCGCGCGCTCTCGGTCAATTGCTGGGGCAGCGGGCGCGTGTCTGCAAGGGCAGCGGTGCACTTGTTACGGCCGTGCCCCTTGCCTTTGAGCGCCAGGCCGAACGCGGCTTCAACCAGGCGCTGGAGGTAGCGCGCGCGGCAGCGGCTCGGCTCAGGCTGCCGTTAGCGAGCGATTTGCTCGTGCGGGTCCGCCACGCGCCGCCGCAAGAAGGACTGACGCGACAGCAGCGCCAACGCAACGTCCGCGGCGCGTTCGCGGTGCACCGCAGCTGCAGGGGGCTGCATGTGCTCGTCGTCGATGACGTCATGACGAGCGGCGCCACGCTGGCGGAGGTCGCGCGCACGTTGAAAGCCGCAGGGGCGGCGCGCGTCACGAACCTGGTGGTCGCCCGCACGCCTTGAGCCATGTTTAATGTGGTCCTGGTCGCCCCGGAAATCCCGCCGAACACCGGCAATGTCATCCGCCTGTGCGCCAACAGCGGGGCTCGTCTGCATCTGGTGGAGCCGCTTGGGTTTTCGCTCGACGACAAGCGACTGCGCCGCGCAGGACTGGATTATCACGAGTACGCGAGCGTGAAGGTGCACCGCAGTTTTGACGACCTGCTCCAGTCCGAGGCCGTCGATCGACAACGCTGTTTTGCCTTCACCACCCGGGCGTCACGCCGTTATACAGATGTCGCCTTCGCACCCGATGACTGGTTCGTCTTTGGCGCGGAGACGCGCGGGTTGGATGACGCAGTGCGCGCGCAATTTGCGCCCTCGCATCTGCTGCGCCTGCCGCTGCGGCCCGGCAACCGTAGCTTGAATCTCTCGAACGCCGTGGCGATTGTCGTCTACGAGGCTTGGCGCCAGCAGGGCTTCGCCGGCGGTCTCTAGGCAGCCGGCGCTCAGCTCAACCGCAAATCACCTCGCGGCCGGCGGCCAACTGCCAGCACGTGCGCGCTTATGCGCTCCAGCAGCCGCTGCGGCGTCGACTCGACGATCAGCAGGTCCCAGTGCTGCGGGCGAATGAAGCCCTCGGCAGCAGCATGGCGCAGGAAGGCAAGCAGGTGGTCAAAATAGCCGAGGCAGTTGACCAACCCGACCGGCTTGGCATGCAGCTGTAGCTGCAGCCAGGTAATCATCTCAAACATCTCTTCAAACGTCCCGTAGCCGCCGGGCAGGACGATGAAAGCATCGGCGCGCTCGGCCATCATGCGCTTGCGCGTGTGCATCGAGTCGACCACCCGCAGTTCCGCCAGCCGCTGGTGCGCCACCTCAGGTTGCATCAGGTGCTGCGGAATCACGCCCACTACGCGGCCGCCGGCGGCAATCGCAGCATCCGCAAGCGCTCCCATCAGGCCCACATGGCCGCCTCCATAGACAAGCGTGATGCCGCGCTGCGCCAGCAGTTCACCCAACGCCCTTGCGGTCTGCGCGTACTCAGGTCGCTTGCCCGCGCAAGAACCACAGAAGACGCACACCGTGGCCAACTGCGCTCTCATCGCGGCCCTGCCTCATGCTCGCGGCGCGGCTCACGCGCTAGCAACTGCGCCAGCGCTGCCTGCGGTGTCAGGCGCTGCTCAAGCACCGCGCACACCGCTGCGGTAATTGGCATCTCCACCCGCAGCGCTGCTGCGCGCGCAGCCACCGCAGGTGCGGTCCATACACCCTCAGCGACATGGCCGAGCGCCGCAAGCGCCTCGGTAAGCCGCATGCCGCGGCCGAGCGCGAGCCCGACTTGGCGGTTGCGCGATAGCTCGCCGGTGCAAGTTAGGATGAGATCGCCAACACCCGTCAAGCCCATGAAGGTTTCGGCACGCGCACCCAGCGCCACCCCTAAGCGCACGATTTCCGCCAACCCACGCGTGATCAGTGCGGCGCGCGCGTTCTGACCCAGAGCGAGCGCATCGGCGATGCCGGTGGCAATGGCCAGGACATTCTTGACCGCGCCACCGACCTCGACGCCAACGACGTCATCGGTTGAGTAGATACGCAGCGCACCACCATGGAAGGCCGCCGTGACCCGCTCACAGAACGCGGCCTCCCCAGCAACAGTCAGCGCCGTCGGCAGACCGGCGGCCACCTCTTGCGCGAAGCTCGGGCCAGACAGCGGACCGGCTGCCCGCGCGCCTAATTCCTCGCGCGCGATTTGGTGCGGCAGCCAGCCGCTGCCGCGCTCCAGGCCCTTGCATAGCCAAATCACCGGCACGTGCGCGGGAGTAGCGCGCAGCGCCGCCAGCGTCGACCGCAAGCCGCTGACCGGGGTAGCCACCACCAGCAGCTCCGCATCCCGCACGGCCCCCTGCAAGTCCGCAGTCACCGTCAGGGCCGTCGGTAATGCAACACCGGGCAAATATCGGGCATTCTCGCGCCGCGCCTGCATCTGCGCAGCCTGCGCGGCGTCGCGCGCGTATAAGCGCACGTCGTGGCGGGCGGCGGCAGCCACCGCGAGCGCAGTGCCCCACGCACCGGCGCCGAGCACGGCAATGCGCATGCACACCGCCTATTGCGGCATCTGCCCGCTTGCCATGCTTAGACCTTGCGACTGTTGAGCAAGGCGCTGCTGATAGAGCGCCTCAAAATTGATCTCCGCCAAATGGATCGGCGGCAATCCAGTCCGGTTGACCAAGTCGGCGACATTGGCGCGCAGATAGGGGTAGACGATGTTGGGGCAAACGATGCCAACTACCGCGTCAAACTGCGCAGCGGGAATTCCGCGCAGCTCAAAGATGCCGGCCTGCTTGGCTTCGACCAAGAAAAGCACCTTGTCCTTTACTTTCGCCGTCGTGGTTGCGCGCACGACCACCTCGTAGATGCCCTCCAGCACCTTCTCGTGGGTCACCTCCAGCTGCACCTCCACCTGCGGTGGTTCCTGCTCAAGGAAAATCGTCGGCGCGTGCGGAAGCTCAAGCGAGGCATCTTTCAGGTAAACGCGCTGCAGCTGAAACACCGGCGCTGCGGGGTCGGTGTTGCCGCCGGTTGCTGGTTCGGCCATAGGATCGTATCTCCGGGCGCCGGGTTCACCGGCGGTCGTTGCGGGGTTGGCAATGGCTCAGGTCGCACTGCCGGCAAGCAGCGGGGCGAGCCGGCCTTCGCGATCGAGCGCGGACAGATCATCGAAGCCGCCGACGTGCGTGGCGCCGATGAAGATTTGCGGCACGGTGCGGCGGCCGGTGCGGGCGATCATCTCCTCGCGCCGCGCCGGCTCTAAATCGACACGAATCTTCTCGATGGCGGTGACCCCGCGCGCGCGCAGCAACGCTTCCGCGCGCTGGCAGTACGGGCAAACCGCACTTGTGTACATCAACACCTTCGCATGCATCGGCGCTTTCCTCAGGCTTGCTTGCGCAGCGGCAGCCCTGCCTCCCGCCACGCGCGTACGCCACCAGTCAGCACATAAACCTCAGCAAAACCACCGGCGCGCAGCTGCGCTGCTGCCGGACCCGCCCGGGTGCCCGTGTCACACACCACAATGACCGGCCGTTCTTTCTTCAGTTCGCCGAGACGCTCTTTCAAATTTGCTGCCGGAATATTCTTCGCATGCGGCAATGACCCGGTGGCGAATTCCTGCGGCGTGCGCACATCGACGATCTGCGCGTTCTTGCTATTGATCAGGCGCGTTGCCTCCAGCGTGTTCACGCTGGGGCCCGCAGCGCGCGCCCGCAAAAGCGGCCACAGCAGCATCGCGCCGCTGATGAAAGCAATCGCGAAAAGCAGGATGTTTTCAAGAAAGAATTGCACGGCCGCCTAGCGCGTTTTAGGCGCGGCAAGATAGAACGCAAATTATAAAATGGGCTTCATGCAGTCATAGAGCGCCGCGCATGTTCAAGCTCGTTTTGCTCCGTCACGGCGAAAGCGTCTGGAACCGCGAAAACCGTTTCACCGGCTGGACCGATGTTGAGCTGACCGAAGACGGCTGCCGGGAAGCGCGTGCCGCCGGCGAGCTGTTAGCCCGTGAAGGCTACACATTCGACCTTGCCTACACCTCTGTGCTGAGACGGGCAATTCGCACGCTGTGGTTGGTGCTGGACGCGCTCGATCTGATGTATCTGCCGGTGGTGCACACGTGGCGGCTAAACGAACGGCACTATGGTGCCCTGCAGGGCCTGAACAAGGCCGAGACGGCAGCCCGCTATGGCGAAGAACAAGTGCTGCTGTGGCGGCGCGCCTACGCGGTTGCGCCGCCGCCCCTGGCGACCGACGATCCGCGCTGGCCGGGGCGCGACCCGCGTTACAAGCACTTGAAGCCGCACGAATTGCCGCTGACGGAGTCGCTGCGCGACACGGTGGCGCGCGTGGTGCCATTTTGGAACGACGCGATTGCGCCCGCCTTATTGCGCGGGCGGCGCGTGCTGATCGTGGCGCACGGCAACTCGTTGCGGGCGCTGATCAAACATTTGGATCAAATCGGTGACGACGACATCGTTGGCCTGAACATTCCAACTGCGCGACCTCTGGTGTATGAGCTAGATCAACAGCTCAAGCCGCTGCGCCATTATTACCTCGGCGATCCAGAGGAGATCGCGCGCGCCGCTGCCGCGGTCGCCGCGCAAGGCAAGGCGCGCGCGGCCAGTGCGTGAGCGTGGCGGCGCGCGCAGCGGCCGTTGTCGCCGCCGCGCTCGCCAGCCTGTGTGGCAACGGTGTGCTCGCTCGGGACGCGCCGGCAGCGCTGCGCAAACAACAGTTACAAACCGAACAGCGACAGTTGCAACAGCGTATTGAGCGCCTACGCCGGCAGCTGGCCGAGGCCGAAGCCTCGCATTCGGAAGCCGCCGACGCGCTGGCCGCCTCGGAGGCCGCTATCTCGCAGGCCAACCGCCGGCTGCACGAGCTGGCGCAGGGGCGCCGCCAACTGGAGCAGCAGCTGGCAGCGTTAGAGGAGCGCATGCGCGCCGTCAGCGCGCGCGAAGAAGAGCAGCACCGCCGTTTAGCCCAGTCGCTGCGCGAGGCGCTCGTTGCCGTGCAAATCTCGCCCTGGCAGCGCGTCTTCCTCGACGGAGCACCAGGAGCCCAGGCGCGCGACTTAGCATATTTGGATCAGTTGCTGGCGCACCGCCAGCGCACCCTCCAAGCCCTGCGCGAACGGCGTGCCGAACTGACGCAACTGCAGGCCGAAGCGCTCGCCAAGCGGGAGGAATTGGCGGCGATCGCCGCTGACGAGACGCGGAACCGCGCGCATCTGCTGCAGCAGCAGGCCGCGCGCAAACAGACGCTCGCCCGGCTGGCGCGGCAGATCGCCGCTCAGCGGCAATCGATCGCCACGCTTCAGCGCGACGAGAAACGGTTAGCGAACTTAATTGAGCAAATTAACCGTGTGCTCGCTGATCAGGCGCGCCGCAGCGCAGCGCGCCCTGCCACGCCCCCCGCCGCCAGCGGCGCCGCGGGCGGCAGCAAAGCGGTGGAGGTCGAACCGCCGACACAAGGCGCCTTCGCACGGCTGCGCGGCAAACTGCCGCTGCCCGTACAGGGCGAAATCGTGGCCCATTTTGGCACACCGCGCCGCACCGAGGCGGGCGTGGACGCGCCAACCTGGAAAGGAATCTTCATCCGCGCCCCCGAAGGCAGCGCAGTGCACGCCATCGCGCGCGGGCGCGTGGTATTCGCCGACTGGCTACGCGGTTTCGGCAATCTGTTGATCCTCGATCATGGCGAAGGGTTTCTCTCCGTGTATGGCAATAACGAAACGTTGCTGCGCGCCGTAGGAGAGACCGTAGAGGCTGGGCAGGCAATCGCCGCCGTCGGCAACACCGGGGGAAATGCTCTTTCAGGCCTATACTTTGAAATCCGTTACGAGGGTCGGCCTGTCGACCCGTTGAAGTGGGTGCAGGCGCGCTAAGCTGCCAAGCGCTGTCGCGCGCAGCAGCAACAGGGGCGCAAGGAGGTTCGATGAGCGGTCGCATGCGTCATGTGGGCTTGGTTGGCATTGGTGCGATCGCTGGGGTGGCGATCAGCCTGGGCATTTCCGCGTACGCATTCCGCGATGCGCGTGGACCGATCCCGCTGGAGGAAATCCGCCAATTCACCGACGTGTTCGGGGCGATTAAGGCCAACTATGTCGAGCCGGTCGACGACAAGAAACTGATTCAAGAGGCGATCTCGGGGATGCTAAGCGGGCTTGATCCGCACTCAGCATTTCTCGATGCCGATGCCTTCCGCGACTTGCAGGCCGGCACCCAGGGTGAGTTCGGCGGCCTGGGTATCGAGGTTAGCGCTGAGGATGGCGCCATCAAAGTGATTGCGCCGATTGATGACACGCCGGCGGCGCGCGCCGGAATCAAGGCCGGTGATCTGATCATCAAGATCGACGACAAGCTGACGCGCGGCATGACACTCACAGAGGCGGTTAAGTTGATGCGGGGCAAGCCGCGCACCGATGTCGTGTTAACGATCTTGCGCAAGGGCGAGGCCAAGCCGCTCGAACTCAAGCTGACCCGCGACATCATCAAAGTGCAGTCGGTGCGCGCGCGCCTCGTTGAACCCGGATATGCTTTTGTGCGCATCACGCAGTTCCAGGAACGCACAGCCGAGGATCTGGCTCGCCATTTGACAGACCTATTCAGGCAGGGGCCGCTGAAAGGCCTCGTGCTAGACCTGCGCAACGACCCCGGCGGCCTACTGCATGCGGCGGTCGGGGTATCCGCCGCCTTCCTGCCGCGGCGCGCGCTGGTGGTATCCACCGACGGCCGCACCGAGGACGCGCGCCGCCGGTACTACGCCGCACCAGAAGATTATCTACGCGGCCGCGGTGAGGATGCGATTGCCAAGCTGCCGCCAGATGTAAAGAGCGTGCCCATGGTGGTACTGGTGAATAACGCCAGCGCTTCGGCCTCAGAGATCGTCGCTGGCGCGTTGCAGGATCACAAGCGTGCCACCGTAATGGGCACCCGTACCTTTGGCAAAGGCTCAGTGCAAACCATTATTCCAATCAGCCATGGGCCCGACGGTCCGGCCGCCATCAAACTGACGACTGCCCGCTACTACACGCCGAGCGGGCGCTCGATTCAAGCCAAGGGCATCGTGCCGGATTTGATCGTCGAAGACACGCCCGAGGGCAATTTTGCTGGTGTGACTGTGCGCGAGGCCGATCTCGCACGGCACCTGGAAGACAAAAAGGCTGGGCCAAGCGGTGCTGCCCCAACGGCGCCCGCAAGCGAGCGCACCACCAGCTCGCGCCGCTACGAGTGGGGCAGCGCAGACGATTACCAGCTGAAGCAAGCGCTTAACTACTTGAAGGGTCTGCCGGTGGAGACCGCCAAGCCGCGCGACAGCGTCGCGGCTGCACCGAAAAACTGAAATGGCGCCGGCGCGCCCGCCGCGCCCGCGCATCTGGCCATGGACGACCGGCAACTGCTGCGCTACTCGCGCCATATCCTGCTGAATGAGATCGGCATTGAGGGCCAGCAGCGTATCCGCACCGCCTCAGCGCTAGTCATCGGTGTTGGGGGTCTTGGATCGCCGGCTGCGCTGTACCTGGCTGCCGCCGGTGTGGGGCGCCTGGTGCTCGCTGACGGCGACGCGGTGGATCTCACCAACCTGCAGCGGCAGATTTTGCACACCACAGAGCGAATCGGCCTGCCGAAAGCCCGCTCTGCGCTGCAGACGCTAGCAGCAGTTAATCCCGACGTAGAGCTTGTCGCGCTGGAGCAGCGTGTCGACGCCGCCGCGTTGGATGCGCTGGTGCGCACTGTCGATGTGGTGCTGGACTGCTCGGACAACTTTGCCACCCGCCACGCGGTCAACCGCGCCTGCGTCCGTCACGGCCGCCCCTTGGTCTCGGGTGCCGCGGTACGTTTCGACGGCCAGCTGGCCGTCTTTGACCGCCGTCGGACGGACAGCCCCTGTTATGCGTGCCTGTTTGCCGCCGGCGAGGTCGAGGACGAGCCGTGCGCGCTGCTCGGCATCTTCGCGCCGGTGACGGGCGTCATCGGCACGCTGCAGGCCGCCGAAGCGTTGAAGCTGATCGTCGGCGAGGCGGCTGGCGTCTCGTTGCATGGCCGCTTGCTGCTGTTTGACGCTCTCAGGATGACGTTTAACACCGTCCGGGTGCCGCGGGATCCAGCCTGCGCCGTTTGCAGCCGGCTAGCGGCGACGGCTGCCGTTGACGCATGAACGGCCTCTCATCGCGCACCCTGCTCGTTGCCGCTGCTGCCTGGGTGGCAGCCGTATTCGCGGCCGCACTGTACCTGCAACACGTCGTGGGCTTGGCGCCCTGCCCGCTGTGCGTCCTCCAACGAGTCGGCATGCTAGCGGGCGGGCTGCTTGCGGCCGCCGCGGCAGCCGCCCGCACCGGCAGCTGGACCCGGATTGCCGTCATCGGCACCGCCCTCGTGGCCACTGCCGCCGGTGGCGGGGTGGCGATCTGGCATAGCTGGCTGCTGGCAAACCCACCCGAGCAGCTGGGCTGCGGCCGGCCTTTCCAGTGGTTCCACGAAGATTTCCCGCTGGCCGTGTGGCTGCCGCGTCTGTTTCGCGGCGACGGCGACTGTTTGCGCGTGGAGTGGTCGCTGCTGGGCCTGACGGTGCCGCACTGGTCGCTGCTTGGCTTCGCGGCGCTGCTCGCCCTCCTGGGCCTCGCCCTGCGACAGGCCTGGCGCGAGCGCGCGGCGCGCGCCTCACACTAGGAGCGCGGGCAACTGCGCTTCGACGTTTTCCGCCGGCGCACGCCGGAACCCGCTTTTGGCAAAACGGTGCCAGCGGCCAATGACAAAGGCCGTGACGAGGGCGGCACGCGCGGCAGCGTCGAACTGGGGCGGCAGCTCCTCACGCGAGATAGCCACGCGGTAACTCTGTCGGATCGACGCCTCGACGCGGTCCATGAACTGGTTCATGCGCTCCTGCAGACGGTCGTGCTCGTTGACCAGCGCATCGCCGATCAGCACGCGCGTCATGCCGCGATTTGCCTGCGCGAACTCCAGCAGCATCAGCACGATCGCCCGCACTTGCCGCAGCCCCGAGGCCTCGCGCGTTGCGATGTCGTTGATCAGGCCGAAGACCGAGCTTTCGATGAACTCGATCAGCCCCTCGAACATCTGCGCCTTGCTGGCGAAGTGGCGGTAAAGGGCTGCCTCCGACACCGACAGCTTGGCCGCCAGCGCCGCCGTCGTGATCTTTTCGCCGCGCGGGTCCTCCAGCATCGCCGCCAGCGTCTGCAAGATCTGCAGCCGGCGCGCGCCGGGCGCGCGCCGGCGCGGGGCGGCGGCGCCCGCGGTCGGGAGGGTGTCGGGCTTGGCGTCCATGGGTGCTCGCGGGCAATGAATCTAGCGGAAAGGGGCGGCACGCGGGCAAGCCTCCGCCGGGGTCCGCCCGCGCACACTCACCACAGCCGGCACAGGCAGTGCGAGTATGTCGTCAACGGGTCCCGCACGGCGCCCCCGAGCCAGCGCAGATCGGTGCCAAGGTCTGTGCGCGTGCGCAGGAGCCAGTCCACGGCGGCCAGGTCCCAGCCCAGGTAGGCGCGCGCGGCGCGCAGCACCTCACCCAGCAACAGGGAGAGGTAACGGTCCAGACCGCGTGGCTCGCGCTCCACGTACAACACCTCGTAGTCGTCGCCTAGCTGGGCCCGGGCAGCGGCGCTCGCAATCGCATCGTTTAAGCCACCCAACGAATCGACCAGACCGCGCTGCTGGGCCTGACGGCCCGTCCAGACCCGTCCTTGCGCGAGCGCATCCAGCTGTTCGACCGACAGCTTGCGGGCACCTGCGACGACCGCCAGGAACTGGCGGTAACTGTGTTCGATCGCGATCTGCACAAGCTCACCGATGCGGCGGTCTAGCGGCCGGCGCGGATCGGCGGCACCAGCCAGCCAGGTGGTCGCCACGCCGCCGGTGCGGATACCGAGCTTGTCCCATGCTTTGTCAACTGTGGGCAACAGAGCAAAGACGCCGATCGAGCCAGTTACGGTGGCTGCATCGGCAACGACCTCATCGGCAGCCATTGCAATCCAATAGCCGCCGGAGGCAGCGGTGTCGCCCATCGACACGACCACTGGCTTTCCCGCCGCGCGCGTAATCTCCAGCTCGCGCCGGATCATTTCGGACGGCAGCAGCATGCCGCCCGGCGAGTCGACGCGTAGCACGACCGCCTTGACGCGCTCGTCGTCCCGGGCGCGGCGGATTAAGTCGGCCACCGTGCGCCCGCCAATTAAGCCCTGCGGCGCCTCGCCGTCGACGATCTCGCCCTGGGCAACGACGACGCCAACGGCCTCGCCCCGAGCCGATTGGCGCTTGTCGATCGCACTTAGGTACTGGGTCCATGCGATTTGGCGAAACGTCTCGCGCGCATCGTCCTTGCGCCCACGTTCGATGAGCAGCGCGCGCAGCTCATCGCGTGTCTTCAGCCCATCGACCAGTTTTTCATCCAGCGCCAGCCGCGCCGGATCGCCGCCCGCCAGCCGCAAGCGCTGCGGCAAGCCGTCGATTAGGCGCGCGATCGACCCGGCTGGCAGGTTGCGCGCGGTCTCAATCTCTGTCACGTACAGCTGCCAGGCATCATGAAGCCAGCGCGCCTCGTCTTCCAGCGCCTCTTTTGAAGGGCCGCTCTGCGTAAATGGCTCGGCAAAGCTCTTGAACTGGCCGGCGCGAAACACGTGCACGGTGACACCTAGCTTATCGAGCGCCTCGCGGTAATAGTTGCGCCAGCCGCCGAAGCCGCGCAACAGCACGGCGCCCAGGGGATGCAGATACACCTCATCAGCATGCGCGGCCAGGTAATACTGCCGCTGGTCGAAGGCGGATCCCCAGGCGATGACCTGCTTGCCAGCGGCGCGCACGCGCTGCAGGGCGGCGGCCACCTCGCGCAAGGTGGCGAAGCCCGCGCCGGTGAGGTCGTCGGTCAGCAGCAGCACGCGGTTGATCCGCGCATCCCCGGCGGCCTCCTCCAGGGCATCGAGCAGGTCGCGCAGCTGGATTTCGCGCCGCACCTCACCCAGCAGTTCGGACATTGCCGCCTCAAGCCGCCCGCCGGTGTACTGCTCGACGATGCGGCCCTGCAGCGCGAGCACCAGCGTGGTCTCATCTTGTAGCCGCGGCCGCCGGTCCATCAACAGAGCGGCGGCCAGAGCAATCAGCAGCAGCAGAAAGAGCAAGTTCAGTGTCAGGCGGCGCGCGCCGTCGACAATAGCCCACAGGCCGGAAAAGAACCGGCTCAGAAAACCGCGTCGGGCAGCAGGCATGTTTCTGGCTCCAGCAAATGGTGGCGAAGCTTAGCGGCAGCTGGCTAACAACGCGTGGCCGCCGCGGGCAGGCGGCGTGCCAGCTCGTGCACCGAGCGGATGCGCAGGTCGATGTACGCGCTGCGCCCGCGCGGGCCGCGCCGCGCGTGGCGCGTGATCAGCACGGTGCGGAAACCGACCGCGCGCGCCGCCTTTAAGTTGGCCGGATTGTCCTCGACCAGCAACGCGCGGTGCACCTGGTCGCGCGATGCCAGCCCCTCGCGGGCCAGCATGTGGCGTAGCAGCGCGCGCGAGGGTTTCGGCCGCCAGGTGCCGTGTACCCGCATTCGTTCAATCGACACGTGCGCATCCAGTTGCCGATGCAGGGCCAGTTCGCGCACGATCGCCTGCGCGTAGCGCTGCGGCGCATTGGTCAGCAGCACCTTGCGCCCGCGCAGACGCGCAAACAGGCGCGCCAGACCGCGCTCGGCGCGCAGCAGGTGCAAGACGTCGAAATCATGCGTCTCGCGCAGGAAGTGGTGCGGATCGACCGCGTGATGCCGCATCAGCCCCAGCAGGGTGGCGCCATAGCGGCGCCAGTAGGTCAGCCGCAGGTGCTCGGCCTGCGGCTGCGCGACGGCGAGGTGGCGCACGACGTAGTCGGTCATGCGGCGGTCAATCGTCGCCGCGATCGCCTGCGTGGCATCGTGCAGCGTGTCGTCCAGGTCGAAGAACCACACCGGCGCCGGCCTGCGGCCAGCGGCGGCGGGCTGCTGCGCCGGGCGGCGGCGCCGTGCGCGCGGCATCGGCTCAGTGGCTGCGGATCATCGTGCCGACGCCCGCGTCGGTCAGGATCTCCAGCAGCAGGCAGTGATCGACGCGGCCGTCGATGATGTGCACAGAATTGACCCCGCTTTTGGCCGCCTCCAGCGCGGAGGAGATCTTCGGCAGCATGCCGCCGGAGATCGTCCCGTCGGCAAACAGCGCGTCGATTTCGCGCGCGGTCAGGCCGGTGATCAAGCGGCCATTTTTGTCCAGAACGCCTGGCGTGTTGGTCAGCATCACCAGCTTTTCGGCGCGCAGGATCTCGGCGATCTTGCCGGCCACCACGTCGGCGTTGATGTTGTAGGTTTCGCCGTCGGCGCCGAAGCCGATCGGCGAAATGACCGGAATGAAGGCGTCGTCCTGCAGGGCCTTGACCACGGCCGGGTTGATCGATTCGATCTCCCCCACCCAGCCGAGGTCGTGGTGCTTGGCCGGATCGTCGCGGTCCGGCATCGTCAGCTTGCGCGCGCGGATCAAGCCCCCGTCCTTGCCGGTCAGGCCGACGGCCTGACCGCCGTAGCGGTTGATCAGGGTGACGAGCTCGCCCTGCATCTTGCCGGCCAGCACCCACTCGACCACTTCCATGGTCTCCGCATCGGTGACGCGCATGCCCTGCACGAAAGTCGATTTTTTTCCCACCCGCTGCAAGGCCTCGTCGATCTGCGGGCCACCGCCGTGCACGACCACCGGCTTCATGCCGACCAGTTTCAGCAGCACCACGTCGTGCGCGAAACTCTCCTTCAGCTGCGGGTCGACCATCGCGTTGCCGCCGTATTTGACGACAATCGTCTTGCCGTGGAAGCGGCGGATGTACGGCAGCGCTTCGGACAGAATCTCGGCCTTCAGCGCCGGCGGAATCGAGGCACGGTCCATAGACGCATTCGGTTCGCGGGGGTGCGGGCAGTTTACCGAGCGCGCTATCGTGGCAAAAAAGGAGGCATTTATGCAGCAGGTCTTCGAGATTGCCGGCATGCATTGCAACGGCTGCGTGAACCGCGTCACGCGCGCGCTGAAAACGCTGGCGCCGCAGGTGACGGTGAC
>JANWXE010000021.1 GCA_025055385.1 Burkholderiaceae bacterium | reverse complement strand
GGGGCGGGCCGTGCGCGACGTCGAGCACGTGGAGAACCTGCCCTACGACTTCGTCGACGCCCCGGGCATGCTGCAGATCCGCACGGTGGCCGGCATCAAGAGCCCCGTGGAGGTGTCGGCGGAGATCCTGTCGGTGCTGCGACGGCGGGCAGAGGCCGCGTTAGGCGGCGAGCTAACTGGCGCCGTGATCACAGTGCCAGCGTACTTCGACGACGCGCAGCGCCAGGCCACACGCGACGCCGCGCGCCTGGCGGGCCTGAACGTCTTTCGGCTGCTCAACGAGCCGACGGCGGCAGCGCTGGCCTATGGCCTGGACAACGCCGCCGAGGGGGTGTACGCCGTCTACGATCTCGGCGGCGGCACCTTTGATATCTCTATCCTGAAGCTGACGAAGGGCGTCTTTGAGGTCCTCGCCACCGGTGGCGACAGCGCGCTCGGCGGCGACGACTTCGACCACCGGCTCTATTGCTGGATCCTGGAGCAGGCGCAACTGTCGCTGCTGCCGCCGGAGGACGTCAGCCTGCTGACGATAAAAGCGCGCGCCGCCAAGGAGGCGCTGTCGCAGCAGCCGCACGCCACCGTGCAGGCGCGCCTGACAAGCGGCCGCTGGATCAATCTGACCATCGGCGTGGACGCCTTCTCGGCGATGACGCAGCACCTGGTGGAGAAGACGCTGGATGCGACGCGGCGGACGCTGCGCGATGCAGGCCTCGCGCCGGGCGAGGTCAAAGGCGTCGTGCTGGTCGGTGGCGCAACGCGGATGCCGCATGTGCGTCGGGCGGTAGCCGATCTGTTCGGTCAGCCGCCGCTGGCGGACATCGACCCGGACAAGGTGGTGGCGCTGGGGGCAGCGATGCAGGCCAACCTGCTGGCCGGCAATCGCGCCGCCGGCGACGACTGGCTGCTGCTGGACGTGGTGCCGCTGTCGCTGGGGCTGGAGACGATGGGCGGGCTGGTGGAAAAGATCATCCCGCGCAACTCGACGATCCCAGTGGCGCGTGCGCAGGAGTTCACCACTTTCAAGGACGGGCAGACGGCGATGACGATCCATGTCGTGCAGGGCGAGCGCGAGCTGGTGGGCGACTGCCGTTCGCTGGCGCGCTTCGAGTTGCGCGGCATTCCGCCGATGGCAGCCGGGCTAGCGCGCGTGCGCGTCACCTTCCAGGTGGACGCCGACGGACTGCTGTCGGTGTCGGCGCGCGAAACCACGACGGGTGTGGAAGCCGGGGTGACCGTGAAGCCGTCGTACGGTCTTACCGACGAACAGGTCGCTCGCATGCTGCAGGAGTCGCTCGGCGCCGCCGAGGCCGACATGCGGGCGCGGGCGCTGCGGGAGCAGCAGGTCGAGGCGCAACGCCTGCAGGAGGCGGTGCGCGCAGCGCTCGCTAGCGACGGCGATCTGCTGAGCGCTGAAGAACGCAGCGTCATCGAGCGCGAGCTGGACGCGTTGGCGCAGACAGCTGCCGGCGACGATGCGGAGGCGATCCGGCAAGCGATCGAGCGCTTGACGCGCGCCACCGATGACTTTGCCGCCCGCCGCATGGACCGCTCGATCCGGGCTGCGCTGGCCGGACATCGGCTCGACGAATTCGCACGCGGCTGACGATGCCGAAAATCCGGGTTCTGCCGCACGAAACGATCTGCCCTGCGGGCGCCGTGATCGATGCCGCCTCAGGTAAGAGCATCTGCGAGAATCTGCTCGAACACGGCATCGAGATCGAGCATGCCTGCGAGATGTCGTGCGCCTGCACGACCTGCCATGTCATCGTGCGCGAGGGCTTTGACTCGCTGGATCCGAGCGACGAGGATGAGGACGATCTGCTGGACAAGGCCTGGGGCCTGACGCCGACCTCGCGCTTGTCGTGCCAGGCGATCGTCAAGGATCACGATCTGGTGATTGAAATTCCAAAATACTCGATTAACCAGGTCAAGGAGGGTGGCCGATGAAATGGACCGATTCGCGGGAGATTGCGCTCGCCCTGGCCGAGCAGTACCCGGAGGTCGATCCGCGCACCGTCAACTTCGTCGACCTCTATAACTGGATTTTGCAGTTGCCGGGTTTTGCCGACGATCCGAAGCGCTGCGGTGAAAAAATCCTGGAAGCGATCCAGATGGCATGGATTGAGGAGACCAACTGACGGGATCAGAATTTTTCCGGGCGGAAGACACCGACGGCGGCGGTAAACAGCGTGACCGCGTAATTCGGGGCATAGCAGGCCAGTACGTGTTCCGCAAGCCGCTGGGCCACAGCGCCCTCGCAGATTACTTTCATCTCGATGGAGCGGTCCGCTTCCCAGGCCGCTTCGCGTTCGCCGCGTTCCCCGCCGCCGCGGACCTCCGTGTTGGTGTTGCCGGGCGCGCCGACGGCGCGCGCGTCGCGTATCAGGGCCTTCTCCAGTGTTGCCTCGGCGATGACCACCAGCAGCGTCTTTTGATGTGCTCGCATGCTCAGCTCCCCAGCCAGCGCGCATACTGAAGATACAGCGGGATGCCGAGCATGATGTTGAACGGAAAAGTAACGCCCAGTACGACCCCGATTGAGAGCGCGGGATTTGCCTCCGGCACCGCGATACGCATCGCAGTGGGCGCGGCAATGTAGGAGGCACTCGCCGCCAGCGTTGCCAGCAAGGTGGTGCCACCTAGGCTTAGTCCGATCAAGTGGCCGACGATGGCGCCGAGTGCGCCAAGAAGAGGCGGGGCGCCTACACCGAAGGCCACCAGAAAGGCCCCAGCGCGTCGAAGATCGTGCAGCCGGCCGCCGGCAACGAGCCCCATCTCCAGCAGAAAAAGCGCCAGTACGCCCTTAAACAGGTCCATGAATAGGGGCTCGATCGGCTTAAGCCCGCCCGGGCCGGCCAGAGCTCCGATCGCTAGCCCACCGAGCAACAGCAACACGCTCTTGCCGAACAACACCTCGTGCGTAAGCGTTCCCCAGTGGATGCGACGCGCACCGCCGGCGCGCGCCAGCACGACTCCGGTGACGATTCCCGGGGTTTCCATCAGCGCTACCAGCAGCGGCATATAGGGTTCGGCGCTAATATGGCGTTGTGCCAGCGCGCTGAGGCCGACGGCAAAAGTGACGACGGACACGGACCCGTAGTGGGCGGCAATGGAGGCAGCGTCAGCGCGTGGCAGCCGGCCCACACGCCGCAGGACCGGGAACAGCAGCAATGGAATAACAGCGCCCAGAGCGACGGCGGCCAACACCTGTGGCAGGAGGGCCCTGACCGGCTGCTCAGCGAGTTGGGCACCGCCTTTCAGTCCGATGGCTAGCAGCAGGTAGATCGACAGGGCCTCGTATAACGCTTCCGGCAGGCGCAGGTCGCTCTTGGCCAGCCGCGCCAGCACCCCGAGCAGGAAAAACAGGACGACCGGATCGATCATGCGCGCCGCAGCAGGGCGTCCAGCGTGGTGAGCGCTGCCTCCAGCGTGAAGCCGTCGCGCTCGATCTCGTCGACAACGGCCGCCGCATCCCAGCATTCGATCACCGCCACTTCACCGTCCTCATTGCGAGGTACAACGCCGGCGGGGATTTCAGTATCGAATACCTGCACACGTTCGATCAAATAGCCTTCTGGCACTGGGCGCCGCTCGAGCACCACACCGCCGCGCTGGAGGGCGAGCGCGGCAAGATCGAGCCCCGCTTCCTCGCGGGCCTCGCGCGCGAGCGCCTGCAGCTCCGTTTCGCCGGCCGCGACCATGCCGCCGACCAGGTTGTCCCACAGCCCGGGATCGACCGCCTTGTGGTCGGCGCGACGCGCCACCCACAACGCCCCCTGCGGGGTAAACGCGTTCATGTGGACGGCCGAGGTGGCGATGCCGAGCGTGCGGCAGGCGGCGCGCTCGATGGTGGCAAGTGCCTCACCGCCGCCAAGCGGCCGTACCTCGAGCGGTTCGTCGCGCCAGCCGGCGAGCAGTCCTGCCTCGTGCAGGCGCTGGGCGATCTCGGCCAGCAACGCAGAGCGGGTGCGGAAATCCATACCGTCCGCGGCTAACTGCAGCACGCCATCACGCACGGTACAGCGCGCCTGACGCGCGGCCAGAAAGCGGCCGACTTCTGGGCTCGTGACACCGATCGCGTGCTGTCCGAGGCGAACCGTCAGCCAGCCGGCTGGTGGCGCGACATCAGCACGGGCAGCCAAACGCCGCTGCAACACTTGCAGCCGCGCGAGATCGGCCGTCATGCCCGCTCCTCGGGGCGCAGATGCGGAAACAGCAGCACGTCGCGGATACTGGGCGCGTCGGTCAGCAACATCACGAAGCGGTCCACGCCAACACCGCAGCCGGCCGCCGGCGGCATGCCGTATTCCAGCGCGCGCACATAATCGGCATCGTAGTACATTGCTGCGTCGTCGCCGGCCTGGCGCGCCCGGACCTGCTGCTGGAAGCGCGCCGCCTGGTCCTCTGGGTCGTTGAGCTCGGAGAAACCGTTGGCGGTTTCTCGTCCCGCGATGTACAGCTCAAAGCGCTCAGTGATCTCCGGTCGCGTATCGGAGGCGCGCGCCAGCGGCGAGACTTCCACCGGATAGTCCACGATGTAAGTTGGCTGCACGAGCTTCTCTTCCACGGTCTCTTCGAATAGGGCCAGTTGCAGCGTCCCGAGCCCGACCTCCTGCGCAAGCGTGCGGCCCAAGCGGGCCAGTTCCGCATGCAGGAAGTCGCGGTCGGCCAGATGCGCCTCGCTGTACTGTGGCGCGTAGCGGCGCATTGCCTCCACAATGGTCAGCCGCTCGAAAGGGCGCGAGAGGTCGATTGTCTGACCCTGATAGCTCAGCACGGCCGCGCCGGTGGCCGCCACCGCCACCTCACGCAGCAGCGCCTCGGTGAAGTCCATCAGCCAGCGGTAATCATGGTACGCGGCATAGAACTCCATCATCGTAAATTCGGGGTTGTGGCGCGGCGACAAACCCTCGTTGCGGAAATTGCGGTTGATTTCGAAGACGCGCTCGAAGCCGCCTACCAGCAGCCGCTTCAGATACAGCTCCGGCGCAATGCGCAGATACATATCGATGCCGAGCGCGTTGTGGTGCGTGACGAAGGGTTTTGCTGCCGCTCCGCCGGGTATGACCTGCAGCATCGGTGTTTCGACCTCGAGGAAACCGTGCTCGATCATGAAGCGCCGCATCACCTCGATGGCACGGCTGCGCGTCACGAAAGTGGCGCGTGAGGCTTCATTGACAATCAGGTCAACATAGCGCTGGCGATAGCGCGCTTCGCGGTCTTCTAAGCCGTGGAACTTGTCCGGCAGCGGGCGCAAGGACTTGACCAGCAGGCGCAGCGCGCGGCAGCGCACCGACAGCTCGCCCTTCTGCGTGCGGAACAGCACGCCTCGCGCGCCGACGATGTCGCCCAAATCCCAGTGCTTGAATTCTTCGTAGAGGTCAGTGCCGAGGTCTTCTGGCGTGACGTACAGCTGGATGCGCCCGGAGCCGTCTTGCAGGGTGACGAAGCTGGCCTTGCCCATCACGCGCTTGAGCATCATGCGGCCGGCAAGGGCCACCTCGACGTTCTCGCGCGCTAAGGCGTCGCGATCGGCGGCGGCGTAGCGCGCCTGCAAGTCGCCGGCATGAGCGGTGCGCACAAAGTCGTTTGGAAACGCCGGCCCGCGCGCCCGCAGCCGCGCAAGCTTGGCGCGGCGCTCGGCGATGATCGGATGGTCGTCCTGCGCAGGCGGTGGCGGGTCGGATCGCATGGGGCGGGTCCGGTTCAAGCGTCGCGCACGTCGGCCACCGGCTGGCTGCCGAAATCCGCACGCGCAAGGTAGGCGAGCAGGCGCTGGGCAGCCGCTTCGGGTGTCGCGAGCTGACCCTGCGCCTTGAACGCGCGGAACTGCTCGAGGTCCGGAAAGTCGGCCGGATCGGCGGCGCGCAGCTCGGCCTGCATGTCGGTGTCGATGATGCCCGGCGCGAGCGACACGATGCGTGCCGGATTCGGCAAGCGCTGCTCGTCTAACGCGACCACGCGGGCGAAATGATCGAGTCCCGCCTTGGCCGCGCAGTAGGCGGCCCAGCCGGCGATCGGGCGCCGGCCGGCGCCGGAGGAGACATTCAGGACGCGCCGCTCGGCCGCCCACGGGCGCGTCGCCCGCAGGAAAGCGCTCGTCAGTAGCAGCGCCGCCTCCAGGTCGACGCGCAGCACGGTGGCGAGCGTCTCGGCGTCGGCCGCATCGAGCGGGCCGACGCGGCCGAGCAACCCGGCATTGTTGATCAGCGTGGCGCGGCCGAAGCGCTCGCGCGGCTGCGCGTGCAGCCAGGCTTCCAGGCGCGCCGCCGCGCCCACGCCGTGCGCCAGGTCGAGCGCCCACTGCTCGATCTTCGCGCCTTTCATCGCCGCCAGCGCCTCCAGCGTGTGGTCGGGCCGGCGCGCGATCGTCAGCAGCAGCCGCTGCGGCTGCAGCAACTGCTGCGCCAGCGCGCGCCCCAGGCCGCGCGAGGCGCCGGTGACGATGTACAGCTCCAT
>JANWXE010000197.1 GCA_025055385.1 Burkholderiaceae bacterium | reverse complement strand
CACGAGGGGCCGATACAGCCACGGGTTGTCGTAATGTCGGCCGAAGTCAGCAACGGCCGCACCGGCCCGCACTGATGCACCGAAGGCGGGATGTTCGTATGGCTGGCCTGCGCCGCGGCGCGGATCGGCCGCGGCCACGGCTACCCACCATTCGGTTTCAACCTCCGGATAGTCGAGCGGCCACTCTTGCAGGCAGCGGGCAGCAGCGGTCAGCTTGAAGCCACCCGGCGCCTCCTGCCGGAAGCGCTTTTCGATCAAGAAGCGACGCTGCAAGACCGCCGCCAGCCGCGGCCAGTCGAACACGTGCAGGTGGTGTGGGTTCGAATCCCGCCCGCTGTCGCCGACCCATTGATTCGGTACGCTGACGATGAGGCGGCCATCCGGCTTCAGCACGCGCGCGAATTCCGCCATTAAAGCTTCATCGTCAGGCACGTGCTGCAGCGTCTCAAACGAGACAATCAAATCCACCGAGCCCGCCGGCAGCAGCGCAAGCTGCGCGCCATCGGCAACCTCGAACTGCACTGCGTAGCGCGCGCCAAAATGCGCCCGCGCGTAGCCGATCGCGTCAGCGTCAACGTCAATGCCTATAAAACGCCTGCCACGCGACTGCGCCGCCAACAGCGCGGTGCCGCAGCCGAGTCCGCACGCACAGTCGAGCACTGTATCGCCCTCCCGCACCCACTGCGCGGCGAGCGCATAGCGCACGAGGTGCGCCTCCGCCCGCGCGCCGGCCTCGCGTGTCATGTCCGTGTGTAGGTCGCGAATCACGCGCAGCCACTGCAGCGAGCTTGTGCCCGCGTCGAGCTCCTCCACCCGCTCCAGCACAAGCAGTGGCGGCAGCAGCGGGTCATTCGCAGCTGCGTAGTCAGCTACCCGAAAGCCGGCCACCGCGCGGCGGAAGCCCGACTCGATGGCGGCAGCCAACCAATGGTCGGTGAAGGCCGCTGTGCCGAGCGCCGCTAGCGCCGCCCGCGCCGTGTTCGCCAGCAGGGCGACGAAACGACTGCCGGCTAGCCACAGCCCCGCAAACAGTTCCGCCGGCCGATCCGCAAAGGCAGTCAGGGTTGCCGCCCCCACCACCACAGTATCCACGCGCTGTGACATCGGCGCTCGCACGTCAAACGGCGCGACCACGCACCCGGCCATGCGCAGTGCAGTTTCCAGGCTGGGCTCGGCGTCGGTTAGCGCGATGCGCCCCGGCCCGACGGTGCGCAACAGGTCCTGTGCGATCTGCAGTGCAGCCATCCGACCCCCCGGTGACGTCAGTCTGCGCCGAAGCCGCTAAGCCTCGCGCCCCGCGGCGTGCGGTACGGCAGCGGCCGTGTTCACATCGCCGCGCCGCCTCTCCACGAGCGGGCGGAACACAATGCGCAGCACCAGCGGCTCGTTGCCCGCTGGCGCGGTCGGCTCGAAATACGAGAAAGCATGCTCATGAAGGCAATGCAGCAAGCCGCCGTCATACGCCGCAATGCCCTCATGCACGGCCGCAGCGGTTAAATCCACCTCGCCTGCGCGATAGAACGCTTCGAATTGCCGCCGCTGCGGCACCAAGCGCGCCGACTCCAGCTGCAGCCATTCGCAAATGGCGCCGAACTGCGCGCCGACAGCGTATTCCCCGCGGCCAACCGGAATCAAAGCCGCGTAGAAACCCTCGAATGTCGGCAGCGCGTGCACCGTGATGCGCGTGACGGCACCGTTGCGCGCAACCATGGCCGGCAGCTGCAGCGCATGATCCTGCAGGTCAGTCACCCGCAGATCGATTCCCAGGCGCGCTCGCGTCAGATGCGCGAGCGCGATTTCATGCCCTGCCCAGCTCAGCTCGGCGCTGGCAAGCACGCGCGGCGCGCTGCGCGCATAAACCGCCCCCAACCGGCGCAAGTCTTCGCGCGCGGCGTGTAGATTTACAAGCGGTAGCACGTCGGCGACGCCCAGATTGACATCGTGCGTTGACGCCGCCCACTGCTCCGCCTCGGCCTTCGCGGGCAGTAGGAGCAGCCGCGCCAGGCAGGCGAGCGCGCCCTGCCAGCGCGCCTCCGCGTCGATGCGCTGCACCCGATCGAACTGCACCGCCTCCGCCACAAACCGCAGGCAGGCGCGTTGCGCCGCGACGCGGAAGGCCTCTGCCTGCGCGTTTTGCACGACGGATTTGCGCACCGGTTCGCCGATTGGCGAATAATCGACAACCGAACCTGCAGAGACCCCACTCAGCTGTTCAAGCGCTGCCACATACGTTTGCAGGCATTCGAGCAGGCGGGCGTCCAGCCGGTCGGGACCAAAAAAAGCTCGCCGCGCATCGTCACTGCGCGGCACATCGCGCAGCAGCAGATAGCGCCCCGCGACCTCTACCCTAAGCTCTTCTGCGAATAGATGCTGGATGCGGTTCTGAACAGTCCCCGCGTAACCGAGGTCTACCAGTAGCAAAATCTGCCCTGGCTGCAGCTCCAATACCTGTCGAACGTGTGCCAGCAACCGTCGCCGGAACTGTGCTGAGCGTTCAAAAATCCGCCTGGCCCACGCAGGCTGCAGCACCGCGGCTTGAAAACGCTCGCAGCGGCCATCGGGCGATACACGCGCCACCTCCTCCGGTGTAAGCAACAGTTGCTTGCCAAGCGCGGCGGGCGCAAGTCCATCTTCCACCAGAGCAAAATAGTCCAGGATGTCATCGATTGTCCGCAGCGAGGCGGCAAATGCTGTAAAACGGCTCATCTCGACGGCCGCGGCAGGAGGGTCCTCCGCTTGCTTAAGCAGCTGATAGACCTGCCAGGCTAGGTAGCCGTCGCGCATCAGAAACCCAACTTTCACGGGCCGGCCTTCAGCCGCAAGCGTACGTGCCTCGTTGCGGACCCAATCTGCGAATGCGTACATCACCGGGCCAAGCGTGCCGAAACCGAGGCGTTCAGCTCGCGCTGCTGGTGGCGGCTGGGCGGCCAGCAACAGCCGGTAGGGCAGATGCGGAGCACGCTGCGCACGCAAGGCAGGATCAGCGAGCACTAATGCGGCGGCTTCCATGCGCCATTGCTGCTGCCAGCTCGCATCGCCGGCCAGCAGCTGATAAGCACGAATACCCAATGCACGCGGTGCGCGCAGGTCTGCCTGCGTGTTATCCCCAATGTGCAGAACCCGCTGTGGCGCCACCTTCAGATGCCGCAGCGCATGACGAAACAATCCGTCGCATTTGGAAACGCCGTAGTCACAAGAGCAGAAAATCGCGTCGAGCAGGCCCGCAAGCGGTTCGCCGGCGGCTGCGTCAATCAGCGCTGCCAGCTGCGTGGCAGTCAGGTAGGTATCGCTGACGACGATCACGCGTGCTCCGTTCGCCTTCGCGGCGCGGATCAGCGCGACCGCTGGCGCAAAGGCACGGCAGACGCGTTTTTCGGCGGCTAATTCGGCTGCGACCGCAGCGTTGCGTTCATCTTCCGATGCCGCCGGCAGCGCGATGCGGTAAATCTCTTCTAGCGTCACCTCCTGTCGGCCGCTCGCCCGCGCGCGCGCGCGCGCCGTGCGCTCAGCTACCATTCTTCGCGTGCGCGTCAGCGGAGCCGGTAGCTCACAGAACACGTCGGCAGGTTCCGCGACGGTGCGCCAAATTAACGTATCAAAGCAATCCAGCGATAAAACGCTCGCCTCTTTTCCGTACTTTTCCCACGCCTGACCTAGCTGCGCAGCTTCGATGGTCTCGCTCATTTTTCCCTCGCCGCCGACATGCTAGGGGTACGCGATGGCGGCCGAACGGGTAAAGCGCACGGCTTTCCGGGACGATGCCCGCCACGTTTGGCTGCGCAGGCGCGGGGCACCCACAAAAAAGGGGCCTTTCGGCCCCTTTTTGAGGCTTGCCGCTGCGGCTTAGCCGCGCAACAGCGACAGCACGTTTTGCGGCATCGCGTTTGCTTGCGCAAGCATTGCCACGCCCGCTTGTTGCAGGATCTGCGCGCGGGTAAGCGCCGCAGTCTCTGCCGCATAGTCGGCGTCCAAGATACGGCTGCGCGAGGCGGCCACGTTCTCGGCGGCGATCTGCAGGCCGTTGATCACAGACTCGAAACGGGACTGCGTCGCCCCAAAGGTGGCGCGTAGCGTGTTGACCGTGTTCAGCGCAGTGTCCATATTAGAAATTGCCGTTTGCGCATTGGCCTGCGATGTCAAGTTGCCGGAAGTAATCGACAGGCCGCTTGTCGTCGAGACGACGATGCGGTTATTCGCATTGTTATCCGCGCCCACCTGGAAAGTGAGGCTGATCGAGCCCGACAACAGCGCCGTGCCGTTGAACGACGTAACCGCGATCAGCCGCGTATTTTCAGCCACCAACTCCTGGTATTCCGCATTCAGCGCAGCGAGGTCCGCGCTCGAGGTTGCGTTCGCGGCCTGCACCGCCAGCTCGCGCATCCGTTGCAGGTTGTTGCCGATTGCAGCCAGCGCCCCCTCGGCGGTCTGCGCAAGCGAAATGCCATCGGCCGCGTTGCGGATTGCCACATTCATGCCGCGCACTTGTGCGGTCATGCGCTCGGCAATCGCCAAGCCGGCGGCGTCGTCCTTAGCGCTGTTGACGCGCAGGCCTGAAGACAGACGCTGCACGGCCGTGGCCATCGCCGACTGCGACGCATTCAAATTGCGCTGGGCATTCAGCGACATCAGGTTAGTGTTAATCACTTGCGGCATTTCCTAACTCCTTTCCATCCACTCTCGTGAAGCAGCCGCTTGCGTTCGGCTGGCTGACCTTTGCCCGAGCGGCTGCCGGTCCTTTGCCGACTGGCCTCCGCGGCCACGCGGTACGTCCGCGTTGGCTGGCATATCGGTGAGGCGCACGCTGAACTTTAGGCAGCGCCCCCGCAAAGGAGGCGGCGCTCAACCGCAGAAATGCGACGACAAACACCGCGTGTAAGCCGACTTTTCGGCCCACTACGCCAAGCCCCTGACGGCGCGCTGCGGCGGCGGCATCGCCCACATGCGCCCGGGTGCCTGGATGCGTGCGGTGGCGACAAAAAAAGCGCGCCGAGGACCGAAGTCGCTGCGGCGCGCAGGGCGGGGGGAAAGACAAAATGCTGACTGCGTTATCGGCACAAACCGCGCCGACTTAAGGAGCTAGTCGATGCGCAAGGGCGTGCGCCAGCGGCTGTGTTCGCCTGTCAGAAAAACGCCTACAGCACGCCGGCCGACGCGCCGACACGCAGATTGGATCTATGCCGCTTCAAGCGCGCAGGACCCCTGCTCACAATGGGATCCACTTCGCAACGCAAGGCGGGCGATTGGAATCGCCCCTGACAAGGAGGTCCGCAATGAGCACCGTCGCTTTCCCGAACGAGCAGCTGCTCGCAGAAGTGCGCGAGGTTAACCTCGCTTACCTCGTGCTCGCCCAGCACATGATCCGTGCCGACAAAGCCCAGGCAATGTACCGGCTCGGCATTTCGGAGGAAGTGGCGGGCATCATTGACCAGTTGACGCCTTCGCAGCTGCTGAAGATCGCGAGCGCCAACCAACTGATCTGCCGCTTCCGCTTTGACGACGACATGGTCTGGCAATTGTTGACCAGCCACAGCAAGAGCCGCGCCACCGGCACGGGCGCCGTGGCGAGTCTGCACGCCCATATCGTGATGGCTGGTCAAATCGCCGACGTAGCCTGACAGGGGCTGCCATGCGCATCAAAAGCATTGTTAGCGAGAGCAAGCAGATCCAGCGCGCAATTGCGCTGATTAAGCTGGGCGCACGCCTGCAGGTGCTGGAATCGGAGACCGATCTTTCCTACGAGCGCCTGTTGCGTTTGTACAAGGAAGTACAGGGCCAGTCACCGGCGCGTGGCATGCTGCCTTTTTCGACCGACTGGTTCATGACGTGGCAGCCGAACATTCATTCGTCGCTGTTCCTGAACATTTACGAATATCTAAACAAAACGACCGAGCTAGAAGAGATCGACGCCATTATCAAGGCCTACGAGCTCTATATAGAGCAGATTAAGGTGCAGAACCTAGAGCCACTGCTATCAATCACGCGTGCCTGGCGACTAGTCAAGTTCGTCGACGCCGGCATGGTGACGCTCACCCCTTGTTGCAAGTGCGGCGGCAAATTCGTCACGCACACCTATGAGCTGACCAAGAATTACGTGTGCGGGCTGTGCGAGCCGCCGGCGCGTGCCGGCAAAGGCAAAGGCAGCGTCCGCCAAGACGAGGTCGCTGTGCATTGACCGATTCGATGCGCCCGCTGTGCGCCGCAACGGCGGGCGGCTCTGGCTTGCGGCATTTCCTCCTTTCCTCCTCCGACCTTTGCCCGGCTACCGCGCCGGGCTTTTTTTATTAGCGCCCCGGCGGCGTAGCCCGCTCGCGGCGGGACTGCACACCGCAGGCGGAATTGCTGCATTTTCGCGCCGCTAGC
Organism: Burkholderiaceae bacterium; assembly: GCA_025055385.1. Taxonomy (GTDB): domain Bacteria; phylum Pseudomonadota; class Gammaproteobacteria; order Burkholderiales; family Burkholderiaceae_F; genus JAKANT01. Next base: position 30,562 of record JANWXE010000197.1, on the reverse strand, counting down.
TGCCACATTAACCCTTTAAGTTACGCGGCCCGCCTGCCGAAACCCCAGCTGCGTAGCGGTCGCCGTCAACAGGCGGGGGCACATTGCGGAACAGCTCGCGGGGGCAGTTGGGCACATGTTCGTCATCATCGGCTATGTGGTGGTCATCGCCTTCGTGTTCGGCGTCTATGCCGCCACCGGTGGCAACATGGCGGTGGTCGCGCACGCCGCCCCGCACGAGCTGGCAATCATCTTAGGCGCCGCGATCGGCGCTTTCTTAGTCGCCAATCCGGCCAAGACGTTGAAAGCGGTGCTGGCCGCGCTGCCCAAACTGTTTCAAGGCTCCAAGCACACCAAGGCGCGTTATATGGCGCTGATGGCCCTGCTTTACGACATTCTGACCAAGGTGCGCAAGGAAGGGATGATGGCGATCGAATCCGACATCGAGGACCCGGCCAAGAGCCCCTTGTTTCAGAAGCACCCAACCGTGGCGAGCGACCACCACTTGGTGGAGTTCATCTGCGATTACTTGCGCATGATGGTCTCCGGCAACATGAACCCGCTGGAGATTGAGAGCCTGATGGATCAAGAGATCGAGACCCATCACCACGAAGGCATGGTGCCAGCGCATGCGCTGCAAACTATGGGCGACGGCTTGCCTGCCTTCGGCATCGTGGCAGCGGTGCTGGGGGTTGTGAAGACCATGGCCTCGGTGGGCAAACCGCCGGCGGAACTGGGCGCAATGATTGCATCGGCGCTGGTCGGCACTTTCCTTGGCATCCTGCTCGCATACGGGTTCGTCAGCCCACTGGCCAAGCTGCTAGAGGCTAAGTGCGATGAGTCCACCAAGGAGTTGCAATGCGTGAAGGCCACGCTGCTGGCCAGCTTGCAGGGTTATGCACCGGCGGTCGCTGTCGAGTTCGGTCGCAAGGTGCTGTACTCAAGCGATCGGCCCAGTTTTGCCGAGCTGGAGAAACACGTCAAACAGAAGCGGTGAGCGATGCCAGCCTCTGAAAAGGCCAAATCGACGATCGTCATCAAGCGCATTAAAAAGGGGGGCCACGGCCACCACGGCGGCGTGTGGAAAATCGCCTATGCGGATTTCGTGACCGCGATGATGGCGTTTTTCTTGCTGATGTGGCTGCTTGGCTCCACCACCAAAGGCGACCTCAAGGGCATCGCCGAGTACTTTGCGTCGCCGCTGCAGATCGCCTTGATGGGCGGCTCCGGCGCCGGCGACGCCACTTCCGTGATCCAGGGCGGCGGCGTCAGCCTCACCGACCAGCCCGGCCAGGTCAAACGCGGCGACACCGAGGAGGAGCAGCGCAAGCGCCGCCAGCAGAGAGCCCAGGAAGAGCGGGCCCGCATGGAGGCGCTAAAAGCTAAGGTCGAAGCGGCGTTGTTTGCGAACCCGAAGCTAGCCGAGCTGCGTAAACAAATCCGCATCGAAATTACACCCGATGGCCTGCGTATTCAGATCGTCGATGATTTCGAGCGGCCGATGTTTGCGCTCGGCAGCGCGCAGGTGCAGCCGTATATGCGCGACCTGCTGCGTGAGATCGGCGCGGTGCTTAACCAAGTCGACAACAAAATCGCGCTCTCCGGCCATACCGACGCCGCGCCATATGCCAGTGGCGAGCGTGGCTACTCGAACTGGGAGTTGTCGGCAGACCGCGCCAACGCCTCGCGGCGCGAGCTGATCGCCGGCGGCATGGAGCCTGGCAAGATCGTCCGCGTGGTCGGGCTGGCAGACTCCAATCTGCTGGTGAAAGACGATCCACGCCATCCGCTAAACCGCCGCATCTCGATCATTGTGCTGAATAAGCTGGCTGAGGAGCGCCTGGCGCAGGCCGGCGGCGAGATCGAGGCCGGCACGGGCGAGGACGTGAAAGATGCGGTCGCCGTAGGCTCCACCGCCGATTATGCGGCTAAGCGATGAATCGCGCCGTTATTTCGCGTTTCCTGATGGCATCGGCATCGGCACACTGCAAGGCGATCTGCACATCCTTACATGAGGGCACCCGATGAGCGCGGGACTCCGCTTCTTGATCGTGGACGATTTCTCAACGATGCGCCGCATCGTGCGCAACCTGCTGAAGGAAATCGGTTATCCCAACGCCGAGGAGGCTGAGGATGGCGCTGCAGCCTTGCAGATGCTGCGTAGCTCGAAGTTCGATTTCGTGGTCTCGGACATCAATATGCCAAATATGAACGGCTTCGAGCTGCTAAAGCAAATCCGCGCTGACGAGAACCTCAAGCACATCCCGGTGCTGATGGTGACTGCCGAGGCAAAGAAAGAGGACATCATCGCCGCCGCTCAGAGCGGCGCGAGCGGTTACATCGTCAAGCCTTTCACCAAGGCGACGCTGGAAGAAAAGGTGCAGAAGATCTTGCAAAAGCTCGCCGCTTAACGCAGCCCTCAGATGGATTCCACCGCTTCTCTCCCCGTGGCCAGCAGCGAGACCGCGACGGCAGCCGTGCCTATGCCTGCCAGCCGACCAGCCGCGCTACCGCCGGCCGGCGCCGAGGTGGCTGTCATCGGTGACACGACTGCCGCCCCCCTTGCCGACGGCTGCATTGCCCAGGACGAGGTGCGTCAACGCATCGGCCAGCTGACGCGCACGCTGCACGATGCACTGCGCGAGCTCGGCTACGACCGCGAGCTCGCCGCCACGCGCGAAAACCTGCCCGATGCGCGCGACCGTCTGGCCTACATCGCGCGCGTCACTGGCGAAGCAGCCGAGAAGGTGCTTAATGCCGTCGATCATGCACGCGCGGTGCAAGAGGAGTTGACGCAACAGGCCGAGCGGCTGCGCCGCCGCTGGCAGGCCGTGGCCGCCTACGCCAACGGCGGCGAGCAGCGCGCCACGCCGGCTGGCCGTGCGCTGATCGAGGAAACGTGCGCGTTTTTCTCCGGCGTCAGCAGCCAGGCCGAACGCACACAAGCGATCTTGACCGACATCATGCTGGCGCAGGACTTCCATGACCTCACCGGCCAGGTGATCCGCAAGGTGGTCGCTCTGGCACAGGAGGTGGAGGCGCAGCTTGTGAAGCTGCTGCTGGACACAACCCCGCAGGCTCAGCGCCCCGCCGCGGAGGGCAGGGCGCTAGAGGGGCCCGTGGTGAATAGCGAGGGTCGCTCCGACGTCGTCAGGAGCCAAGCTGACGTCGACGCGCTACTTGCCTCGCTTGGTTTCTGACAGCAACAGCACCCACCGCAGGGACGCAGATGAGTGCAGTCTTCGAACATCTTGCGCTGCCGGCCAGGCGCACGGTGGCTGACGACGGTTTCTTCGCATACCACGGCCTGTGGGCGCCTGGCATTCGCTTGTTGCGTAGGCTGGGTTTTCGCGCCAAGGCGGTTTTGCTAACCGCCATTTTTGTTCCAATCTGGGTGCTACTGCCAGCGCTGCTGTGGCAGTGGGACAGGACGGAGCAGGAGCTAGCGCAGCGCGATCTGCGCGACCTGGTGGCGGTGGCCCACAGCACGCTGCAGTGGGCGCACGGGCTGGAGACCTCCGGCCTGCGGTCGCGCGAGGAAGCACAGAAGATCGCGCGCGAAGCGGTGGCGAAGATGCGTTACGGCGGCGACGGTTATTTCTGGATCAACGACATGACCCCGCGCATGGTCATGCTCCCAATCAAGCCGGAGTTAAACGGCCAGGACCTGTCCAGCTTCAAGGACCCGAGCGGCTTTCCGCTGTTTAACGCCTTCGTCGAGAAAGTGCGGCAGGAAAAAGCCGGTTTCGTCAGCTACCTGTGGCCGCGGCCGGGTAGCAGCCAGCCGGTGGCGAAGCTGTCGTACGTGGCTGGCTTCGAGCCCTGGGGCTGGATCGTTGGCACCGCTGTAGACGTCGATGACCTGCGCGACCGCTCACTTGCCCGGTGGCGTATCGCTGGCCTGGTGATGACCATGTGCGCGCTGCTGGGACTGTACTTCGCGTTTAGCTTCTACAAAGTCATGCAGGGGGGATTAGACGAGACCGCGCGTCACTTACAAGCGATGACCGACGGTGATCTGACCACCTCCCCGACCCCCTGGGGTGCCGACGAACCGGCCAAGCTGATGCTGTCGCTACGCCAGATGCAGGACGCGCTGCGCGCGATCGTGCGCGACGTGCGGGCCGCGGCCGACGAGATCGTGCATTCGAGCGATGAGATCGCCGCTGGCACGATGGACCTATCGCGCCGCACCGAGCAGGCCGCCGCCAGCCTGGAGCAGACCGCCGCCTCGATGGAGGAGATCTCCGGCACGGTTAAGCACGCCGCCGACAATGCGGCGCAGGCAGCCGAGCTGGCCGAAGCCAACGCCCGCAGCGCTGAGGAAGGCGGCCGCATCATGGCGCAGATGGTGGCGACGATGGACGACATCGGCGCCTCTTCCGGCAAGATCGGCGAGATCATCGGTGTGATCGACGGCATCGCCTTCCAGACCAACATCCTGGCGCTTAATGCCGCGGTCGAGGCAGCGCGCGCCGGCGAGGCCGGGCGCGGTTTCGCGGTGGTGGCGGCCGAGGTGCGCCAGCTGGCGCAGCGCTCGGCGCAAGCCGCACGCGAGATCAAGGAGCTGATCGAAGCCAGCCAGCGTAAGACAGAAGCCGGCACGCGCATCGCGCGGGAGGCGGGCGCTGCGATTGAGCGCGTGGTGCAGAACGCACAGCGCGTGCGGATGCTAATTGGCGAAATCGCCAACGGCGCGCGGGAGCAGAGCCAAGGTATTGCGCAGATCGGCACGGCCGTGCAGGAGCTAGACCGCACCACACAGGCCAACGCCGCCCTGGTGGAGGAAACCGCCTCGGCGGCGGACACGCTCAAGCAGCAAGCACGGCGGCTGTCCGAGCGGGTGGCGCGCTTTCGGCTGCCGTCGGATGCGGTGGGTATGCCGGCGGCGGAAGCATTGCCGGCGGTTTTTGACTTCCCCAAGGCGGTGGAGGCGCACCGCGCCTGGAAGGTGAAGCTGCGCTCGGCGATTGCCAAGCGCGAGAAACTGGATGTGGCGACGATCCGGCGCGACGACTGCTGCCCGCTGGGCCAGTGGCTACATGGCGAGGGCGGCCGCCGTTGGCGTACGCGGCCAGCATTCGTCGATCTGGTGACCAAGCACCGCGAGTTCCACCTCGCTGCTGGCGAGGTGGCGGAGACGATCAACCGCGGCGCCTATGAGCAGGCTCAGCGGCTGCTCGGCGGCGGCTCGCGCTTCGCCGAAGCCTCCAATAGCACGGTGGCAGCGATCCAGCGGGCGCAGCGCGAGCTTCGGGATTAAAAGGGCACTGCGCCCCTGTGACGACGGCGCCGCGTGGGATCGCAAAAAAAGACGCATGCGATCGCGTCTTCAAAATCAAAAACTACCTCGCACCCATCGATCCCAGCATCCCGCTTGCGTGGGGCGCGGGCAGCAGCTGATGAGAAACAGGGTACCGCTGCCATGCCACCGTGCGGCCCCACGATCCCGGTCAAGGCAGGCAAGCGCAGCCCCGAAAAGGCGGGCCGCAGGCGCAGAAGGGGCAAAGGCAGGCGCGGCATCTAAGGCCAAGTTGGCGTTTGGCCCGAACGCCGCCGGCTATGTCAAGTAGCCGCTGGCGGTCCTCTCAGAGCCCGAGTAGCCGGCCGATACGCGCGAGATAATCTCCGACTTCAAACGCGTCGCGCGCCAGTTCGTCGCGCAGCGCATGCAGCGTCTCGCGCAGCCGGCTGAAGCCGGCATGCACTTGTTCCTGTGCCGGCTGCGCGGCCAGCAGTGCGCGCAGCTGCTCCACTTCGTCACGCACGCGCGCAAGGTCGCCGCTACCGGTTCGCGCCTGCGCCAGATCCTGCTCCAGCCGCTCCACCAGCCGCGCGGCCGCCTCCAGATCGAGGACCGGTTTACCTTTCTGGGCCGTCATCGCCGTCGCGCCTCTGCCCCATTTGGGATACGCCGCAGTTTAGGCGCAGCGCAGGCGCTTCAAAAGAGCTCCACTTCCGAGGCGCTGACACTGTCGACCTCCACCGCGTTGCGGCCGGCTGCCTTGGCGCGGTAGCAGGCGGCATCCGCCCGCTTCACGATCGCCTGCGAATCCTCATCGCCGAGCGCAAAACAGCTAATACCGGCCGACACGCCGATTGCAAAACTGCGCCCGCCACGCACCACCCGCAAGGCGCCGATCTCGGCGCGGATGCCCAGCGCGATCGCCTGCGCACGTGCCTCCGGGCAGCCGGGCAGCAGCAGCGCAAACTCGTCACCGCCAAGCCGCACCGCGTAGTCGGATTCGCGGATGCTGGCACGCAGCACCTCAGCGACCTTCTGCAGCATCTCATCGCCAGCGTCGTGGCCGCCTTCGTCGTTGACCACCTTGAAACGGTCCAGATCGAGCAACACGAGCGCGCTGTTCACACCCTCGAATGCAAAGGCCTCGTAGCGCTGCGCGATGATCTGTTCGAACGCGCGTCGGTTCAGCAGCCCGGTCAAGCTGTCGTGGCGTGCCTGCCAGACTAGCCGGCGTGCCTCATTGCGCCGCTGGCTCGCCTCTCGCAGTGTCAACACGCCCCCGAACCCTACCGCATGGCCCGCACTGCCGCGCGCCCAGGTGACGTCTACCGGCACGCGCCGACCGGTGGCAGTTTCCCAGCACCAGTCATCGGCCTGCCAGCGCGCCTGCTGCCACAGGCAGGCAAGCTCAACGGCCGCCCCCGTTTCGTGGGCGAAACGCAAAACTGCATCCGCTTTGCGGCCCACCACATCGGTGCGCGCGAGCCCGCTGAGCGCTTCGGCCGCTGCATTGAAATGTGCAATCGCCCCGCCTTCGTCGATGACGACGATCGCATCCGACATGGCCTCGACGATCTTCTCGCTGCGGCGCCGTTCGCGCTCGGCGCGCTGCAGCGCCTCGTGCTCAGCGGTCACGTCGGCCAGGCCGCCGACAAAACCGCGAGCCTGGGCGTGCTCAGGCAGCGGGGCCGCCTGCACCTGCACCCACACCGCTTGCCCGTCGACCGTCAGGCGCCAACGCGCCGACAGCAGCCGGTTGCCGCGCACCGCAGCAGCCCACTGCTCAGCGACGGCGCGCCGTAGCTCGGAGTCGATCGATTGCAGCCAACCGTCGCCGGCGAGCGACTCGAAGCGGCGACCGAACAACTGCTCGAGGCGGCGGTTCACGTAAGTCCACGCGCCACTTTCATCGGCAACGAAGATCGCCAGCGGCGAGTTCTCGCTAAGCGAACGGTGGAAAGCCTCGCGTGCGTTAACCGCCTCCTGCAGTCGGGTCTGTGCCTCCTGCAGGCGGTTGAAGGCCTCGGCGACGCGGCGGATCTCGGCGGTGCCCCACACGTCTACCGCGCCGCGGTGGCGGCCCGCCTCGATTTCCTCCACCTGGCGCTGCAACCGGCGCAGCGGCCGTACCGCACGGATCGTCACCAGCGCGATCAGCGCGCTAAGCAACAGCACACAGAACAGTCCGACCAGCAGCGCGCTGACGCGCGCGTCGCGCAACGGTGCCAGCGCCTCCTGCTGGTCGATGCGCGCCCCGACAAGCCAAGGAGCGTGATGTAGCGCTTTAAACGCGTACACGCCGGCGGCCGGGAGCGGCCACGCCACGTGCATCCAGCCGGTGCGGCCCTGCAGGGCCTGCGCCAGGGCCGGCTCGGCCTCGGCGTCGATGGCCTGCATCAGACGCGAGGGGTCCGGATGCAACAGATAGCGGCCGGCGCGCGTGACCACGACGAAGCGGCCACTGGTGCCCACCGTTGCTTCCCGAATCTGGTCAAGCAGCCCACCCTGCTCGAGCACCACTGCGCCGATCAGGACGCCGCCAAATTCGCCGCCGGCATCCGTAAGCGGGGCGGCGAAGGTCACGATTGGCGCCTGTGAAACCTTGCCAAAAACCGGCTCTGATACGACCAATCGGCCGCTGTCGCGCGCCTGCTGAAAGTACTCGCGGTCGGCAACCTGAATCGAGCGCCACGCGCCGGTGCGCGGCCGCGCCGCCAGCGGCCGGCCCTGTGCGTCTGCGATCACCAGCCGGTCAAACAGCGTTCCAAGCGGGCCTGACTCGGCCAAAAAGGCTTGCGCTTGTTCGGCAGTCAGCGCGCGACCGCTGCTGGTCAGCTCGAAGGCGGCCGCTTCCAGTGCGCGCCGGCGCAGCAGCACGCGCTGGTCAAGATCGTCGGCGGCCCGCAGTACAGCAGCGTGCACCTGTGAGCCGACCTGCGCGAGCAGCCGCTCCTCCATTAAGTGCAAATACAGTCCGCCGGCAGCCGAGCATACTGCCAGCGCGCCAACGCCCACCGTAAGCGCCAGGCGCGCCGCAAGCGAATCCCACAAGTGACGCGCGCCGATCAACGCCGGGGTCATCAGAGCCAGTAGGCGTAGCCTCACGCGGCTCACACCGGCATATTCATAATTTGTTCGTAGGCCTGCACGAGCCGGTTGCGCACCTGCAGCGCGGCGGCAAACGCGATCTGCGCTTTGTTCATCGCGATCATCGTCTCCTCCAGGCTGACGTGCGGGTTCTCAAGCTGGAACTGTCGCTGCAGTTCGCTGGCCACGCTTTGGGCGCGACTAACACTGGCTAGGGCCGACTGCAGCGAGGCCAGAAAATCGCCACCGCCTGCGGCAGATGCCGCCCCGGGTGTGGCTTGGCGCAGGCGTGCCACGGCCTGCGCGAGCGCGTTGTTAATCGGCATTGCTTCCATAGTCCCCCGCATACGCAAGGCGCGCCATACGCGCGCCGTTGCTTGCAAGTTACTTTCAGCGCTGCCGCAGCCTTCTCCCGATTAGGAGGCTCCAAGGGGCCCAATTTTTCCTCCGCCACCGGTCCGATTGCGGCCGCGGAACTGCGCCTAACAGCGCATTTTTCCGCTTGGCATGCCTAAAGTTATGGTGTCTGGCTGCCGTTGCCAACGAACGAGGTAAGCCTGGCTCGCCGGCGCCTGCCTTTTTTCCTCGTCGCGCACTCCGTTTGAAGGATGGCTGCGATCCGATTGCCTCAGTGGCCTAAACGTCTGTTGCAGCAGGGGCGACGTGCGTCGGCGCGGCTCATCACCGTGCTGCTCGCAAGCGCGTTCGCCGTAATGCTGGCAGCGCAGGTCCTGTTGGTATGGACCAGTGTTGAGACCACCCGTCGCGCAGTTGCCGCCGCGCGCCAGGCCGCGGAAACGGCTGCGCCCGCAGCTCTGGCAGCGTACGAGCTACAAGAAATCGCGCAGCGGCGCATAGTACTGCTGCTGCACATGCTTGCGCAGCCGGACCCGCTAGAGCGCGAAGCTAACGCGCGCGCCTTTGAAGCCGAGCGCCCGCGCTTTGACACGGTCATGCAGCGTCTACGCGCCCTGCCGACTGAACCGGAGGCCCAAGCCCTGTTGCAGCATGCCCTGCGGGACATTGAGCGGCTGAGCGCGCTGCAGGTGCCGGCCGCCGCTGCGCTGCGTGCTGGTGACGACGCACACGCGCGCTCGCTGCTCGACGGTGGGAACCTGTTTGAGCGGCAGCGCGCCACGCAGGAATCCCTGCAGCGTTTCGTGCAACAGCAGCAGTCGGTGTTGCAGCAGGCGCTAGCACAGTCGCACGAAGTCGAACGCGAAATCCAGCAACGTGTCGTGGTGCTGGCGACGTTGCTGCTGGTGCTCGGCGTGGGTATCGGGGCGGGCGTCACGCGACTGGCCATGCGCGCGACTGCTGCTCTCGAGTTGCAGCGCGAACAAGCGGAAGCTACGGCCATGCTGGACCCGCTGACCGGTGCGCTGAATCGCCGCGGTCTGGAGTTCGAACTTACCCGTTGGTGCAATGCCGGGCGCGGGCCGTTACGCCGCCACAGCGTGCTTGCGATCGATTTGGACTATTTCAAGGCGGTCAACGACGAGGCTGGCCATGCCGCTGGCGATGAACTGCTGCGTCGGTTAGTCGCGCTGATGAAAGCAATGCCGACCGCATCGCCCGCATCGGTGGCGACGAGTTCGTGATCCTGCTGCAGGAAATGGATGTCTCTACCGCGCTCGGCGTCGCTCAGCGGCTGGCCGATGCGGTGGCTTCCTTCTCGCTGCCCTGGGAAGGACACCTGTACCGGATCGGGGCCAGCATCGGCGTCGCCGATTTCGTGGCCTCTGGAGACATCGAGCGGTGCCAGGCCGCGCTAGCGGCCGCCGATGCGGCCTGTTACGAAGCCAAGCGCGCCGGCCGCGGGCGCGTATGCGCTGCGCGGTTTGTAACGACCAACAAGACGGCTCCCGGAGCGAGTTGACGCAGTTGAGGTAACGGTAGCGCCCTCCTGCCACGGCTAAGCGCTAACCTGTCGCGCGAGAAGCGCCGCAGCGCGGCCGCTTTTCTCGCGCAGCCGCAAGCAAGCATCGCCATCGCCCGTTTCCCCGCCCTTATCTGCTGTTACACGCGCTCAAGGTTTCCAAATAATCGCCCGGCAATCGGCGCCCGCTCTGCACGGCGCGCGGCTGCCACCGCATTCAAGACATCGATGGAAAACGCCGTCGTTCCCTCGCCTGTGCCGCCTGGCAGGAGCCCGTTTGCACGCCTGTCGGCGCGTGGCTGGGCACTGCTGGCGCTGGGCGTCGCCGCCCTGACGGCCATCGTCGTGGCCACCTGGCTATGGAGCGCCCATCCTACCTACCGCGTGCTGTTTACCAACCTGTCGGACCGCGATGGCGGCGCCATCATTGCGCAATTGGCGCAGATGAATGTGCCGTACCGAACCGCCGATGGCGGCACGATCCTGGTGCCTCACGATAAGGTGCATGAGGCGCGACTGAAGCTCGCCGCCCAAGGCCTGCCGAAAGGCTCGGTGGTCGGCTTCGAAATCTTGGAAACGCCCAAGTTCGGCCTCACCCAGTTCCAGGAACAAGTCAATTATCAGCGTGCGCTCGAAGGGGAGCTGGCGCGCTCGGTGCAGTCGTTAGCACCCGTGGCTGCTGCGCGCGTGCACTTGGCGCTGCCGAAACAAACCGGCTTCCTGCGCGAGAAGCAGCCGCCCACGGCGTCGGTACTGGTGCAGTTGCACCCGGGCCGTACGCTGGACCGCGCCCAGGTCGCCGGTATCGTGCATCTGGTGTCATCCTCCGTGCCAGAGCTGCAGCCGAAGCATGTGTCGGTGATCGACCAACATGGCAACTTGCTGGCGGCTGAGCGCAGCCAGGCCGCCGGTCTGGACGCCGCTCAGCTCGACTACGTCGCCCGCATCGAGGCCGACACGATCAAACGCATCGAAGAGATCCTCACCCCAGTCGTTGGCCGCGGCAATGTGCGCGCGCAGGTAACCGCCGACGTCGATTTCTCGCAAGTGGAAAACGTCGCCGAGACCTACGGCCCAAACCAGAGCCCGGAGAGGGCAGCGGTCCGCTCGCAGTCCACGCAGGAAAGCTCAACACCCGGCCCGGCGACGCCGCAAGGGGTGCCGGGCGCCCTGTCCAATCAGCCGCCGGTGCCGCCCACGGCACCGATCAACGGCACCGCAGCGCCACTGAACCCGAATTCGCCGGGCACCGTGGGTGGCAACAGCATGCGCCGCGAGGCGGTCACCAACTTTGAGGTCGACAAAACCGTGCGCCACGTACGCCAAGCAAGCGGCCAGATCCGGCGCTTGACCGCGGCGGTGGTCGTCAACTATCGGATCGGCAGCGACGGCAAGCCGGTGCCGCTGTCTAAAGAAGAATTGGCCAGCCTGACAGCGCTCGCGCGCGAGGCGATGGGTTTTAACGAGCAGCGCGGTGATTCGCTCAACGTCGTCAACGCCCAGTTCAGCATGCCGGAGCTGGCGCCGGTGGAGCCGCTGCCGTTATGGCAGCGGCCAGAGGTGATTGCGCTCGCCAAAGAAGCCGGCAAGGCGCTGCTGTTGCTGCTGCTGGCGCTGATCGTGGTCTTCGGCGTCGTGCGGCCTGCGCTGCGCCAGCTGACTGGGCGCGCGCAGCCCGCCTCGGCGTTGCCGGCGGCACCACCAGACAGTGCCCCACCCGCGCTGCCGCAGCCGCAGACCACGAGCGATAACGCCGATGCCATATCACCGCTGGAGCAAGTGCGGCAGCTAGCGAAAAACGACCCCGCGGCCGTGGCCAACGTCGTGAAAGCCTGGGTCGGGCCAGACACGAAGGGCACGTAATGGCACTGGACGAAGCCGGACTGGAGCGCGCTGCGATCCTGCTGCTGGCCGTCGGTGAGGAGCAGGCTGCCGAAGTGCTGAAGTTTCTGTCGCCGAAGGAAGTCCAGAAGCTCGGCGAGACGATGGCGCGCATTAAGACCGTGCCGCGCGAAAAAGTCGACGAGGTGATTGACGCCTTCCATAAGACGCGCGCAGAACAGTTTTCGCTGGTGGCCGATACCGACGCCTATATCGCGCAGGTGCTGAAGCGTGCGCTAGGCGAGGAAAAAGCCAACATGCTGCTGGACCGCATCCTGCAGGGCCGCGATGTCTCCGGCATCGAGGCGCTGAAGTGGATGGATGCCGGCACCATCGCTGAGCTGTTCCGCAACGAGCATCCACAAATCGTCGCCTCCATTTTGGTGCACCTCGAGCGCGATCACGCCTCGGAGGTGCTGCGTCAGTTTCCCGAGCGGATGCGCAACGATGTGCTGCTGCGCATTGCAACTCTCGATGGTATCCAGCCGCAGGCGTTAGCGGAGCTCAACGAAGTGTTATCCAAAGTCTTGGCTGGCAGCGAAAAGCTGCGCAAGGCCACGCTGGGCGGCACGAAGGCAGCAGCGGAGATTCTGAACTTTCTCGGTTCGCAGATGGAGACGGCGGCGGTGGAAGCGATTCGCGAGCACGACCCGGACCTAGCGCAGAAGATCCTCGACCAAATGTTTACGTTTGAGAACCTGCTGCAGCTAGACGACCGCGCCATCCAGATCTTGTTGCGCGAGGTGCAAAGCGAGAGCTTGATTGTGGCGCTGAAGGGCGCTGATCAGGCACTGCGCGAGAAAATCTTTAAGAACATGTCCAGCCGTGCGGCTGAGATGCTGCGCGAAGACCTGGAGGCGAAGGGGCCGGTGCGCGTCTCCGAGGTGGAAGCCGAGCAGCGAGAGATCCTCAAGATCGTCCGCCGCCTTGCCGACGAAGGTCAAATCCAGCTTACCAGCGGCGGCGACGACCAGTTCATCTGATACCCGATCCCAATGGGCGCCCCAGAGTCCAAACCGCTACGTGGCTTCATTCCGAAGGAGCGCGTTGGCAGCGCCGCCACTTGGTCGCTGCAGCCACTGACCCCGGCCGCCGAGGAGTCACAGGCTGCTGAGCGAGAACAGCAGGCCTACGAACGCGGGCTCGCGCAGGGCCGCGCCGAGGGCGCGGCGCAAGAGCGGCAACGGCGCCTGCAGCAGGCCGACCAATTGGAAGCCCTCTGCGGCAGCCTGCGCGCGCGCTTTGCCGAACTGGAGCGTGCGGGCGCCGATGCGCTGCTTGACTGCGCGCTGGCCATCGCGCAGCACGTCCTGCGGCAAGAGCTCGCCACGCGCCGCGACGCGCTGCTGCCAGTGGCGCGGGAGGCGGTGGCGCGGGTAATCGACAGCCAGGCGCAACCGCGCATCTACGTACACCCGGATGATTACGCGCTGCTGGCTGCCGAACTGCACAGCGACGGTCTGCTGAAAGGCTGCCAGTTCATCGCCGATTCACGCATCGAGCGCGGCGGCTGCCGTGTCGAAACCGCCCTCTCGGAGGTTGACGCAACGGTCTCTACGCGCTGGCGCCGCGTGCTGGCAGCGCTGGGCATAGACCTCACCGGCGGCGAGGGCTCTGCTGCGAGCCATGCCGACTAATCCGCCCGCCAGCTTCTGCCGCTTTCTGGCACAGGCCGCAGCGATTGCCGCGGCTGCGCAGCCGTTGGAGGTGCGCGGGCGCTTAACTCGCGTGGCCGGGCTCGTGATGGAAGCCGTGGGTCTGAAGCTGCCGCTTGGTGCACAAGTCGTAGTCGTGCAAGAAGGCGGGCTGCGCGTTGATGCTGAAGTGGTCGGCTTCGCCGGCGATCGGCTGTTTCTGATGCCGACGGCAGAGCCCATCGGGCTAAAGCCCGGCGCCACCGTTTTGCCGTACGAGGCGGTCGCCGAGCGCCCCCGCCTGGACCGCGACAACCACCCCTGGCGGCGCGCCGAAGACCGTACGCGGCACTTGCCGCTGGGCGATGCACTGCTTGGCCGCGTACTGGATCCGAACGGCCGTCCGCTCGATAAGCGCGGGCCGCTGGTGGGCGTGCCGCTGCGGCCGCTGGCCCGACGACCGATCAACGCGATGGAGCGCGAGCGCATCGCCGAGCCACTGGACGTTGGCGTGCGAGCAATCAACGCCCTGCTGACGGTCGGCCGCGGCCAACGCATGGGGCTGTTCGCGGGCGCCGGCGTAGGCAAGAGCGTGCTGCTGGGGATGATGGCGCGCTATACCGCCGCCGATGTGACCGTGGTGGGATTAATCGGCGAGCGCGGTCGAGAGGTCAAGGAATTCATTGAAGACATCCTCGGTGAGGCGGGGCTAGCGCGCGCGGTCGTGGTGGCCGCACCCGCTGACACACCCCCGCTGTTGCGCATGCAGGGCGCAGCCTACGCCACCGCCATCGCAGAGCATTTCCGCGACCAGGGCAAGCAGGTTTTGCTGCTGCTTGACTCACTGACGCGGTATGCGATGGCGGCGCGCGAGATCGCGCTGGCCATCGGCGAGCCGCCCGCTACAAAAGGCTATCCACCTTCGGTGTTTGCTCGTCTGCCACAACTGGTGGAGCGCGCCGGCAACGCGCCCGCCTCTGACGGCAGACACGGCTCGATCACCGCTTTTTATACCGTGCTAATCGAGGGCGACGATCCGCACGACCCGGTGGCGGATGCGGCCCGCGCGATTCTGGATGGTCACATCGTGCTGTCGCGCGCGCTGGCCGACGCTGGCCACTATCCCGCAATCGACATCGAGGCTTCGATCTCGCGCGTGATGAACGCGGTGGTCGGGCCGGACCAAATCGAGATGGCGCGGCGCTTCAAGGCGCTTTATTCGCGCTACATGCGCAACCGCGACCTGTTATCGGTAGGCGCCTATGTCGCCGGCTCCGACCGGTTGTTGGATGCGGCCATTGAGGCCTATCCGCGCATGGAAGCCTTTTTGCAGCAACGCATGGACGAACCCTCGACGCTTGCCGAAGCGCACGGGCGCCTGGCGGCGCTGCTGGACACGATCCCGCTGACCTAACGCGATGGACCCCACCAACCTGAGCATGTTGATTGAGTTGGCGCGTGCTGCCCATGATGCCGCCGCCGCGCGCCATGCCCAGTGCGCCGAGGCGTACACGCAGGCACAGCGCCAACTTGACGTGCTGCGCGGCTACCAGCGCGAGTACGAGCGCCGCGCGCTCGACACACGCTCGCGCGGCCTTGATGCCGCGGCGCAGGACAATTGGCGTGTTTTCCTCCAACGGCTGCAGACGGCAGTCGCAGAACAGACCAAGGAAGTGGCACGGCGCCAGCAGCAGCGGCAAGCCGCCGCTGCCGAGCTGGCGCAGGCGCGGGCACGGCTGGCGAGCTTGGAGAAGCTCGCGCAGCGGCAGGCGCGTGCCGCCCAGCAGCGACAGGCGCGCCGCGAGCAGCGCCAGCTTGACGAGCTGGCGCGCCGCGGCCTCGACAGCCGTTTCGGCCCCCATGGGCTTGCGCTGAAAGGATGGTGACGCGATGAATGGAATCCTGCTGCCCGCCCAAGCCGCCGGCGCGTCGCCAGCCCCCTCAGCAGCCGCCGCCGACGTTGTTGTCGAAGGGGAAGCGTTTGCGGCGGTGATCGCTCGTCACGCGCAGGCGTTGCGCGTCGACGCCGCGCATGTCGCCGACACGCAATTTCCCAGCGAGCACACCGCATCAGATGACGAAAACGACGGGCAGCAGCGGGCTGCTGTCGCCGCTGACGCCAACGCGGCGCTGGCCAGCGCGATGCTGCACGATCTTTCCGCCGCCGCTCAGCTCGTCACGGCGACAGCATGTCAGTCGGCGGTGCCCCTGCAGCCCGACAACGATGCACAGCCGCCGGCAGGCAAAACGGCCATATCGGCCCCGCCACGATCCCCGGCACGGGGTCTGCCGCTCGTCGCTGCCTGCGGCGAAGACCGTCGCGCCGCACCGCCGCCTGCGGACGCAATCGCTCTTGCCGCGATCCCACCGCGGCCCTCTGCCGCTGAGCCGGCCCAGCTGCCCGATAGGCCCGCGGCGGCGAGCGGGCCGCAGCGCAGCGGCGCGCCGTCTGAAGCCGCGGCTGCCGTCAAGTCGGCCGCCCCAGTACAACTGTCGGCCCTGCCGCTAGCGGGGCCCGCGCCGGCCACACCGCCGAGCCCGGCGTTTTCATTCGCGCACGCCACGCTGCCCGCCGCCGTCGGCAGCGCGACTTTTGGCGAGGCGCTGGCCCAGCGCGTCGTGCTGTTCGCTGCTCGCAAAGTGCAACAAGCCGAATTGTCGGTGTCGCCCCCGGATCTCGGCCCGATCGCGGTGCAGATCGAAGTGCGCGGCCAGGAAGCGACGCTAGCCTTTAGCGCAACCAGCCAGATCACCCGGCAGGCTATCGAGGAGGCGCTGCCCCGGCTGCGCGAGATGTTTGCCGCGCAGGGGCTGCAGCTGGCAGGCTGCGAAGTCAACGACCACCCACGCCGCGAAGCAGCACGCAGCGGCACACCTGCGGGCAGCCGCGCGCGCAGCGAGCGAGTCGCGCCAGGCACATTCGCCATCGAGGCTGCAGCGCCGCTGTCGCGGCGGCCGCTTGGACTCATCGACATCATCGTCTAAACGCGCCTGCGCACAAGGTCAACCGCTTTTACCCGCTTATTGCGCGTTCGTCTGCCCTCAAGTTTTTCGATCATTGAACCGATTACGCGCGCCCCGTCGCGGTGGGGCGCCGGCATAACGTCAGAGGAAACGTATGGCGGGAAGCGAAGCGAAAACGGACGCCGCCGCTGCGACATCGAAGCGCAATAAGACCAAGCTGCTCGTCATCGCAGCGGCGGCTTTGCTGCTGCTGCTCGGCGGCGGCGCGGCTGCCTACTTCATGCTCGGCAAGGCAGATAAGCAAGTCGCAGCCTCCGAGGAAGAGGACGACGCGCCGGCGGAGAAGTCCACGAAAGCGAAGAAAAAAAAGAAAAAGGCCGGCTTGCCGGTGTTCGTGGAGCTGGACATGTTCACCGCCAATTTGCGCGACGCCGACGGCGACCGCTACATCCAAGTGAAGCTGGTGGCCGAGGTCAAAGATGCCGCCACCGGCGAGGCCCTCAAGGCCATGATGCCGGCCGTGCGCAACGAGGTGCTGCTGCTGCTCGGCTCCAAAGAGGCCAAGGAGGTGGCCACGCGCGAGGGCAAAGAGCGGCTAGCCAGCGAGATCGTCGCCGCTGCCAATAAGACGCTGGAAGGCACGCCAGCCGCTGGCGGTGTGGAGGCGGTGAACTTCACGCACATCATCGTGCAGTAGACGGCGCAACCAGAACGGAGCGAGGCGATGCCGGAGCAATATCTGTCTCAGGACGAAGTCGACGAATTGCTAGAAGGCGTCACCGGCGAGAGCCAGAAAGTGCAGCCGCTGGAAGAAAAAGGCGGCATCCGCCCCTACGATCTTGCCAGCCAAGAACGCATCGTGCGCGGGCGCATGCCCACGCTGGAAATCGTCAATGAGCGCTTTGCGCGCAACTTGCGGTTGGGGCTGTTTAATTTCATCCGTCGCACCCCGGAGATGGCGGTCGGGCCGGTGCGGGTGATCAAATACTCGCAATTCCTGCGCGACATCGTGGTGCCGACCAACATCAACATCGTGTCGGTGACGCCGCTGCGCGGCTCAGCGTTGTTTATTTTCGACCCGAAGCTGGTCTTCTGCGTGATCGACAACCTGTTCGGCGGCAACGGCAAGCTGCACGTGCGCATCGAGGGACGCGATTTTTCCCCCACCGAGACACGCATCATCCAGCGGCTGCTGGACGTCACGCTGCAGGAATACACGCGCGCCTGGGGCACGCTATTCCGCTTTCACTTCCAGTACCAGCGCTCGGAAATGCATACGCAGTTTGCCAACATCGCCTCTCCGTCCGAGATCGTGGTTGCCACCACGTTCAATGTCGAGATCGGCGAAGCTGGCGGCGAAATTCACATTTGCTTTCCATATGCCTCGCTGGAGCCGATCCGCGATCTGCTGTATTCGAGCGTTTACGGTGACGGCCAAGAACCGGATCGGCGCTGGATTACGCAACTCACCCAGCAGGTGCAGGCCGCCGAAGTCGAGCTGGTGGCGGAGCTGGCCCAGACGCAGATCACCATTGGCGAGCTGCTGCGCCTGCGGGTCGGCGACTTCATTCCGCTGCCGCTGAAAGAAATCGTGCCGGCCAAAGTCGATGGTGTTCCGGTCATGGAGTGCCGCTTCGGCAGCGCCAACGGCCATACCGCGATCCGGGTCGAACGGCTCCTTAAGTACTCGCGCGCCAGCGAGGCGCTCGGCGTGGATAGGAAATAACGATGAGCGATCCGACGCAAACGCATTCGACCGAGCCTGCCGACGACTGGGCAGCGGCGCTCGCCGAGCAGCGTGCCGCCGCCAGCGCTGGGGCGTCGGAGACGGCACTGCAGACCCCCGCGCAGCCCGCCAATATCTTTAACCGTCTAACACCTGGTGCGCCCGCCGCCGACAGCGTGCAGGATCTCGATCTGATCTTGGATATCCCGGTCACGCTGACGGTGGAGCTAGGTCGGACCAAGATTCCGATCAAGCACATTCTGCAGCTTGCGCAGGGCTCGGTGATCGAGCTGGATGCATTGGCCGGTGAGCCGATGGACGTGCTCGTCAACGGCTGCCTGATCGCGCAAGGCGAGGTCGTGGTCGTCAACGAGAAGTTCGGCATCCGGTTAACCGACATCGTCACGCCGAGCGAGCGCATGCGCCGCCTGCACAAATGACACCCATGACACCCGCCTCCGGTCCCTCGCTGCTGTCAATGCTGCTGGCATTTGCCTTTGTGCTTGCGTTGATCCCCGCCGCGGTGTGGTTGCTAAAGCGCCTGGGCACGGCCTCCAGCACAGCCGGTGCGACGCTACGCGTCGTGGCGCAACTGCCGCTCGGCGCTCGCGAGCGCCTGGTCGTCGTGCAGGTCGGCGGGCGGCTGCTGCTGCTAGGCGTAACCGCCAGCGCGATTACGCGGGTTGGCGCCCTGCCCGGTGCGACATTTGGCTCCGAAGCTGACGGCACCCCGAGCGGCGGTGCGCTGCGACGGCACTGAGACGATGCGGCTGCGCGCGCTGTTGACCCTGTTGCTGCTGCTCGCCGCCACCGCGGCCTCGGCGCAGACAAGCCCGCTGCAGATCACCGCGGCACCAGCCGCCGGCGGCGGCACCGTGTATTCGGTGCCGGTGCAGACGTTGGTGTTTTTCACGCTGCTGACCTTCCTGCCGGCGGTGCTGCTGATGATGACCAGCTTCACACGCATCGTGATCGTGCTGGCGCTGCTGCGCATGGCGCTCGGCACGCAGACAACGCCACCCAATCAAGTGCTTATTGGACTGGCCCTGTTTTTGACGTTGTTCGTAATGGGCCCGACATTTGACCGCATCCATGACACCGCCTACGTGCCTTACCGCGATAACAAAATCAGCTTCGAACAGGCGCTGGCCGCGGGCAGCACGCCGCTGAAGGAATTCATGCTGAAGCAGACGCGCAGCGCGGACCTAGAGCTGTTCGCCCGCCTGGCGCGTCTAGAGGAAAAAGGTCAGGCGGCGCAGCAGCCCGCCCAGCTGCCGTTGCGGGTGGTGATCCCGGCCTTTGTGACCAGCGAGCTGAAGACGGCCTTCCAGATCGGGTTCATGGTGTTCATCCCGTTTTTGATCATCGACATGGTGGTCGCAAGCGTGCTGATGTCGATGGGCATGATGATGCTGTCGCCGGTGCTAATCGCGCTGCCGTTCAAGCTAATGCTGTTCGTGCTCGCCGACGGCTGGAACCTGCTGATCGGCTCGCTGGTGGCGAGCTTCCAGATTTGACGGCGGCCACGCGCCCGCGCAGGAGGTAAGCAGACGATGGATGCCCAGGCGGTGCTGACACTCGGCCAGCAGGCCCTGTACGTGATGGTGGCGCTCGCCGCGCCGCTGCTGCTGACGGCGCTGGTGGTCGGGCTCGTGGTGTCGATCCTGCAGGCCGCCACCCAAATCAACGAGATGACGCTGTCCTTCATCCCGAAGCTGCTGGCCATCGTCGCCGCGCTGGTGATCGCCGGTCCGTGGATGCTGACATTCTTCGTCGACTACGTACGGCGTTTGTTCGAAAGCATTCCGAGCGCAATCGGTTAACGCCCGGCGTCTGCCAAGCCGCAGCGATGATCACCGTCACCGACGCGCAGCTCGCCGCCTGGCTCGGCGCCGTGTTCTGGCCGCTGACGCGCGTGTTAGCGCTATTTGCCGCCGCGCCCTTGCTGTCGCACCGCGCGATTCCAACACGCATGAAGGTGGCGCTCGCGTTGGCCATCACCGCCGTGCTCGCCCCGACGCTGTCAGTGCCGCCGCTGCCGGCCGTCCTCACCGGCGAGGGGCTGGCGCTGCTCGCCTACAATGTGCTAGTTGGGCTGACGATCGGCTTCGCAGTGCGCATCGTGCTGGCCGCTTTCGACCTGGCCGGCGAGCTGATCGGCCTGCAGATGGGTCTTTCCTTTGCCGGCTTCTTTAATCCCGCCAGCGGCAGCAGCCAGAATCCGGTCGGCGGCTTCCTCGCTCTGCTGGCGCTGCTCACATTTGTGGCCATCGACGGGCATCTGATGCTGCTGCACGCGCTGCTGGCCAGCTTCGAGGCCTTTCCGCTCACCGGCCGGTTGGCGCCGCTTGATCTGCCGGCATTGCTACGGCTGGGTGCCGACCTGTTCGCGCTGGCGCTGTCGATCGCGTTACCGTTCGTGGCCGTGCTGCTGCTGATCAACGTCGTGCTTGGCGTGCTAGCCCGCATTGCCCCGCAGCTGAACGTCTTCGCGGTGGGCTTTCCGCTGACCCTGCTGGCAGGCATGACGCTGCTGCTGGTGCTTTTACCGTACTTGCAGGCACCGCTGCTGGCGACGCTAGAGCGCGCGCTACTGCCGTGGCGGTAAATTTGTAAGACGCACGCGCGCGCCCGCCATGGAGTTGCTATACCGACCGCTGCCAATGCCGCTGGCAATCGCTGGTTTCATCGGGCTGTTGCCGTTGACCCTGCTGGCAGCTTTGCGCGCACTGCCGTCGCTGCTGCGCGCACCGGCGCTGCAGCAGCACGCCTTCCTGGCGGTCGCAATCGGTTGCGGATTCCTCTGGTCGCTGCAAATCGAAGCAAGCGGCGCTCGCTTCTCGATGCTGGGCGCGCCGCTGGCGGCGCTGCTGCTTGGACGAGACCGCGCGTTGCTAGCGCTGCTTGCGGCACTCACCGGTCATCTGGCACTTGCCGGCGGCGCCTGGACGAACGTCGGCGTCCTCGGTCTGCTGCTGGCAGCTGTGCCCGCCTGGCTAATGCCCTTCCTGCAGCGGCAGATTGAGCGCAGGCTGCCGCCGAACCTCTTTGTGTTCATCATCGGCAACGGCCTGGCTGCCACGCTCGCCACGCTGGCCTGCATGACGCTGGCGCTGCGGGGTTTGGCCGCGCTGACAATAGCGCCGGCGCTGCAGGACGACACGCTGGCCTACGCGCTGCTGCTGTCGTGGGCCGAGGCGCTAGTCAGCGGCATGATTTTTTCTTCTCTCGTCATCTTCATCCCCGACGTGGTCGTCACGTACCGGCAGGATGTTTATCTGCCGCGCGGCGGCCACTGACTTCGTACGCGTCCGCTTCCCGCCGACATGACGCAGTGACTGAGACCAGCGCCGACTATCTATGAACCGCACCGCTGCCCGTATCCTCGTCGACCAGTTGCAAATCCAGGGCGTCAACTACGTTTTCTGTGTCCCAGGCGAGAGTTATCTGCCGGTGCTGGATGCGCTGGCCGATGCGCCGTCGATTCGGACGGTGGTTAACCGGCACGAGTCCGGCTCGACTTTCATGGCCGAAGCCTATGCAAAGCTGACCGGCCAGCCCGGCGTGGCGTTCGTCACGCGCGGGCCGGGCGCAACGAACGCGTCTATTGGCATTCACACCGCGTTCCAGGACTCCACGCCGATCGTGGTGTTTGTCGGTCAGGTCGGCAGCGACTGCGCCGAGCGCGAGGCGTTCCAAGAAATCGACTACCGCCGCATGTTCGGGCCACTGACCAAGTGGGTGGCGCAAATCGACCGTGCCGACCGCATTCCGGAATTCGTCGCCCGTGCCTTTCAGGTAGCCACCAGCGGCCGCTGCGGGCCCGTGGTGCTGGCCTTGCCGGAAGACATGCTGATGCAGACAGCCGACGTTGCCGACGCCGCCTGTCACGCGCCGGTGCAAGCGGCGCCTTCGGACACGCAGTTGGCCACGCTGCGGCGACTGCTCGGTGACGCCCGGCGGCCGCTGGTGCTGCTCGGTGGTTTCGGCTGGACGCCGGCGGCCTGCGAGAACCTGCGCCGCTGGGTGGAAGCCAATCACCTGCCAGTGGCCTGCGCGTTTCGCTTTCAGGATCTGTTTGACAACCGGCACCCGAATTACATCGGTGACGTCGGCATTGGCGTCAATCCGAAATTGGCGCAGCGGGTGCGGGAGACGGACCTGCTTATTGCGATCGGGCCGCGGCTAGGCGAGATGACCACGGGCGGCTATACGCTGCTGACGGTGCCGCGACCGCACCAGCGCCTGGTGCACGTGCATCCAGGCATTGAGGAGCTCGGGCGCGTCTATCAGCCGGTGTTGGCCATCGCCTCCGGCATGCCGCAAATCGCCGCTCGTCTGGCCATGCTGCCGCCGATCGAGTCTTCGCCCTGGCGCGACGCCACCGCCCAGGCGCGCGCCGAATACGAAGCGTGGCAGCAGCGCCCCGCCGTTTATGCCGGGCGCACACCGCGGCTTGACCTCTGGCAAGTCATTCGCACGTTAGGCGAGCAGTTGCCGGCAGACACCATCATCACCAATGGCGCCGGCAACTTCGCCACTTGGGTCCACCGTTTTTATCGATATACCGGATTGCGCACGCAGCTTGCGCCCACCGCAGGCAGCATGGGCTACGGGCTGCCGGCGGCAATCGCCGCCAAGCTAGCCGCCCCGGAGCGCACGGTCGTGACGGTGGCTGGAGACGGCGAGTTGATGATGACGGTGCAGGAGCTGGCCACCGCCGTGCAGTACCGCACCGGCGTAATCGCGATCGTGTTCAACAACGGCATGTACGGCACAATCCGCATGCATCAGGAGCGCGCGTTTCCGGGGCGCGTGTATGCGACGGCGCTTGCGAACCCGCGTTTTGATCAGCTCGCGCAAGCGTTCGGCGGTTTTGGAACCTTGGTTGAGACTACGGATCAGTTTGCGCCGGCGCTGCGCGAGGCGGCGGCCTTCGCGCGTGAGCAGCGGCTGCCGGCACTGATCGAACTCGCTTGTGATCCGGATGTGATCACACCAAACGCAACGATCGAATCGCTGCGCGCCCAAGCGGCGCAGTAACCGCGCTTGCCGGCGGTCACTCTGCAGCTCAGCGGCCAACGGCCGGCGCGTACTGCCGCGCGTACGCTCGCACGATGCCGACCAAATCGGCGTCGCGCGGAAAACCCATCGCATCGGCGCGCGGGGTTTCAAAGCGCGTCGGCCAAGTACGCACGATGCGCATGATGCCGTCATCGGGCGCAAACCGCACGCGCGCCGCAGCCGCCTCGCCGCCGACCTCGCGCAGGGCTTCCAGGGCCTGCGCCATCGTGACGGTTAAGCCAGGCAGATTCAACGCTCGGTAGCTGCCCCAAGCGGCCTCGGGGAGTTCATGCGCATGGATGAAAGCGGCCACGGCCGACTGCGGCGACGACACCCACATCGCGGTTTCGCGCGGCACCGGGATCGTGACCTCGCAGCCAGCCAGCGGCTCGCGAATAATGGCACTTGCAAAACCAGAGGCAGCGGCATTGGCCTTGCCCGGCCGCACGACGATCGTGGGCAGCCGCAGCGCACGGCCATCGAGGAAGCCCTTGCGTGCGTAGTCGTTGAGCAAGCATTCGCCGATCAACTTCTGCGTGCCGTAACTGGTCTGCGGCCGCGGCGCAGTGTCGTCGCTCACCACATCCGGCAGCGGCGCGCCAAACACCGCCACACTGCTGGCGAACACCACGCGCGGGCGGGCAGTCTGCGCGCGGCAGATCTCCAACAGCGCACGCGTGCCATCCAGGTTTACGCGCATGCCAAGATCAAAATCAGCCTCTGCGCCGCCGCTGACCACGGCGGCCAAATGGAACACGCTGTCGGTGTCGCGACCAAGGACGTGACTGAGAAACGTTGGATTGGCGATATCGCCGACCACGTAGCTGACGCGCTCGTCCACGAACAGGGGGCCGGCTTGTGCTTGGTCGATTGAGACGATCTGCTGGATCTCGTATTGTCCACCGTCGGTACGCGACAACCGGCCGCGTTCGCATAGCGCGCGAATGAGCAGTTGTCCCAGAAAGCCGGCGCCGCCGGTGACGATAACTTTCATTTCCGTTCCTTTCGCCCTGTCATTGGCTTGCATCGTCCGCCAGGCGTGTGCAAAGGCCGCGCTGCGGCTCAATGACTACTCCGACGCGCCTGTGCACGGTTTCCCACGCGCCGACAGCGGTGCCTTGACGGTCACGCCGTTGACTGCCGGCAGTCATCGAACGGGAAGAGCCCTCGCCTATCTCCGTTGTCATCGCCTGTTGCACCCGCCATAGTATGGCCCCGGTGCGCCCGCCTCTGATAGCGCGCAGCGACATCGGCTAGCCTTCCGGCAGCAAACGGGCCGGCTGGCGACGGCACCCAGACCGCCGCAGCCTGAACACCGTTGGGTCCTCGTAGAAGCGCGGATCCTCATTGGGCGGCCACCAGCCTGGAATACCCAGCACCGGCAGATGCGCAAGCCGCGCCGGCGCCAGATCCGCACGCATCACGAAACGCGCAGCCGCCTCATCGGGCTCGCTCGACAGCGGCACAGGCACTACGCAGGCCGTGATCGCCTTAAAAGGGCTGCACAGCTTCTCAAGCAGCGCGTGGCCAAACACAAACGCGCGAATATCCTGGCCCCAGCGCGCGCGGCCATTGATCAGCAGTTGCGACCAGTCATGCTGCGCGAGCGCATCGAAAATCGAGTCGTCGTCACTGGCCAGCAGCAGCCCACTTTCGTCGATCAGCGTGGCTGCGTCGCGCACCGCGCCGCGACGCGGCCCGATGCCAAGCCGCTCGATCTCATCAGCCTGGCGGGCGTTGAGGGCCGCCTTCGTGCGCGGAAAGGCTAGCCACATCAACGCGTTGAACGCGTCGTGCCAGTTGTCCCGCGCCGGCACGCGGCCGGTATTCGCGATATGCAGTTCATAAGGAGTGTTGCCAGCATCGTCCGCGGCAACAAACACAATCGGCCGCCCGCGGCCGGAGGTGACGCCGTGCGCCCGTGCAGCCCCGCTTGCGGCAACCCGCCAATCCGGCGCTTGCAGCACCTCGCGCCAGCGCACCAGCGGGGCCAGCCAGGGCGCTGACCAGTCGATTGCTCCCGCGTTTACAGCGCAAGCTTCCACGGCAGCGTCTCCCCGGCAGCCAGCGGCACGACAGTTGCGTCGCCGAAAGCAAGCTCCTGTGGCACAGTCCAAGTGCGCCGCTCAAGTGTCACCGTGTCCCGATTGCGTGGCAGTCCGTAAAAATCGGCGCCGTGGAAACTGGCAAATGCTTCCAGACGGTGCAATGCGCCGGCCGCCTCAAAGGCCATCGCGTACAGTTCCAGGGCGCTGGCGGCGGTGAAGCAGCCCGCGCAGCCACAGGCACTCTCCTTCTCCCCTTTCGGATGCGGCGCGCTATCGGTGCCAAGGAAGAAGCGCGGATTGCCGGAGGTTGCGGCCGCCAGCAGCGCCTGCCGATGCGGCTCGCGCTTCAGCACCGGCAGGCAGTAGTAGTGCGGCCGCAAGCCTAAGCGGCCCTGCGGTGTAACAAACAACGCATTGCGGTTAAACAATAGATGATGCGCGGTGATCGTCGCGCCTATGCGGCCGTCCGCCTGCTCGACGTACTGCACCGCCTCGCGCGTCGTGACATGCTCGAGCACCACGCGCAACGCCGGAAAATCGCGCCGCAATGGGATCAGCACGTCCTCGATGAAACGTGCCTCGCGGTCGAAGACGTCCACCTCCGCATGCGTGACCTCGCCGTGGATCAGCAGCGGCAGATCGACCGCTTCCATCATCTGCAGAGCACGTGTGCAACGCCGCAAGTCCGTAACACCGCAATCGGCATTCGTCGTCGCCCCAGCCGGATACAGCTTGACGCCGTGCACGAAGCCGCTTTCCTTGGCGCGCCGAATTTCCTCCGGTGCTGTGTTGTCGGTCAGGTACAGCGTCATCAACGGCTCGAAGCGCAGCCCGGCGGGCAGCGCCTTTAAGATGCGCTGCCGGTAAGCATCAGCCTGCGCGACGGTGGTCACCGGCGGCTTTAAATTGGGCATGACGATCGCGCGCGCAAATTGACGCGCGGTGTAGGGCAGCACCGCCGTCATCTGTGCGCCGTCGCGCAGGTGCAGATGCCAGTCGTCGGGGCGAGTGATCGTCAGGGTCAATGGTGCAGCCATCCGCTCATTATCGGTCAGCGCCGCACCTGAACGAGGCCACCCGTAGGCGCGCAGGCGTCGGCGCTGAATTCTGCACAACACATGCACCTGCGGCAGCGCTTGCACCGCGCACGGCTGCCTTCGCAGTCGGCGACGAGACCGTCGCAAAGAGCAACGCTGCCGCGCAAGCGTTAGATCGGGCTCTCCTGGCCACGCGCCCCTTGCCCCCTGTGCTTGCGTACGGCCGCGCAAGAGGCTTTGCCCAATTCTGTTTAAGCGCCCGCCGTCCTCAGAACCGGTATCCGACGCCGACCGTGATTACCGGGTAGTACTTGATGCGCTCCACTTCTTGCCGGAACGACTGCGATTCGTTTTGCAATTCTTGCTGCAGCTGAGTGCAAGTTGCAGGCGGCACGCCGGCAGCGCACGTGCCCGTGACGGAGCCGGTCGCGCGGCTGAAGACAACGCCGATGTCGGAGGTGAAATAAAAACCCGCATTGCCACGGGCGGCTGCCCCCCAGCCGATGCCAAGGTAGGGGCTGGCGCGTTTGAACGACACACGGGCATCGACGCTGCCGACATCGGCAGCATTGAAAGTCTGGTTACCGATCTCCAGGGTGCCGCTGGTCGCTACCGCCCGTCCTGTCAGCTTCGTGCCGTGGTTGCCGAAACCAACGCTGACGCGAAACCAGCCCGCAAACGGGTGAATATCTGCCGTCAGCAGCGCCAGTTGCGGTTTCCATTTGAAGTCGTAACGGATGTCCGATTCGGTCGTATCGTAGCTAAGCGAGCCGGCACCGTAAGAAGCACGCACCGCAAGATAGTCGTTTACGCCATAGCCGAGTTCGGCACCGAACCCTGTTGTCAA
The DNA here is from genome assembly GCA_025055385.1 of Burkholderiaceae bacterium. GTDB lineage: Bacteria > Pseudomonadota > Gammaproteobacteria > Burkholderiales > Burkholderiaceae_F > JAKANT01. The sequence goes on along the minus strand of JANWXE010000197.1, from coordinate 3,171 downwards.
GCCCGCCCGCAGCGCCAGCGCTTGCGCAGCGGCCGCAGACGCCCCTAACAATGCCGCCGAAAAGGCCACGCCTTGCAAGGTTTTTTTCATCGTTCCCCTCCCCCTTTGAAAGAAGTACAAGCACCCCCCTTTTTACGATTTTATAAGCGTGAGCGAGCAAAGCACAAGGCCTAGGGATGGCTTGACCGGGGGGCGCTGCCAGGCCGCGGTGTTTACGCGCAACTAAACGAGTTAGCGCCCTTGATTGCTGGAGCCGCTGACGCAGCGCCTTACTTGAGGATTCGCACCAGATTGTGATGAGCGTCGGTGAAAATCGGCAGATCAGGGCGGCCGGCGATCGGCTCGGCCGCCTCGGCGATGCGCGGATGCGCGAGCAGCGCGCGGTCGCGCGTGACCAGCACCTGGTCGGTCGCGGACAGCCAGTAGTCGGCCCCTTCGTTGCTGCGCGGATAATCGGACACCAGCACCGCCTGCAGCCCGAACTCGTCCGCGAGGCGCCGGATCACCGGCATCAGGTTCACGTAGCGATTGGTGGCCTGAAAGACGATGACGCCATCCGGCGCCAGGTGGCTGATGTACAGCGCCATCGCCTCGCGCGTGATCAGGTGCATCGGGATCGAATCGCCGGAGAAGGCGTCGATACCCAGCACGTCGTAGCGGCGCGGCCCGCCTTTCTTGAGCTCCCGCTCTAGGCTCAAGCGCCCGTCGCCGAGGATGACCTCGGTCTTCGCCGGCGTGTCGCGCAGGAACGTGAACTCGCGCCGCTCGATCTCGATGACCTGCGGGCTGATCTCATAGAACGTGAACACATCACCGGCGCGTCCGTACGCGGCGACCACGCCGGCGCCGAGCCCGATCACTCCGACCTTGCGCGGCGCCGGCTTCAGTTCGTTCAGCGCAGCGAATAGCCGCCCGTACCCAGAGGTGGGTCCGAAGTAATCAGATGGTACGAGCCGGAAGCGCTCACCGAGCAGTTGTCCCCCGTGCACGATGCCGCCGTGGTACATCGCGCGGTAGGTGACGCCGTCCACGGTACGATCGCGCGTGCGCACGACGCCGAAAAAATCACGGCCGATCGCGCGCACATCGCGCAGGTATTCGCGTGCGCCGTCGACGGCAAAATAGGCCGTTGCAGCTACCGCGACGAGTCCCAGCAGCCGCCAGGCGCCTTCCATGCGCAGCGCCAGCAGCGCCGCCAGCGCCACCAGCGCGATGTTCAGCTCAAAATAGCCGGACAGCGTCGCCGGGGCGACGATCGCCACCAGCACCGCGCCGAGCGCACCGCCCAGCGACAGCATCAAATAAAAGCGCGTCAGATGACGCGGATCGGGTTTTAAGCGCGCCAGCTCGCCGTGGCAGAACATGCAGGCGATGAACAGCCCGGCGAAATACGCGCCGACTGCCAGCTTCAACTCCAGCGAAGGAATCAGGTACGCCAGCCACGGCACACCCGGCAGCAGCAGCGCTACGAACAGCGGCCGCACATACCAGCGCGGGTGATCAAAGGCGAGGATAAAGGTGATCAGATACAGCGACAGCGGGATCACCCACAGGAACGGAACGCTGGCGATGTTCTGCGTCACGTGGTTCGTGACCGCCAACAGCATCACCGAACCCATGGCGGACAGCAGCAGCCACAGCAGTTGTGTGCTCCATGACAGGGGCGCGGCTGGCTGCGCTGCGGCGCTGGTGCGCGTGGACTCTGCATGGTCAGCGGCCCGCAGCGACAGCCAGCCAGTGACCGCGCACAGCGCGACGAAGCCGACGTACAGCGCCGACCAGCCCCAGCCCAGTTGCGGCACCGTCAACCACGGCTCGAACAGCACCGGAAAGCCAAGCAGCGCCAGCAGCGAGGCGAAGTTCGACAGCGCAAACAGCCGGTACGGCACTGCCGCGTGGAAGCGACGCACGAACCATGCTTGCAGCAGCGGCGTCGTGGTAGAGAGCAAGAAGTACGGCAGACCGATCGTCGCGGCCAGCAGCAGCAAGATACGCACGACCGGTTCCTCATCGCCGGCCGGCTTCCAGCTGTCCGCCGCCAAGATCGGTAATGCGGCAAGCGAGACAGCCAGCAGCGCCAGATGCAGCCACGTCTGCCGCTTCAGACCAAGCCGCTGCGTCAGATCCGCATAGGCGTAGCCGGCCAGCAGCACGCTTTGGAAAAACACCAAGCAGGTGGTCCACACGGCGGCCGAGCCACCGAACCACGGCAAGATCTGCTTGGCGATGATCGGTTGCACTAAAAAGAGTAGGAAGGCCGACAGAAAGATCGTGCCGGCATAGGGCAAGATTGAAGCGCGGGTCACAGGCGTGGCAGCAGGCACGGCGGCAACGGACATTTTGTTGTGGGTGGCGCTGGACGGTTGCGGTCGCAGCAGGTTGCGCTGCGCTCCAGAAGGCGCGGATTATCGCCGAGGACGGCACCGCCTCAGCGCATCAGTGCCCAAGGATCTTCGACAGGAAATCGCGCGTGCGCTCGCTCTTCGGGTTGGCGAAAAACTCCGCCGGCGTGTTTTCTTCCACGATCTGGCCCTGGTCCATGAAGATCACGCGATCCGCCACCGCGCGGGCGAAGCCCATCTCGTGCGTGACCACCAGCATCGTGATGCCCTGCCCGGCAAGTTCCATCATCACGTCCAGCACCTCCTTGATCATCTCCGGGTCGAGCGCGGAGGTCGGCTCGTCGAACAGCAAAATTTTCGGCTTCATGCACAGCGCGCGCGCAATCGCCACCCGCTGCTGCTGCCCGCCCGATAATTGCAGCGGATACTTGTGCGCCTGCTCGGCGATGCGCACGCGCGCCAGTTGCTGCAGCGCGCGCTCCTCGGCCTCCTTTTTCGGCAGCTTGGCCACCCACATCGGGGCGAGCGTCAGGTTCTCCAGTACCGTCAGGTGCGGAAACAGGTTGAACTGCTGGAACACCATGCCGACCTGGCGCCGCACCCGCTCGACCGCGCGCACGTCGTCGGTCAGTTCGATGCCATCGACCACGATGCGGCCCTCTTGGTGCTCCTCCAGGCGGTTGATGCAGCGGATCAGCGTGGACTTGCCGGAGCCCGACGGTCCGCAGATCACGATGCGCTCGCCGCGCCGCACCGTCAGGTCGATGTCGCGCAGCACGTGGAAGTGGTTGCCGTACCACTTGTTGACCTTCTCGAACACGATGATGGG
>JANWXE010000148.1 GCA_025055385.1 Burkholderiaceae bacterium | reverse complement strand
CGCCGCCGGCGACGGAATCTCCATCGACGCCTTGTCCGACTCCACCGTGATCAGCGACTGCTCCCGCCGCACCGTATCGCCCGGCTTCACCAGCAGCTCGATCACCTCCACATCCTTGAAATCGCCGATGTCCGGCACCTTCACCTCGACCACGTTGCCCATCGCCCTCTCCTGCGCCGGTTGTCGTCCTGTGCAGTCGCTGTTGCCTCAGGCGCGGGCCGGATTCGGCTTCTCGGGGTCGATGCCGTACCTCTGGATCGCTTCGGCCACGCGCGACAACGGCAGCACGCCCTCCTCGGCCAGCGCCTTCAGGGCCGCGATGGTGACGAAACGGCGGTCCACCTCGAAGAACTCGCGCAGCTTGGCGCGCGTGTCGGAGCGGCCGAAGCCGTCGGTGCCGAGCACGCGGTACTCGCGCCCGCGCGGGATGTACGGCCGGATCTGGTCGGCGAACAGCCGCATGTAATCGGTCGCCGCGACAATCGGGCCGGCCGTGCGCTCCAGCTGCTGCGTCACGTATGGCTTGCGGGGTGGCGCGGTCGGATGCAGCAGGTTCCAACGCTCGCAGTCAATACCGTCGCGCCGCAGCTCAGTGAAACTGGTCACACTCCAGACGTCGCCGGCCACGCCCCAGTCTTTCTCCAGCAGCTCGGCAGCGGCGATCACCTCGCGCAGGATTGTGCCGCTGCCCAGCAGCTGCACGCGCGGGATCGACAACCCGCTGCCGCTGCCGGCCGGGCCCTCGCGCAGCCGGTACATGCCGCGCAGGATTCCCTCCTCCTGGCCTTTCTTAAGGCCAGGATGCGGGTAATTCTCGTTCATCACCGTGACGTAGTACCAAACGTTCTCCTGCTCCTCGACCATACGTTTGAGGCCGTGATGCAGGATCACCGCCAGTTCGTGCGCGAACGTGGGGTCATAGCTGATGCAATTCGGCACAGTGGAACTTAGGATGTGCGAATGGCCGTCCTGGTGCTGCAGCCCCTCTCCGTTTAACGTCGTGCGGCCGCTGGTGGCGCCCAGTAAGAAGCCGCGCGCCTGCATGTCGCCGGCGGCCCAGCACAGGTCGCCGACGCGCTGGAAGCCAAACATCGAGTAAAAGATGTAAAACGGCACCATGATGCGATTGTGCGTCGAATAGCTGGTGGCCGCCGCGATCCAATCGGCCATCGCGCCCGCCTCGTTGATGCCTTCCTCGAGAATTTGGCCCTGCTTGTCCTCGCGGTAATACATCACCTCGTTTTTGTCGACCGGCTCGTACAGCTGGCCTTGCTGGCTGAAGATGCCAAGCTGTCGGAACATCCCCTCCATGCCGAAGGTACGCGCCTCGTCAGGAATGATCGGTACGACGCGCGGTCCGATGACCTTGTCGCGCACCAGCAGCGTTAAAAAGCGCACAAAGGCCTGCGTGGTGCTGATCTCGCGCCCTGGCGCTGTCGGCTCGAGCAGGGGCGAGAATGCTTCTAGCGCCGGCACCTTAAGCTTCTCATCGGCGTTGCGTCGCCGCTGCGGCAGATAGCCACCCAGGGCCCGGCGGCGTTCGTGCAGATACTTCATCTCGGGCGCGTGCTCAGGCGGGCGATAAAACGGCACCTCTGGCAGCTTCTCGTCCGGGATTGGAATATTGAAGCGATCGCGGAATTCGCGGATCGCTTCGGTGTCGAGCTTCTTGACTTGGTGCGTCGGGTTCTTCGCTTCGCCGATCTTGCCCATGCCATAGCCCTTGACGGTTTTGGCAAGAATCACGGTCGGCTGCCCGACATGTTTGACCGCCGCCGCGTAGGCAGCATAGATCTTGTGCGGATCGTGACCACCGCGGTTCAGCCGCCAGATGTCGGCGTCGGTCATGCGCGACACCATCTCCAGCGTCTGCGGGTACTTGCCGAAGAAGTGTTTGCGCACAAAGGCGCCGTCGTTCGCTTTGTAGTTTTGGTACTCGCCGTCGACCGTCTCCTCCATCAGCCGCAGCAGCCAGCCGTCCTTGTCGCGCGCCAACAGCGGATCCCAATAGGAGCCCCAGATCAGCTTGATGACGTTCCAGCCGGCGCCGCGGAATTCGGCCTCTAGCTCTTGAATGATCTTGCCGTTGCCGCGCACAGGGCCATCGAGCCGCTGCAGGTTGCAGTTGACCACGAAAATCAGGTTGTCCAGTTTTTCGCGCGCCGCCATCCCAATCGCGCCCATCGACTCTGGCTCGTCCATCTCGCCATCGCCGCAGAAACACCACACCTTCCGCCCTTCGGTGTTGGCGATGCCGCGCGCGTGCAGGTACTTCAGGAAGCGCGCCTGGTAGATGGCCTGCAGCGGGCCCAGCCCCATCGACACGGTGGGAAACTGCCAGAAATCCGGCATCAGCTTCGGGTGCGGATACGAGGTGATGCCCTTGCCGTCGACGTCGCGGCGGAAGTTGATCAATTGCTCCTCGGTGAGCCTTCCCTCCAAGAAGGCCCGCGCATAGACACCGGGCGCGGAATGGCCCTGGAAGTAAATGAGATCGCCGCCGAAGTCGCCGTGCGGCGCGCGCCAGAAATGGTTGAATCCGACCTCCATCAGCGTACTGACCGAGGCGTAACTGGCGATGTGACCGCCAAGGTCACCCTCGCCGCGGTTGGCGCGCACCACCATCGCCATCGCGTTCCATCGGCAATAAGAGCGAATGCGTTCTTCTAGCGCGGGGTCACCCGGCGATTTCTCCTCCAGGTGCGGCGGAATCGTGTTGACGTACGCGGTGTTGGCCGAAAACGGGATATAGGCGCCGGAGCGTCGCGCCCGCTCGATCAACTTTTCCAACAGGAAATGCGCGCGCTGCGGCCCCTCGCGTTCGAGCACTGCATCAAGCGCGTCAAGCCACTCCTGCGTCTCCAGTGCATCTGGATCGTCAGCAGCCTGGGGATTTGCGGCCATGGTCGTCTCCTCGTTGCGCCTCACGCGCTTGGGCGCGCGGGATCGCACTGTAGCAGCGCGCTGGTAACATTTCAAATCATGTTATTTCTTTTCATATTGTGGCAATCACACCGCGCACCTTCACGCTGCGATGCAGCCGTCCGCAGCGGCCTCTGCTGTCGATAATATGCGTCGCATGCCGACGCGCCATCGCCTCGCGATGGCTTCTCCTCCTCAGATGCAAGGCGGCGAACCCCGCTCCCTATTGGATGCGTTTGACACCTTAGAGGCAGCGCAGGCGCGTGCCCGCGCGCGCGCCCCTCGGATGCCGTTTCTGATCATCACCGCCATCGTGGCTCTGCTCGCTGGCCTGTTTGTTGCGTTGATGGTGGAGCAGCACCAGGTGCAACGTGACGCGCTGGCGCGCGACGTCGACGCAGCAGCGCGCCAACTCGGGCTGCGGCTGGATGCCATCGCTGAGTCACTCGTCGCGCTCGCGCTCGAACTCAGCACTGCGGCGAATCCGGTTCAGCGCTTCCGCCAGCGCGGCGCCGAGTTACTCTCCACAAAGCATGAACTAGTTCGTGTGCAGTACATCGACGATGCCGGGCGCGCGCTCGCTCAAGTCGATGCCGTGCCGTTGTCCAGCGAGCCGGCGCCGCTCGGAGCAACGCTCGAAACAGCGCTGAATCACGCGCGCGCCGCTGGTACGCCGACCTACACGCACGCCTTCGATGATGCGGCGCGCTTGGCAGTCATAGTGCCGCTGCCATCAGCGCGTGGCCGTGCGCTAATCGGGCGTATCGACGCCAGCGTCTTTCTGATGCAGGTGGTAGCACCCGAGACGATTGACCGTTATCGCATCGCATTACTGGCCGGCGAGCATACGCTCGCAAGCAACGCGATGCTCCCACCTACCGAGGCCTCGGGACTGCGATATGCGACGACCGTGTCGCCGCTGCCACCGGAGGTCAAGCTCCTTGCGGTCGCTTACCGCGCCGACGCGCCGCTGCTGCGGGATGCCCTGGTGTGGGTCGTCGCCGGGCTTGCGGCAGCCGTCATCGTTGCGCTGGCGTCGCTCGCGCGATACACGACACGGCAGTGGAAGCTCGACCGCGCGCTGCTGGCAGAGACCGCGCTGCGACGCGCGATGGAGGATTCACTGGCTGTCGGCTTGCGCGTGCTCGACATGCAGGGCGTGATCCGCTACGTCAACCGCGCCTTCTGCCAGATGTCCGGCTGGCCAGCGACGGCGCTCGTGGGACGCACCGCGCCGTTCCCGTACTGGGCGCCGGAGGATGCGCAGCGTAACGGGCAGGCGCTGGCGGCGATGCTCGCCGGCGGTGCGCCGGCCGATGCGGTCGAGGTGGTCGTGTGCCGCCCGGACGGCAGCCGCTTTGATTCGCAGATGCACTCAACCCCGCTTGTGGACGGCAGCGGTCGCCAAATCGGCTGGATGACTTCCATGATCGACGTCACCGAGCAGCGCCGCGTGCGGATGGAACTGGCCGCGGCCCACGAGCGCCTTAAGACGGTCTTAGAGTCGTTAGAAGCAGCGGTCTCCGTCGTATCGATTGACAGCGGGGACCTGCTATTCGCCAACCGCGCGTATCGCGAACGCTTCGGCGCTGATGCCAGCGGCCACCGCCGCCTGCATGCGGCGCTGCGCCAGCGCGACAGCGATGAAGTGTTTGACGCCGCCACTGGACTGTGGCTTGATGTGCGCACACGCACGATCGAATGGCCCGCGAAGACGGTTACCGGTGGTGCGGCTGAACGCACGGACCGCGCGCGCTTGCAGATTGCCAGCGACATTACGCTGCGCAAGGCTGCCGAAGAGAACGCCCGCCAACAGCAAGAGAAGGTGCATTTCACGGCCCGCCTGACGACGCTCGGCGAAATGGCCTCCTCGCTGGCACACGAGCTGAACCAACCGCTGGCGGCGATCACCAACTACAGCGAGGGAACGCTTGCCCGCGCCCGTGACGGCACGCTGTCGAACACGGAGCTGCAGCAGGCGCTGGCTAAACTCGCGCAGCAGGCCCAGCGCGCTGCCGGAATTATTCGCCGCATCCGCGAGTTTGTGAAACGCTCAGAGCCGCGCCGCCAGCCGACGCCGGCGGCTCGTATCGTGGAGGACGCCATTGCGTTTGCGCAGATTGAAGCCGACAAAAAAGGCATTGCGATCCGTTCCCACATCGAGCCTGACTTGCCCCCGCTAGACGTTGACGCCATTTTGATCGAGCAGGTGCTGCTGAATCTGCTGAAGAACGCAATCGACGCGATGCAGCAGGCCACCGTGCGCCGCATTGACGTAGAAGTAACAAGCGGCCCGTCCGGCCAGGCCGAGGTGCGCGTAATTGACCGCGGCACCGGCATCCACGCCGAGCAACGGACACGGCTATTCGAACCCTTCTTCAGCACGAAACCGGACGGCATGGGCATGGGTCTGAACATCTGCCGCTCGATCGTCGAGTTCCATCACGGACGGATCGCGATCGAGACGAACCCGGAGCCAACCGGCGGTACAGTTGTGCGTTTCACGCTGCCGCTGGCGCTAGAAACCGAACTACTCCGCCCGTGAGGAAGCCGCCATGACCGAACCGTTTACTGCCGCCACCGATTCCGACACTGCCCGGGGTGTCGTTTACGTTGTTGACGATGACGAGGCAGTGCGCGACTCGCTGCAGTACCTGCTGGAAGCGAGCCATTTCCAAGTGCGCACGTTCGCCAGTGCTGAGGCCTTTCTGGACGCGTTCGACCCGCAAGCAATCGCTGTCTTGATCCTGGACGTGCGCATGCCTGGCAAGAGCGGCTTGCAACTGCAAGATGAGCTTTTGGCGCGCAAGGCGCAACTGCCGATCGTCTTTATCACCGGCCATGGCGACGTACCCATGGCGGTGTCGACGATGAAAAAAGGGGCCGCCGATTTCATCGAGAAACCGTTTAACCAGGCGGACCTCAAGCACTTGGTTGAGCGTCTGCTCGTGCGCGCTCGCGAGCAGGCTGCAGCGGCCGAGCGGCAGCGCATAAACGCCGCGCTCCTTGCCAAATTAACGCCGCGCGAGCAGCAGGTTTTGGAACGCATTGTCGCCGGCCGCTTAAACAAGCAGATTGCCGACGACTTAGGCATTGCGATCAAAACCGTGGAGGCGCACCGCGCCAATATCATGGATAAGCTGCAGGCCAACACCGTGGCCGACCTCATGCGCATCGTGCTGACCAGTGGCAGCGCGCCGACGTAGGGCTGGCAGGCGACACGTACAATCCGCGCGCCCGACGTCTCTGCGTTTTCCTATGTCTGCCCGCTTAATCGACGGCAAGGCGCTTGCTGCGCAGGTTCGTAGCGAACTTGCCGCGCGCGTCGCCGCACTGACCGCGCGCGGTATTACGCCAGGGCTGGCCGTCATGTTGGTCGGCGACGACCCTGCCTCGGCCATCTACGTACGCAACAAGATCAAGGCGTGCGAAGAAACAGGCATCCGTTCGTACGCGATTCATCTGCCAGCGACCGTCACGCAACAGGAGCTGCTGGCACGCATCCGCGCATGGAATGCGGATATCAACGTGCACGGGATTCTTGTGCAGTTGCCGCTGCCGCCGCCGTTTGATGCTCAACGCGTCATCGAATCAATCGACCCGCGCAAGGATGTCGACGGCCTGCATCCAGAAAACGCGGGATTGCTGCTGCTCGGGCGGCCGCAGTTACCTTCTTGTACACCGGCCGGTGTCATGCGCATGCTTGAAGCCGCCGGCTGTAACCCCGCGGGTCAACACGCAGTCGTCATTGGCCGCTCGATCATGGTGGGCCGGCCGATGGCGATGTTGTTGCTCGCGGCCGATGCCACGGTCACGTTGTGCCATTCGCGCACACCTGATCTGTCCGCCATCACACGGCAAGCCGACATCCTCATCGCCGCGGCCGGCCGGCGCGGTCTGGTCACCGCCGACATGGTCAAACCGGGCGCGGTCGTCATTGACGTCGGCATCCACCGCACGCCCGATGGCCGCGTTGTCGGTGATGTCGATTTTGATCAGGTCCGTCATGTCGCGGGCGCTCTCTCCCCCGTGCCGGGCGGCGTCGGTCCCATGACGATCGCGATGCTTCTGCACAATACCGTGCGGGCAGCCGAATTAGCGGTTGACGCCGCGCGTGGCCGCGGTGTGCAGTCCGCGTCAGACTGATTTAACCGATTCTCTTTTGTTTAACCGATGCCCTTTGATCGCAACCCCAATCCGCTGCTTGATTTCAGCGGCCTGGCTCGCTTCGACGCGATCCGGCCCGCGCACATCACACCCGCCATTGAGACGCTGCTGGCCGACTGCCGCGCGGCAGTGGCCCGCGTCACCGATCCGCGCACACCGGCCACTTGGGAGGCAGTGGTCGAGCCACTGGATGACGCTATTGACCGCCTATCCCGCGCCTGGTCCAGTGTCGCGCACTTGAATGCCGTGGTTGACACGCCAGAGCTACGCGCGGCGTATAACGCGAACCTGCCCAAGGTCACGGCCTTCTACACTGAACTCGCGCAGAACGAAGCGCTATACGTCAAGTACAAGGCGCTTGCCGCCAGTCCGGAATTTACAGCGTGGTCAGCAGCCCGGCGCAAGGTGATCGAAAACGAGCTGCGCGATTTCCGGCTCGGCGGAGCCGAACTGCCCCCGGCGCAAAAAGTCCGTCTCAAGGAAGTGCGCGAGCGGGCCGCACAGTTGTCGACACGCTTTGCCGAAAATGTCCTTGACGCAACGCAGGCTTTCGCGCTCTACATAGAAGAGCGCACCCAGCTCGATGGCATACCCGAGGACGTTCTGCAGCAGTACCGCGACGCCGCCGCAGCCGATGGCCGATCCGGCTACAAGCTTACGCTACAGTACCCGAGCTACATCCCGGCGATGCAATACGCGGCGAACCGAACGCTGCGCGCCCGACTGCACCGCGCCTACCACACACGCGCCAGCGACCTCGGTGATCCACAGTGGGACAACACCGCGGTGATCTTGGAATTGTTGCGGTTGCGCCGCGAGGCAGCACATCTGCTCGGTTTCGCTAATTACGCCGAACTATCACTTGCCACGAAGATGGCCGACAGCCCAGCTACAGTCCTCGCGTTCTTGCGCGACCTCGCGCAACGTGCGCGCCCGTACGCCGAGCGCGATATAGCGGAGTTGCGCGACTTCGCAGCGGCTGAGCTCGGTATTCGCGACTTGCAGGCTTGGGATATCGCGTATGCGAGCGAGAAGCTGCGCGAAGCCCGGTACGCCTACTCCGAACAGGAGTTAAAGTCATATTTTCCCGAGCCGCAGGTGCTCGCCGGCCTGTTCAAGGTCATCGAGACGCTGTTTTCGGTCACCATCCAGCCCGACCGCGGTCCGGTCTGGCACCCCGACGTACGTCTATACCGCATTGAGACTCGTGGCGGACAGCTGCTTGGCCAGTTCTACCTCGATCTGTATGCACGCGACCACAAGCAGGGCGGCGCCTGGCAAGACGATGCACGCGCCCGGCGCCGGATCCGCGAGATGGTCCAAACGCCGGTGTCTTTCCTCACCTGCAACTTTTCGCGCCCGGTCGGCGACAAACCTGCGCTGTTAACGCATGACGAAGTGCTCACGCTATTCCACGAGTTTGGTCACGGTCTGCATCACCTGCTCACACAAGTGGATGAACTGGGCGTTTCCGGCTTGCACGGGGTCGAATGGGATGCGGTTGAACTGCCTAGCCAGTTCTTCGAGAACTTTGCCTGGGAATGGGAAGTCCTGCAGTTCCTGACGGCGCATGTCGAGGACGGCCGCCCGCTGCCGCGTGCGCTGTACGATCGCATGATCGCGGCCAGAAACTTCCAAAGTGGCTTCCAGATGATGCGGCAAATCGAATTCGGCCTGTTCGACATGCGGCTGCATACAGACTTCGATCCGACGCAGGCCACCGAGGCCGATCTGCAGCGGCTGGCCGACGAGGTCCGCCGCGAAGTGTCGGTAGCCCCCACGCCAGATTATGTCCGCAGTGCGCATTCCTTCACGCACATCTTCTCGGGCGGCTATGCGGCAGGCTACTACAGCTACAAGTGGGCAGAGGTCCTGTCCGCCGATTGCTATGCCGCATTCGAGGAGTCTGGCCAAGTGCTCGATGCCCGCATCGGCGCGCGCTTCCGCGATGAGATCCTGGCCGTCGGTGGTAGCCGCCCGGCCATCGACTCCTTTATTGCGTTCCGCGGCCGGGCACCGCGCATCGACGCCCTGCTACGACACCACGGCATGGCGGCATGAGCGGGGCCGAACGCCTCAGAGGGGAGTACCAACAATGAAGGCTTGGCCCAGGAAGCTGCTGGCACTGGTCCTGATGCCGGCGTGCGCGAGCGCGCAATATAAGTGGCTCGACGCCGACGGTCGCACCGTCTACGGTGATAACCCGCCACGCGAGGCACGCAACGTGCAAAAGATCGATGCGCGCGCTGCCAGCGGGGAAAGCGACGCCCTCGCAGCGCTGCCGTACGAACTGCGCCGCGCGGTGCGCGATTTCCCGGTCACTTTGTATACGACCGCCAGCTGCGCGCCCTGCGAGGCCGCGCGCGCACTACTCATCGCCCGCGGCATTCCGTTCACGGAGCGCACCGTTACAACGGTACAGGATGCCGAAGCGCTCGAAAAACTCGGGTACGGCAAGCGGCTGCCCGTGCTCACCGTTGGGCGTCAGGTCCAGCGAGAATTCGAAGCGGGCGCCTGGCACGCGTTGCTGGATGCTGCCGGTTATCCGCGCGCCTCACAGTTGCCTCGTACCTGGCAGCAGCCAGCGCCACAGCCGCTCGCGCCGCAGCGCCCGGCATTAACCGCGCCAAGTGCCCCAGAGAGGGGAAACTGAAATGCAGCGCGCGCGGCTGCCGCGCCCGCATCGCGCGCTTCAGCGCTGACCAGCTGCCTGCTGTGCGATGACGCTTGCGCTGGCTACCTGGAATGTCAATTCGTTGAAAGTGCGGCTGCCGCACCTGCTGCGGTGGCTTGCGCAACGGCAGCTCGACATCGTCTGCTTGCAGGAAACGAAGCTGCCGGACGACCGCTTTCCGGTCCCCGAGCTGCAGGCGGCCGGCTACCGCAGCGTATTTGCTGGGCAGAAAACGTACAACGGCGTAGCCATTCTGTCACGGCTTCCCACTGAGCCGGCTGACATTCAGGTTAACTTGCCGAACTTCCCGGACGAGCAACGGCGGCTGCTGGCAGCCAGCTTCGACGGTCTGCGCGTGGTCTGCGCCTACGTGCCGAACGGCCAAAGCGTGGACAGCGACAAGTACGCATACAAGCTGAAGTGGCTCGAAGCGTTAGCGCACTGGCTGCGCGGCGAACTGGCGCGGCACGATCAACTCGCACTGGCAGGCGACTTTAACATCGCCCCCGAAGCACGCGATGTGCATGATCCGGTGCGCTGGGACGGTCAGGTTCTGTTCTCCGAGCCGGAACGTGCTGCCTTCCGTGCCTTGCTTGACCTCGGTCTGAAAGACGCGTTCCGACTGTTCGAGCAGCCCGAGCGCAGCTACACCTGGTGGGACTATCGCAACCTGGCGTTTCGCCGCCAATGGGGTCTGCGCATCGATCACATTTTGTTATCGCCGAGCTTAGCGGCGCAGTGCAGTGCCTGCACGATTGACGTGGCGCTGCGCGGCTGTGAACAGCCAAGCGATCACGCGCCGGTCATTGCTACGCTGTCGCTTTGACAGCATCACGCGGCGCGGCCTGACCCTGCAACATAAACGCAGCCAGCCGTGCCACAGCAAGCAAGCCAGCAGCCGCTGCCGCGCGCCGCCCTGGCCAGGCAAGCGGCAGGCTCTAGAACGGCGCGCAGACACACAGACCGACGACCAGCCGCGCGGAACGCCGGTCCTCCAGCCGCCAGCGTGCTGCCGACCACGGTTTCAGGCAATCCTTAGCGTCCAGCCTCAGTGGATCAACCGCTCCTTTGACGGCTGGGCCAGCCGCGTCAGACGTTCGCGCAGATACACGACCAAAGGGGCCGCTGCGGCGAGGCAGCGGCCATCGCGCCTTAATCCTCGAGGCCGAGCTCTTGGATTTTGCGCGTGATCGTGTTGCGTCCAAGGCCAAGCTTGTGCGCCGCCTCAATGCGTCGGCCATGCGTGTGCTTTAGTGCGGTGCGGATCAACGCTGCCTCGAAATCGCGCGTCAGCGCCACCATCACCTCACGCTGGCCGGCGGCGAGGCGGCGCTCCACTTCCTCCACCAGCAGGGCACGCCAATCTCGATCTACTGGCGCAGGCACCCGCGCCGAGGATACGGGCGCTGGCGAGCCGGTGGCCGGCTCCTCGCCGCCGGCGGTGCGCAGCTCCACGGGCAGGTCTTCCACTTTGACCACCTGCCCCGGCGCGAGCACCGTCAGCCACCGGCACAGGTTCTCAAGCTGCCTTACATTGCCGGGAAACGGCAACTGCTGGATGAACGCAAGCGCCTCCTCAGAGAGCCGCTTCGGCTCTACACCCAGTTCGCGCGCGCTGGCAGCCAGAAAGTGCCGCGCCAACAAAGGAATGTCTTCGCGTCTTTCGCGCAGCGGCGGCAACCGCAGGCGGATCACGTTCAGGCGGTGGTACAGGTCCTCGCGAAACAGCCCCTGCCGCACGCGTTCTTCCAAGTTCTGGTGCGTGGCCGCAATCACGCGCACATCCGCACGAATCGGTTCGTGCCCGCCGACGCGGTAAAAATGACCGTCAGAGAGCACACGCAGCAGCCTCGTCTGTAGCTCGGCGGGCATGTCGCCGATCTCATCCAGGAACAGCGTGCCGCCCTCGGCCTGTTCGAAGCGGCCGCGCCGCAACGCCTGGGCGCCTGTGAAGGCGCCGCGCTCGTGACCGAAGAGTTCCGACTCCAGCAGATCGCGTGGGATTGCGGCCATGTTCAGCGCGATGAACGGGCGCGCCGCGCGCGCGCTGTGGCGATGTAAGGCACGGGCGACGACTTCTTTGCCAGTGCCAGATTCACCGGTAATCAAAACCGTGACGTTGGATTGCGCCAGCCGGCCAATGGCGCGGAACACCTCTTGCATGGCCGCAGCCTGACCGATGATCTCAGGCGCCTGCAGCGGGGCTTCGTCGCGCGTCGTCTCGCGCTCGCCTTCGTCGAGCGCACGGCGGATTAGCTCCAAGGCCCGGTCGATGTCGAACGGTTTAGGTAAATATTCAAAGGCGCCGCCCTGAAAGGCGGCCACCGCGCTCTCCAGGTCTGAGAAGGCCGTCATGATGATGACCGGCAGCTGCGGCAGCCGCGCCTTTACCGTGCGCAGCAGCTCCAGTCCGTCAGTGCCCGGCATACGGATGTCGGAGACCAGCACGCGCGGGCTTTCGCGTGCCAGCGCCGCCAGCACGTCGGCGGCGGCACCGAAGGATCGGCACGGGATACCCTCCCGAGACAACGCTTTCTCCAACACCCAGCGGATTGAGCGGTCGTCATCAACGATCCACACCGCCCTTGTCGCAGATGACCCGCCAGCTGTCGCCGCCGATGGGCTTGCCGGCACCAGCGTGGTTTCGCTCACTTCGGCTCCTCCCTTGCTCCCCTCCTCGCCTAGGGCAGCGGCAGTAGGATGCGAAAATCGGTACGACCCGGACGGCTTTCGAATTCCACCATGCCCTCGTTCTGCTGCACGTAGGTCTGCGCCAGCGTCAAACCGAGGCCGCTGCCGCCAGTGCGCCCGGAAACGAGCGGGTAAAAAATATGCGGCTGCAGCTCACTCGGAATCCCCGGCCCGTTGTCGATCACGTGCAAGTCCAGTGCCAGGCGATGGCGGCGGCGCGCGATGGTGACGTTGCGCGCCACGCGCGTGGTGAGAACGATCTTGGCGTCGCCAGCGGCTATCCGGTCGGTCAGCGCCTGAGCTGCGTTGCGTACGATGTTCAGCAACGCCTGAATGAGTTGCTCGCGGTCGCCGCGCAGGTCAGGCACCGAGGCGTCATAGTCGCGCTCAATGGTCAGCCCGCGCGGAAACTCCGCGAGGATCACCGCGCGCACCCGCTCTGTTACCTCGTGGATATTGAACTGCGCCACGACCCGCGGGCTGCGGTGCGGCGCTAATAGTCGGTCAACCAGCGCCTGCAGGCGGTCTGCTTCGTCGATGATCACGCGCGTGTATTCGCGTTGCTCACGACCGGGCAGTTCGCGCTCCAGCAGTTGCGCCGCGCCGCGGATGCCGCCGAGCGGGTTTTTGATCTCATGCGCGAGGTTACGCAGCAAATGACGGCTCGCTTCTGAAAGGTCGAGCCAGTGCTCCTCGCGCGAGACCTTCAGCTGGCGCTCAATCTCGGTTAATTCCAGCGCTAGCGGGTGTTCCTGGTCGTACAGCGCGCTTGCGACCGCCTGCACAGGCAGGGGCTCTTTAAGAGGCCGTCGCAGCTCAAGTACCTGCTTGCGTTGGCCCAGATCATTGGCGCGCGCCGCCGTCAGCAGGCGGTCGATCGCCCCGGCATCGACGAACAACCGCTGCACGGGCTGACCCACCAGCGCGCGGCGCGATACCTCGAAGAGCTGTTCAGCCGACTGGTTGGCAAAGGCAACCTTGGCGTCCGTATCGATCAATAAAACAGCCGTGGCCAGTAGCTCAAGCCCGGCGTAACGGGCCGGCTCCTCGGTCTCAACGAACCGGCTCGTTGGGGCGCTTGGGAGGCTGCTCATTGCGCCCCCCCGCGCGGGCAGTTTGCTATGGCCGCAGCAACGACAGTTCGCGACGCAACGCCGCGATATTGTTCTCGCCGCGCTGAATTTCTTCCTGCAGCCTCTGCACGCGCTCTAGGTAGCGCGCGTAGTTGCGCTCGTCGGCACGCCGTTCCGGCTCGCCGTTGTTGAATTCTGCGCGCAGCCGAGCAAGCCGCTCCTCTTCGAGGCGCAATTCCTCCTCCAAGATGCGCCGGCGCTCGACGTCGCGCACCCGCTGCGCGTCGGCATCGATGCGCGGGAAGCTGGCCGGCTGCACACGCTCGCCGCTGCCAGCGGCGGGTCGGGCCGGCAGCTTGGGTGCCGGAACCGTCGTAATCGGGCCGATGTCCAGACGCCGACAGTCCTTGCCTGGGGCGACATTCGTGAAAGTCGCCCGCCCCTCGGCATCGACGC
This sequence comes from Burkholderiaceae bacterium, assembly GCA_025055385.1. GTDB lineage: Bacteria > Pseudomonadota > Gammaproteobacteria > Burkholderiales > Burkholderiaceae_F > JAKANT01. Next base: position 41,451 of record JANWXE010000148.1, on the reverse strand, counting down.
ACTTGTAGATCGCTTCCCCTTGTGCATGCGCCGCGCCCGCCAGTAGCGCGGCAACGCCCCACGGCAATACGCCCGGTTTCATCGCGACTCCCGCTCGGACCCACGACTGGTTCAGTGTACGTCACGTCGACACCACGCCACATCCCGCCGATCGCCCCAGCAGGCGGCTTAAAGCACCGCTATTTAGGCGGCTGCAGCTGGGCAGCGGCCCGCGCCGGCGCGCGGGCCGCCTTGGCGCTCAGAGCGAGTAGTACATGTCAAATTCGACCGGGTGCGTCGTCATGCGGAAGCGCGTGACTTCCTCCATCTTTAGCGCAATGTAGGCGTCGATCATGTCGTTGGTGAAGACGCCACCCCGAGTAAGGAACTCGCGGTCCTTATCGAGCGCCTCCAGCGCCTCGTCGAGGGATGCGCACGGATGCGGAATCTTCGCTGCCTCCTCAGGCGGCAGGTCATATAGATTTTTGTCCATCGGGTCGCCTGGATGGATCTTGTTCTGCACCCCGTCTAGCCCGGCCATCAGCATGGCCGCGAACGCGAGGTAAGGATTGGCAGTCGGATCCGGGAAGCGCACCTCGACGCGCCGCCCTTTTGGATTCGCCACATAAGGGATTCGGCATGCCGCTGAGCGATTGCGGGCCGAGTAGGCAAGATTAATAGGCGCCTCAAACCCCGGCACGAGCCGCTTGTACGAGTTGGTGCTCGGATTGGTAATGGCGTTCAGCGCCTTTGCGTGCTTAATAATTCCGCCAATGTAGTAGAGCGCAAAGTCAGACAGACCCGCGTAGCCGTTGCCCGCAAAAAGGTTCACGCCGTCTTTCCACACCGACTGGTGCACGTGCATGCCGGAACCGTTGTCGCCAACGACCGGCTTCGGCATGAAGGTGGCTGTCTTGCCATAGCTTGCGGCGACATTCCAGACCGTATACTTCAGGATCTGCATCCAGTCGGCGCGCTTCACCAGTGTGTTGAACTTCGTGCCGATTTCGCACTGCCCCGGTGCAGCCACCTCATGATGGTGCACTTCGACCTCGACCCCCTGCTGTTCCAACAGTAGCGCAATCTCAGAACGAATGTCCTGGAGCGAGTCAGTCGGAGGCACAGGGAAATAGCCGCCTTTGACCGCCGGGCGATGGGCGAGATTACCCGCCTCATAATCAATGCCGCTGGACCAGGGCGCCTCCTCACACTTAATCTTCACGAAGCAACCGGACATGTCGATGCTCCAGGTCACCGAGTCGAAGATGAAAAATTCGGGTTCAGGGCCAAAATAGGCCGTGTCACCCAGGCCGGTGGACTTCAGATAGGCCTCGGCACGCTTAGCGAGCGATCGCGGATCGCGCTCATAGCCCTTGCCGGTAGACGGCTCGATCACGTCGCAGGTCAAAATCAGCGTGTTTTCCTCGCGGAATGGGTCCATGCGCGCGGTGCTGGGATCCGGCATCAGCAGCATGTCGGACGCCTCAATCCCTTTCCAGCCGGCAATCGAGGAGCCATCAAAGGCGTGGCCGTGCTCAAACTTTTCTTCCGTAAACGCCTTGACCGGCACCGAGACGTGCTGCTCCTTGCCTCGGGTATCCGTAAACCGCAGGTCAACGAACTTCACCTCGTTGTCGCTAATCATTTTCATCACGTCTTTGGCCGTCGCCATCGATCGATCTCCTCGCTCGCAAAGTTGCTGAACCACTCACCCGCCCCATGCGGGTGAAGCCTTCGCCCCACAGATCAAGCAGAAACCGTGCCGTGCGCACCGATCGCGTGCGTCCGCGGCCGGACCCGGTGAAGAATCCGAGTAGAATGCACCTATTAGGTGCTATGATGCATCATAATAGGGCATCATGCACCAATTTGGAGCTTTCTATTCAGGCAAAAATAGAGCCTGTAAGTCGCTAAGGAAACGCCGGCCAAGCGGCGTGGGCCGCAAAAAGACGGGCGTCGCCTCAAGCAGGCCCCGTGCGACTGCTCGCTCAACCGATGCAGCGATCGCAGATGGTGGCAGGCCGGTGCGCGCCGAAAAAAGCGCCGCCGGCACGCCCTGCGTCAGGCGTAGGGCATTCAGCATGAATTCAAAGGGCAGGTCGGCGCGCCGCACCTCCCAGCTATCGGCGACGAAGCGCCCGCTTACCCGTTGCGCAAGATAAGTCGCCGGCTGGCGCAAACGGCGTTGCCGCACGATGCGGTGCGGAAACGACAGCTTGCCGTGCGCGCCAGCGCCAATGCCGAGGTAATCACCAAAAGTCCAGTAATTGATGTTGTGCCGGCATTCCTTGCCCGGGCGAGCGTAGGCGGAGACTTCATAGTGCCGGTAGCCCGCTGCGCCGAGCCGCTGCTGCACGGTGTCCCACATCGCAGCGGCGAGGTCTTCATCTGGCAGCGGGGGCGGATGCTTGGCGAAGACCGTATTCGGTTCCAGCGTAAGCTGGTAGACGGACAGATGCGGCGGAGCGAAGTCAAGCGCCGTCAGTAAGTCCTTATGCAGCTCGGCCAGTGACTGCCCAGGCAGGGCAAACATGAGGTCAAGGTTGAAGTTGTCGAAGTGCCGCTGTGCGCATTCGATTGCCGCAATCGCCTGCGCGCGGTCGTGAATACGGCCAAGCGCCTTGAGCTTGATGTCATCAAAGGACTGGATGCCCAGCGACAGCCGGTTCACGCCAGCTGCCCGGTATGCCGCGAAACGCGTCGCCTCTACCGTTCCTGGGTTAGCCTCCAAGGTGATTTCGCAATCAGGCACCAGTGGCAGCAAAGCCCGCACGTCCGACAGCAAGCGGGCAAGGCCCTCGGGTGACAGTAGGCTTGGCGTTCCGCCGCCGAGGTAGACCGACACGATCGGCCGACCCCACACGTAAGGCAGCGCCGCCTCCAGATCACAGCGCAGCGCCTCGAGGTACTGCACCTCGGGGATCGCGTGCACGCCACCCAACGGCTCGTGGGAGTTGAAATCGCAGTATGGGCATTTGCGCACGCACCAAGGAAAGTGCAAGTAAAGCGCCAGCGGCGGCAAGCGGCTCAGGCTCAGCACGCCAGGCCGCAGGTAGTGCGACAACGGCGGCACTTCGATGCCGCCCCCCGCAGATGCCACCGGCATCACCATCCCCAGTGGTTGCGCAGCTTCTCGCGCAAGGCCGCCAGCGCTTGACCGCGGTGGCTGATCGCGTTCTTGTGCGCAGGCGCTAGCTGCGCAGCCGTCTGGCCAAGCTGCGGCAAAAAAAAGTGTGGGTCATAGCCGAAGCCCCCGTGGCCACGTGGCTCATCCACGATCGTGCCGTACCAACGCGCCTCAGCGAGCAACGGCTCGGGATCGTCAGCATGCGCCAGAGCCACCAGCACGCACACATAATGCGCACGGCGGTCCGCATAAGGCGCAAGCCGGCGGACCAGCTCGGCGTTGTTGTCGGCATCGCTTGCACCCTCGCCGGCAAAGCGGGCCGAACGCACCCCGGGGGCGCCGCCGAGAGCTACACAGCACAATCCCGAATCGTCGGCCAGCGCCGGCAAACCGCTGGCGCGCGCCGCATGCCGCGCCTTGGCGAGCGCGTTCTCAACGAATGTCCTATGCGGTTCCTCCGCACCTGCGATCCCGAGCGCCGCCTGGGCGATGACCTCGACACCCGCCGGCGCAAGCAGCGCTTGCAACTCGCGCAACTTGCCTGCGTTGTTTGAAGCTATGACCAAGCGCCGCGGAAGCACGGGATGGCGTCAGGCCCCGAGGGCCTCCCGCTGCGCTGCGATTAACCGTTCGATGCCACGCCTTGCCAGCAGCAGCATCTGCTCCATCTCCGCCAGCGTAAACGGCCGCCCCTCTGCGGTCCCTTGCACCTCCACGAGATGCCCACTGCCGGTCATCACCACATTCATGTCCGTGTCGCAATGGGAGTCCTCGGCGTAGTCCAGATCGAGCAAGGCCTGTCCCTCGCACAAGCCCACCGAGACAGCCGCTACATAATCGCGAATTGCAACCCCCTCAATGAGCCCCCGGGCCTGAAGCCAGGTCAACGCATCGTGAAGGGCAACGAAGGCACCGGTGATCGCAGCCGTGCGCGTTCCGCCATCGGCCTGCAGTACGTCGCAGTCGACCACGATGCTGCGCTCACCAAGGGCGGCCAGGTCGACCACCGCTCGCAGGCTACGGCCGATCAACCGCTGGATTTCTTGCGTGCGCCCGCCCTGCCGGCCGCGCGTCGCTTCACGTTCGGTGCGCGTGGCCGTTGCACGCGGCAACATGCCATATTCGGCGGTTACCCACCCCTGGCCGCTGCCCTTGCGAAATGGCGGCACCTTGTCCTCAACGGAGGCTGTACACAATACGCGAGTGTCTCCGAATTCGACCAATACCGATCCCTCGGCATGGCGCGTGTAACCACGTGTCAGGCGCACGGGGCGAAGCTCATCGGCGCGGCGGTTGCCGGCGCGCGTAACGCTCATACCTAGCGGCGCTCCTATCGTTTGGACTCAATCAGGCGGGCTGAGCGCTGGATCGCCCGTTGAATTTCTGCCACCGCCTCGTCGATCTTGTCTTCCGTGAACTCCTCCTCCGCACCCACGTCGGCATGCCGCGGAAACTGTACAGTGGAGGCAACCGCTCCATCGGGTATCACCAGCGTCGACACGGGTGCGTCAGTCGGCGGCACCATGTCAACTGACTCACTGCCGGCCCAGGTCATCGCCACAGCAGTGCAGTTATCGGCATCAGACCCCGCGTTGGCCAGCGCCAGTTCCATTAGCTCGGGAACAGCCCGCATGACCGTCTTGCCAACGAACGCCTCGGCGATCTGGCGATCGGTCAGCGACCCCCATAAGCCGTCTGTGCACAGCAACAGCGTGTCACCGTTTTTCAGCGCAACCGGTTGGCTGATTTCGACGGTTGGCGCGATGTAAGCGCCGACGCAATTGAAGATGCGATTGCGCTCGGGATGGTCTTTCGCATCCTCTGGGCGAATCAGGCCGGAAGACACCAGGTGATGGACACGTGAATGATCGATCGTGCGCTCCACGATGCGCGCGCCGCGAATCAGGTACAGGCGAGAATCGCCAGCGTGCGCCCAGGTCGCCATGCCCTGCTGCACCACACAAGCCACAATCGTCGTGCGGGGCGCCTCAGGCAAGCTATGTTCAGCGCGGTAGCGGTGCAACTCCCGGTGCGCTGCCAGGATTGCCTCCTCTAAGAATCGTGCTGGGTCAGGCAACACAGGCTTGGCGTCGCGCTGAAAGATGGCTGCCATCGTCTGCAACGTCAGTTGCGCCGCCACCTCGCCACGCGCATGCCCTCCCATCCCGTCGGCCACCAGCAGCAGCAGGGAGTCGCGCGTATACAGGTAGCCCATGCGGTCCTGATTGACCCGCCGGCCACCTTTTTTGCTCTCCTGATAGATGGAGAAGCGCACCCTCGCCTCCCCGCCTAAAACCAGGTAATGTTGTGTTCGCGCATGAAACGGCTGACGCGCTCCTTGGCGTGCCGCAGACGGGCGCCTGCACGCTCGGCAAAGGAAAACTCCGGCTTCTCCGGCACGTTGTGCACGAGCTCTTTTTGCACAGCGTAGATCGTCTGCGGGCGTTCCAACGAATTCAGCCGCAGGCAACGCTCAACCATAGAAATTAACTGCGACGAATACAGCCCGCGGAATGACCGCAGCGCCTGCGGCATTTTGTCGTCTTTTAAGCGCTGGTCGGATTCCTGCGGCGGCATACCCGACATGCAGGCGTAGATGCAAGCACCGATCGAGTAGACGTCGGTCCACGGGCCGAGTTCGGCGTCCCGCTTGTAGAGCTCTGGCGCCGCAAAGCCGGGCGTGTACATCGGGTAGGTTTTGCTGATATCGCGTTGCAGGGTCTGCCGGGCGGCGCCGAAATCCAGCAGGATTGGTGTACCGTCCATGCGCAGGTAGATGTTGGCCGGCTTCACGTCTAGATGGAGCAGTCGGTTTGAGTGCACCTCGCGCAACCCGTTCATCACCTGCGTAAACACGCGGCGGATGAAGCGCTCCGACAGCACGTCCTTATGGTCCTTGCTGCGGTTGCGCAAGATGTGCTCCTGCAGCGAGCGCCCCGACTCGTACTGCATCACCATATACACCGTGTCGTTGGCGCGAAAAAAATTAAGCACGCGCACAACGTTCGGGTGATAAATCGAGGCAAGCGCGCGGCCCTCCTCGAAAAAGCACTTTAGCCCGATGCGGTACGTGTTCAAATTTTCCGGCGCCACATACGGGCAGAACTCACCCGCTTTCCGCTGCGCCAGCGCCGCCGGCATGTACTCCTTGATTGCCACGGACTGTCCCTGCGGGTCCGTGGCCAAATAAACAATTGAAAAACCCCCGCTCGATATCTTCTTTACAATGCGGTAACCACCGACTTCGGTGCCTTCCGGTAGTGCGGCGTTGTTTTGCGCGGCCATGTCTCGATGAGTCGCAGGCGGTAAAGGCAGGTGCGGTGATGCGAACTTCTGCAGCGCAAAGCCGACTCGATTCTAGCCAAAAGCGCCCACACAGCCGGCTCTGCAAAACTGCGATAAAGCCTTATTTTCCCGCATCATGCCCGCTATTTCGAGCATGACCGGCTTTGGCGCTGCCGCGCGGCCGACCTCGATCGGTCCGCTGACAGTGGAGCTGCGTACGGTCAACGCCCGCTTTCTCGATATCGGACTGCGCCTAGCTGATGACTTACGTGCGCTGGAGCCCGTGGTGCGTGAGCGCATCGCAACCGCGCTAACGCGCGGCAAAATCGACTGCCGTGTCTGGTTGCAGCGCGACCCACTCGCAGCCGCCAGCGAACTGGACGAAACGGCCCTTGCCCGGGTCGCGCGCCTGGCGGCGCGTGTGCGCCAACTGTATCCGGAAGCGACGCCGCTTAGCGTGGGCGATATCCTGGCCTTCGACGGCGTGCTTGTCGCTCCGGCAGCGGATCCGCAGCAGCTGCATACGGCCGTCATCGCCGCCCTGGACGAGGCCTTGGAGGCCGTGCGGGATGCGCGCGCGCGAGAGGGCGGCGCGCTAGCCACCGCATTGCGCAATCATTGCGACGCCATCGAGTCCATCGTCGCGCAGCTGCGCGGACGTGTCCCCGACCTGATGGCCGCAATGGAGCGCAAGCTGGCTGAACGGTTGGAAAAAGCGCTCTTGCCTGCGCTGACCGGCGGCACCCTGACGCGCGAGGAAATCACCGACCGCATCCGCCAAGAAGTGACGTTGTACGGGTTACGCGCTGACATCGAAGAGGAGCTGCAGCGCCTTACGACTCACGTTGGCGAAGTGCGCCGCGCGCTGGACGCGGGCGGGCCGGTCGGGCGGCGTCTGGACTTCTTGATGCAAGAGCTACAACGTGAGGCCAATACGCTTGGCGCGAAGGCAGCAGCCGTGGAAATGACACAGGCGGCCGTCGAGCTGAAGCTCATCATCGAGCAGATGCGCGAGCAGGTCCAAAACCTGGAGTAAGCGATGAGCAATGAACGCTACGCCGGCAACGTCTTTCTTGTGGTCGCGCCATCCGGTGCTGGCAAGTCCACCCTGGTGAACGCGCTGCTGGCACGCGACCCCGCCATTGCGCTATCGATTTCGTATACCACGCGGCCACCGCGGCCCGGAGAAGTCAATGGCCGCGAATACCACTTCGTCTCAGTCGACGAGTTCGAGGCCCGGCGCATGCGCGGCGAGTTCCTCGAAAGTGCCGAAGTGCACGGCAATTTCTACGCGACCTCGCGCCAGTGGATCGAAGAACGAATGCGTGAAGGGCGCGACGTGCTGCTGGAAATCGACTGGCAGGGCGCGCGGCAGGTCAAGCAGGTGTTTCGCGATGCGATCGGTATTTTCATTTTGCCGCCGTCAATCGAGGCGCTGGAGCAGCGGCTGCACAAGCGCGGGCAGGACGCGCCAGCTGTGATTGCGCGTCGGCTGCTGGCCGCCGGCAGCGAGATCGCGCATGCCCCCGAGTTTGACTACATCGTAATCAACGAGGACTTCGAGCGCGCCCTTGCAGAGCTGAGCGCGATCGTCACCGCTGCCCGCCTGCGTTACCGCAGTCAGGCGGCGCGGCACCACGCGCTGTTCGTACAGCTCGGTATCCCGGCCTAAGCCTCGCGATACAATCATTACAGGCCGCAAATTCCGGAGTTAGCCATGGCGCGCATCACTGTCGAAGACTGTCTGCAGCACATTCCGAACCGATTTCAGCTTGCGTTGGCTGCCGCCTACCGCGCTCGCCAGCTTGCACATGGCCATACGCCGAAAATCGAAACGAAAGATAAGCCGGCGGTTGCCGCGCTACGCGAGATCGCCGCACAGAAGGTCGGCATTGAGATGCTGCGCAAGGTGCCGACCTGAGGCAAGGCGAGCACACACCAAGCGGAACGGCCGCGAGGGCGTAGTGCGCTGAAGGCTGTTTCGCATGGCGGCTTCCAACCCAGCCCCCTCGGATGTCACCCCCGGTTATTCGCCCGGCGGGCTAGCGCGGCGCGCCGCCGAGGCCCTGCGGCGCGCCGGCAAGGCCGTATGGCGTGGTGACGCTCAGGCTGAGGAGCCTCGCTCCCCTGCCGTTGTAAGCTTTGCGGCCCTCACCGAGCGCTTGAAGGGTTACCTCAGTCACGCCGATCTGCAGAAGGTCAAAGAGGCATACCGCTTCTCCGATGCCGCGCACTTAGGACAGTTTCGCAAAAGCGGCGAGCCCTACATTACGCACCCGATCGCGGTCGCCGAGACCTTGGCCGAGTGGAAACTGGATGCTGCCGCCATTCAGGCCGCTTTGCTGCACGATGTGCTCGAAGATTCCGGTATTTCAAAGCAAGAATTGGCGGCGAAATTCGGTCCCGTCGTGGCGGAGCTGGTCGACGGTGTGTCGAAGCTTGACCGCCTGCGCTTCGATTCCACCGAGCAGCAACAGGCCGAGAGCTTTCGCAAGATGCTGCTGGCGATGGCGCGCGACGTGCGCGTGATTCTGATCAAGCTCGCCGATCGCCTGCACAACGTACGTACCCTTGATGCGATGGAGCCGGAGAAACGGCGTCGCATTGCGCGGGAAACACTTGAGATCTACGCTCCGATCGCACACCGCCTCGGACTGAACGCGCTGTATCGCGAACTGCAAGAGCAGAGCTTCGCTCGCCTGCACCCGCTGCGATACCGCACATTGCAAAAAGCGGTGCTCGCCGCCCGGGGCAACCGGCGCGAGGTGCTCGGCAAAATCTACGAGACCGTGCGCAAAGGGCTGGCCAACGCCAAGATTAAGGCCGAGATCCAAGGCCGCGAGAAGACCATCTACGGTATTTACCGCAAGATGGTCGAAAAACACTTGTCCTTCTCGGAGGTGCTCGACATCTACGGCCTTCGCGTCGTGGTGCCGACGCGCTCGGATTGCTATCTCGCCCTCGGTGTTCTGCATTCACTGTTTAAGCCCGTACCCGGGCGCTTTAAGGATTACATCGCAATCCCGAAGGTCAACGGCTACCAGTCGCTGCACACGACGGTCATCGGACCCTATGGCATGCCGGTGGAATTTCAGATACGCACCCCTGAGATGCACCACGTCGCCGAATCGGGAGTCGCGGCCCACTGGTTGTACAAGGAAGACGACACCTCGCTGTCGGAGTTGCAGTCGCGTACCCATCAGTGGTTGCAATCGCTGCTGGAAATCCAGAGTCAAAGCGGCGATTCGGCTGAGCTGATGGAAAACATCAAGGTTGACCTGTTTCCAGACAAGGTGTACGTCTTTACGCCAAAGGGAAAAATCGTTTCGCTTCCGCGGGCCGCCACGGCCGTCGACTTTGCCTACAGCATCCACACCGACGTGGGCAACCGCTGCGTAGCCGCGCGCATTAACGGCGAGGTACAGCCGCTGCGTACCGAGCTGCGCAATGGCGACGTGGTGGAGATCATCACCGGCCCTGTCGCGCGCCCCAACCCGAGCTGGCTGTCATTTGTCCGCACGGGGCGCGCGCGCGCAGAAATCCGCCATTTCTTGCGCCGGATGAAGCGCGAGGAATCAATTGCGCTCGGCGAGAGCCTGCTGTCACAGGCGGCACGCCAATTAGGCATCGCGTTGGCGGAAATCCCGCCGGAGCGTTGGGATGCGTTAGTACGCGAAGCGCAAGCTAAAGACAGGGAAGAAATTCTCGCGGATATCGGTTTAGGACGTCGCCTAGCGGCAGTCGTAGCCAGGCAGCTCGCCTTGGGCGTGCTGCCACCTGACGGTAGCGCGCTGGCGCGCAGCGCCGCCCCGGTCATCATCCGCGGCACCGAGGGAATGGCGCTGCAAATGGCCAACTGTTGCACACCGATACCTGGCGATGACATCGTCGGCCACATGCGGAAAGACCAAGGTTTGGCCGTGCATCAGACGGATTGCCCTTATGCGCAGCGCGCCCGTCGCGCTGATCCCGAACGGTGGGTTGACCTGCAGTGGGCCGATGAAATTGCCGGCAGCTACGCGGTTAACCTGAATGTGTCGGCTGCCAACGAACGCGGTGTCTTGGGCCGCATTGCAGTGGCCTTGGCCGAGGCCGACTCGAATATTCTGAGCGTGCACCTCGAGGACGACAACGCCGAGCAAGCACTTATTCACTTTAAGCTGCAAGTGAAAGACCGCCAACATCTGGCGCGCCTGATACGCACACTGCGTAGGATTAAACAAGTTTCGCGCGTCACACGGGTGCGCGCCGGCCGTGCCAGCGGCGAGGACGCAGACGCGCGCGTTTAGCCGCCTGCTGGCCCGTAGCGGACTTCGAGGATTTCCAGTGTCTCGACGCCGGCTGGCGTGCGCACCGTCACCGTGTCGCCCTCGCGTGCCTTAATTAACGCGCGAGCAATGGGGGAAATCCAGCTGACGTACCCCCGTGCCGGGTCGACTTCATCGACGCCGACGATTGTGATTTCGCGCTCCTCGCCGCTCGCCGTGGCGTAGCGTACAGTGGCTCCGAAGAAAATCTGATCGGTAGCCTCGCGTCCCGCCGGATCGACAACCACGGCAGCATCCAGGCGCTTCGTCAAGAAGCGAATGCGACGGTCGATTTCGCGCAACCGCTTCTTGCCATAAATGTAGTCGCCGTTTTCGGAGCGGTCACCGTTGGACGCTGCCCACGACACAGTACGCACGACCTCGGGCCGCTCAACGTTCAGCAGGTGCAACAGCTCGCTTTTTAGCCGTGCGTAGCCCGCTGGCGTGATGTAATTTTTGGTGCCAGCCGGAAGCGCCGGCGCAGCGACGTCCTCATCGTCGGCGTCGTCAAGTTCTTTCACGAACGCCTTGCTCATATCGCTTGCGATGATATGGGGTGGCCGATGGGACTCGAACCCACAACAACCGGAATCACAATCCGGGACTCTACCGTTGAGCTACGGCCACCATGGACCCTCCGTCTGGCCTGCCCGACTGGACTCGAACCAGTGACCCTCAGCTTAGAAGGCTGATGCTCTATCCTGCTGAGCTACGGGCAGGTCGACTCCGGTCGGCGACAGACCGCATTCCGGGCGCAGGCAGCCGGGAGGTGGTCGGGGCGAGAGGATTCGAACCTCCGACCCCCTGCGCCCAAGGCAGGTGCGCTACCAAGCTGCGCTACGCCCCGGAGAACGCGAATCATACCGGCACAGCGCCGCGCGCGCCAGCCGCGCCTGCTTACGCCGCACGCAGCTGACTTTCTGCGCCCTCGATAATCCGCTCACGGGGCAGATGCGCAGCAAACGTGCTGCCGCGTCCTACGGCGGACTCAATCACGAGCTGGCCCTGATGACGTGCCAGCACGTGCTTGACGATCGCCAGCCCAAGGCCGGTACCACCGGTTTCACGCGACCGGCTCTTATCGACGCGATAAAAACGCTCGGTCAGACGCGGGATGTGCTCAGGCGCGATACCGATGCCCGTATCTTCGACCTCGAAAGCCGCCCCCGCGCTTGTCGCCCGCCAGCGCAGGCTAATTCGACCACCGTCAGGCGTGTAACGGATCGCGTTTGACACCAGATTAGAAAACGCACTTCGCAGCTCTTCACGGCTGCCACGCACGGACAGCTGCGCGCAGTCCACCAGGATGCGATGACGCCCACCTGACAAGACGCGCGCCTCATCGGCGATCTCGTGCACGAGTTGCACGATGTCCACCGTTTCGTCCGCTGGCGGCTGCTCCTGCGATTCCAGCCGCGACAGCATCAACAGATCCCCGACGAGCCGGTTCATGCGCTGCGCTTGCTCATACATCAGCCGCAGATGATGCACGCGCGTCTCATCCAGCGGGGGCGCGCCCTCTAACAGCGTCTCAAGAAAGCCACTAATCACAGTCAATGGCGTGCGCAGCTCGTGCGAAACGTTGGCGATGAAATCACGCCGCATCGCGTCGACGCGTTCGCTTTGTGTGACGTCCCGCGTCAGCACGATCATGCGCTGGGGCTCGAACTCGATCACCTGCACAGACAGCACAAGCCCCGGGTTGGCTAGCGGCTTGAATGTCAGCGGTGCATCGAATGCCGCTGAGGTGAAATAAGCGACAAAGACCGGATCGCGGACCAGATTGGTCAGGCGCAGGCCTGCATCGGCACTCAGACGAATACCGAAATGGCGCTCAGCGACTGGATTGCACCATTCGATTTGAAGCTGGGCATCCACCAGTACGAGCCCTTCCGGCAACGCGCTGATCGTGCGACGGAAGCGCGCCTCGTTGTCGGCCAAGCGGCGTTCATTTAGCTCGCTTGCACGTCGGCTCTTGTATAGGCGTGAGAATACGGTTGCCCAGGTACCGACGCCCTCTGGCACCGTCTCGAGCGAGGGACGGGCTAGCCATGCGCCGAGCGCAGACAAGTAAAAAAGATGAAAGGCCAAGGCCGCACCGAAGCCGATGAGTGCAAACCACAGGCCCACGCGATCGCCGAGAAAATAGCCGACAATGAGGGCGGCGGCGCCGACTAAAGCAAGCCGCAGGAGCGCCGGAGCCACAATGCGCAAGCGCTCACGGAAACGCTCGCCCATACGGGCCCGCGTGATTCCTCTTAGCTGCTCGGGCCTGCAGCGAGCCGATAGCCGAGCCCGCGTACGGTCTGGATGAGGTGCTGCGCGCCCACTGTCGCCAAGGCTTTGCGCAGCCGCAGTACGTGCACGTCAACGGTGCGTTCATCGATGAACACGTGGTCACCCCAGACGCCATCCAACAGCTGGCTGCGCGAGAACACACGCTCGGCATGTGAGGCAAGAAACTTCAGCAGCTTGTATTCGGCCATGCCCATTTTGACCGGCCGATCTTCAAAACGAACCTCGTGCCGCGCTGGATCAATCAGCAGTGCGCCGTACCGGATCGGTTCGCCGCTTTTATCTGGAGCGCGCCGCCGGAACACCGCGCGAATGCGCGCCACCAGCTCGCGCGGCGAGAACGGCTTGACCACATAATCGTCGGCGCCGGCATCCAAGCCGCTGACACGGTCGCTCTCTGCCCCCTTGGCGGTCAACATGATCACAGGCAGATGGCGGGTGCGATCACTGCCGCGCAGCTCGCGCAGCAACTCTACCCCGCTGCGGTCTGGAAGCATCCAATCCAGCAGCACCAAATCCGGTAGCGCCTCACGGATCGCGTGCTGCGCACCACGCGCCGATTCGGCCACCCGCACCGCAAACCCGTTCGTCGCACACGCAAACCGCAGCAGCTCCTGAATAGCTGGCTCATCTTCGACGACCAGAATCTTGACACTCATCAGCTCGCTTGTTCGACAGCACGCGCGACGTCCTCCGGCGACATATGTTTGACGTCGGCGCCGTGCGCTATAAAAATCACATGTTCCGCGATGTTTTTAGCGTGGTCTCCGATTCGCTCAATCGCCTTTGCGACCCACACCGTATCGATTGATGCAGAAATCGACCGCGGATCTTCCATCATGAAAGTGACTAGCTGCCGCAAGATCGCGCGGAAGCGCTCGTCCACGCCAGCGTCGTCGCGGATAATCGTCGCTGCCTCCTGCGCATCTAGGCGAGCAAACGCATCTAAAGAGCGGCGCAGCATGGCGTGCGCGATATCGCCGGAGGCACGGATGTCCGGAATCCGATTGACCCGAGCCGCGGTGTTTTTCTCGCGGATCCACTTCGCCGCACGCGCAATCTTGGTTGCCTCGTCCCCAATCCGCTCTAAGTCCGTGATCGTTTTTGCCACGCCCATGATCATGCGCAGATCAACCGCGGTCGGCTGGCGGCGAGCAATCACGTGATTGACCAGCCGGTCTAAATCAATCTCCAGCTGATTGACACGTCGATCAGCTTGAATGACCGAATCCGCCAACGTTGGATCAGCATTCTCAAACGCGTCAAGTGCCGACTTGATCTGCGCTTCAACGATGCCGCCCATTTGCAGCACGCGCGAGCGCATCGCTTCCAGTTCCTGGTCGTACTGCTTAGAAAAATGCTCGCCGCCGCTCATCGCCGCCCCTCACCACGTCAGCCGAAACGGCCGGTGATGTAATCCTCCGTCTGCTTTTTCTTTGGGCGGATGAAGATCTGGTCTGTATCCCCGAATTCGACCAGCTCGCCCAGGTACATAAATGCCGTAAAGTCTGAGCAGCGCGCCGCTTGCTGCATGTTGTGCGTCACGATCAAAATCGTCACGCGCGATTTCAGGTCGTGGATTAGCTCTTCGATGGAGGCGGTCGCGATCGGATCAAGCGCCGAGGTCGGCTCGTCAAACAAGATCAGCTCAGGATCCGAAGCGAGCGCACGCGCGATGCACAGCCGCTGCTGCTGGCCGCCCGAAAGGTTAAAGGCCAAATCGTCTAACCGGTCTTTGACTTCATCCCACAGCGCCGCGCCGCGTAGCGCCTCCTCGACCTTTTCCTCGATCAAGCGCTTATTTTTAATGCCTCGCACGCGTAGGCTATACGCGACATTTTCGAAAATCGACTTTGGAAATGGATTCGGTTTTTGAAACACCATGCTGATGCGCATGCGTACCTCGATCGGGTCCACCTTGCTGCTCAGCAGGTTGATGTTGTCCGGGTGCAATATGATTTCGCCTTCGTAGCGGTTGCCCGGATACAGGTCGTGCATGCGGTTAAAACACCGCAGAAACGTTGACTTGCCGCAGCCCGAGGGGCCGATAAGCGCCGTCACCTTACGCTCGTACACCGGCATGTCAATGGACTTCAGGGCATGAAAGTCGCCGTAGTAAAAACTCAATTTCTTACTCTGCGCCTTGACCGGCAGCGTAGCCTGAGTGGCGGCGGCATACTGCGGCAGCGTGTCAGCCTTCATGAGGTCACCATTTGATCTTCTTGCGGATGCTGTAGCGCAGGTAAATCGCCAGCCCGTTCATCAGAAGTGTCATTACGATCAGCACTACGCCGGCGGCAGCCGCATTCGCATGAAAGGCCTTCTCTGGGCGAGAAACCCAGTTAAACATTTGGATCGGCAGCACGGTAAATGGCTGCAGCAGCCATTCGAAACTAATCAACGACCGTACCGGCGCCTCGACATCTAGCGGCAGGAAAGCAATGAACGTAAGCGCCCCGATTGTGATGACCGGTGCCGTCTCTCCGATTGCGCGCGCCAGGCCAATGATTACCCCGGTAAGGATGCCGCCACGTGCATAGGGCAACAAATGATCGGAGACGAGCTGCCAGCGCGTCGCACCCACTGCATACGCCGCCTCGCGGATGCTGCGCGGAATTGCCCGCAGCGCCTCCCGCGTGGACACGATCACGATCGGCAGGATCAGCAAGGCCAGCGTCAGACCCGCCGATAAGATACTTTGGCCGAAGCCAAATTGATAGACGAACAACCCCAGTGCCAGTAAACCGTAGACGATCGACGGCACGCCCGCCAGGTTGGTGACATTAATCTCAATCAGATCGGTAATCCAGTTCTTGCGAGCATATTCCTCAAGGTAAATTGCCGCCGCCACGCCGAGCGGAACCGCCGTGACCATCGTCACCAGCATGACAAGCGCCGTACCCACCCAGGCGGACAGAATGCCAGCCTGTTCGGGGCGTCGCGACGGGAACGACAGAAAGAAATCAGGCCGCAGGCGGCCATAGCCATCGATCAACAGATCGATGAACGCCGTCAGCAGCATTAACACGCCAATCATCATGCAGCTGAGGCCGACGATCGCGAATATGTGATCGTTCAGCTTGTGACGCGCGATCAACGCGCGCATCTCCTGAATTCGCGCGTCCATCGTTTAATACGCCTCGCGGAAGCGCTTGCGCAGCAGATGCCCGACAACGTTGAAGCCAAGCGTCATTACGACCAACGTCAGCCCCGCCGCGAAGATGCTCTGATAGCCAATCGACCCATGCGGCAAATCACCGAGCGCGACCTGGACGATATAGGCGGTGATCGTCGCGCCTTGCTCGGTGGGGTTGAATGTAAAGTTTGGCTGCAGGCCCGCCGCAATCGCTACCACCATCGTCTCGCCAATTGCCCGCGAGATGGCGAGGATATACGCAGCAATAATGCCCGATAACGCCGCCGGCGTGACCACCCAGACCGCGGTTTGGAAGCGCGTCGCGCCCATCGCATACGAGCCCTCGCGCATCGCCATCGGCACGGCACGCATCGCATCCTCCGCCACCGAGCTGATATAGGGCAAGATAAAGATGCCGATGACGATGCCCGCTGACAGCATGTTGAACCCGGGCAGATCCGGAATCAACTTCTGCAGCAGTGGCGTGACAAACAGCAGCGCAAAGTAGCCAAAAACAACTGTCGGCACGGCCTCTAGCATTTCGAGGAACGGCTTGACGGTCTCCCGCACCCAGTGCGGCGCAAACTCCGACAAATAGATCGCGACGACCGTGCCCATCGGAATCGCGATCGCAAGCGCTACACCGGCCACTGTCAGCGTTGCCGACACTAGTGGCAGGATGCCGTAGCGCGGCTCCGCAAACAGCGGTGTCCACATCGTGTCGGTTAGAAAATCTTTCAGCGACACATGGTTGAAAAAGCCAATCGACTCATGCACTAAGATGTAGACGATAGCCAGCGTCGTCGCCACGGCGGAAAACGCCGCCACGAACAGGATCAGCTCAATGATGCGTTCTTTGATGCGGCGCGTCGCCTTGTGGTGTAGACGCGTCGCATCGAACTCCACGGACATTGACACGCTCGGCGCAGGTGAGTAAGCGGTCGTCATTGTAATTTCTTCAGCCGCTGGTCGCCGGCGATGGGTGGCGCTTGTTGCACATTGAAGTCACACGGGCGCGGAGCGCGCCGTCGCGTCGCCCTCGCGCCTACACGTGACAGCCGCTTACAGTTTGGCCTCTATTGCCATTAACTGCTCAATTGTCAAACCAACCTTGTTTTCGCCGCCAAACTTCGTACCCACGCGCATCTTCGATAGCGTCTCAAGGTTATATGTATACGCTTTCGACGGCAGCGGCACGTACTTGACTTCCTTAACCAAGCGTTCGGCGTTACGGTTGTAATACTCGATGAATTCGCGCACCTCCGGACGGCCCAATGACTTCTCATTCACGTAGATAAAGATCGGGCGCGACAGGGGCTGATACGTGCCGTTGATTACTGTCTCGAGCGAGGGCGCTACCGGCTGACCACCCTTCCACGAGATGGCGAGTGCCTTCAGCTTATCTTTGTTCTCGGCATAATACGCGTAGCCGAAGAAGCCGAGCGCATTGACGTCGCGGCTGACGCCTTGCACCAGCACGTTGTCATCCTCGCTTGCAGTGTAATCGCCGCGGCTTGCCTTCGCCTTCCCTGTGATCGCTTCGGTAAAGTAGTCAAAGGTGCCAGAGTCAGCGCCCGCGCCGAACAGCTTCAGTGGCGCATTGGGGAACGAGGGGTTGACTTGATTCCAGTGCGTGATCTTGCCCTGAGCAGCCGGCTCCCACATCTTCTTGAGATCCTCGACTGAAATACTCGTCAATGGGTTTCTTGGATGCACGACCACGGTGAGCGCGTCATACGCGACCGGCATTTCAAGGTAGCGGATGCCATTCTTCGCGCACTCCTCCATCTCGCTTCTGAGGATTGGCCGCGATGCGTTTGAAATATCCGTCTCACCGCGACAGAACTTTTTAAAGCCGCCGCCGGTGCCTGAGATACCAACGGTTACCTTCACGGCGCCTTTCTTGGCCTTTTGAAAATCCTCGGCTACGGCTTCCGTGACCGGAAAGACCGTACTGGAGCCATCAATCCTGATGACCTGGGCAGCCGCTGGCGCAGCGACTGAAACCGTAATCACCGCAGCAACAGCCGCGGCAATGGGCGCAAGGTGCGCGACGACTTTCATGCGACATCCTCCGTGTGGCGTGTCAATCAACGCAACCGCAGTGTAGAAATCGACTGTGACAGATCGATGACGGATGGTCGGAGGACGTCACAGACGTGTCACATCCCGAGCCAATGATTAAGGTGATGACTGCGCCATATAACGTTTTGTTTTTATGCACCGGCAATTCGGCGCGCTCCATCATGGCGGAGGTGCTCCTAAACGCGATGGCCCCCGACCGCTTCCGCGGTTTTAGCGCAGGCAGCCATCCGCGTGGCGAGGTGCACCCAATGGCCTTGAGGCTCATTGCGCGCCATCGGCTGCCGACGGAGGGCTTACGTAGTAAGAGCTGGGATGAGTTCGCCCGACCCGGTGCGCCGCCGTTGCACTTTGTGTTTACTGTATGCGACACCGCCGCCGGCGAGGTGTGTCCAACTTGGCCGGGGCAGCCTCTGACTGCGCACTGGGGTATTCCGGACCCCGCTGCCGTAACCGGTTCGCCGGAGCAAATCGAGCGTGCTTTTGCGATTGCCTTCGAACAATTGCAACGGCGCATCTCTCTTTTTACCAGCCTGCGGCTGGAATCGCTTGACCGGCTGGTTCTGCAGCGCGAACTTGAGGCGATTGGTCGCACGGCCGACCGCTGACCGTAGTAACGGACTGCCGCCGCCTCCGCAGCAAGCAGCCGTTGCACACGGCTGCGCAACCGGAAATCCCTAGGACGTTGGAGCGCTGTGATCCCACAAGAACCGATCAGCGACGGCCCGGCTGGCGCCGACCGCTATCAACGCCAGCCGCATTCGCAACTGCGCGACTGGCCGATGCGGGCTGCAGGGCGCATTTTTAACGCGCGCCCGGTTTGCCACGGTTTTCCAAAATTTTCCTAAACGAGTGAGTGGGCAACGCCGCGGCGCCCGTCGGCCTTGCATCCTTCGCCGCATGCACGGCCGGGCCAGCCCGGCTGCATCAAGGTTTGCTAAGGCTATCCCTTGTACGTCGTCGGTACCTATGCAGGCACCGCATGCGCTGGCGGCGCCGTGGCTTTGGTTTACACAGCCTCTGCTTTCGAGCAAAACCGCTCTGCGGTTAGCCCGTGCGTCCGCTAGCGCTAACGCCCACCACTTCGTCATCGCGCACTTCAGCGGCTCTTAAAATGCTCCGCGTGAAGTTTCTGCCGGTGCTGTCGGGGAACCCCTTGGTGGTAACGGCAATCAAATAGCGTGCAAAGCACTGGTCGTCCGGGCCCGACTGCGGGGATGATCCTTGTGATCGGGCCGGGCGCTTAAGTGCGCGTAAAAGGAGGGCCCGATATGTCCATCAAGCACTGGCAGGATCCGGTCAATCTCGTGCTAGGTGTCTGGTTGATCGTCTCGCCGTGGCTGCTGTCATATGCGAGCGAGGCAGCAGCAACCTGGAACGCGGCTATTCTTGGCGTTCTCATTAGCGCGGCCGCGATCTGGGCGCTCTTTCGTGTCTTCGCATGGCAGCAGTGGGCGAATGTAGCGTTTGGTCTCTGGTTAATCGTCTCACCCTGGCTGCTGGGTTTTGGCGGCGTCGCCGCTGCGCTTTATAACGCGGTGATCGTTGGCCTAGTTGTCGCCGTGCTCGCGCTGTGGGCGCTGGGCACAGACCGTGATATCGGCGGCTGGTGGCGTCCGGCGCACTAATGTGGCGCGCTACCGCTTTTAAGAAACTTGCAGTGCGTCGGCTAGGCGTCGCGCAAGCCGGTCGGCCTGCGCGGCGTCTTCCGCTTCGACCATCAACCGCAGCAATGGCTCAGTCCCAGACGGGCGGATTAGTACACGCCCGCGCCCGGCCAGCTCGCGTTCCACGGCTTCTCGGGCGCGCGCAAGCGGCTCGTGCTGTGTCCAGTCAAATCCCGGCGCAAGCTGCACATTAATCAGGCGCTGTGGCAGCAAAGGAAGGTCCGCCGTCAGTTCGCGTAGTGACTTGCCGGCGCGCCGCATCGCAGCCAACACCTGCAGCGCGCTGATGATGCCGTCACCGGTCGTGTGTCTGTCCAGACAAAGCAAATGCCCGGATCCTTCCCCGCCCCACAGCCAGCCCTTCTGTTCCAGAAGTTCCAGTACATACCGATCACCCACCTTGGCACGTGCAAACGGCACGCCCAGTTCGCGAAAACGCCGCTCCAGCGCGTAATTCGTCATCACCGTGCCGACCGCTCCCACCCGGCCGTTTGCGCAGCCGGTGGCCAGCCGATCACGTACGATGACATATAAAAGCTGGTCACCGTTGTAAACCGTGCCGCTGTTGTCAGCGATCACAACGCGATCGCCGTCGCCATCCAACGCGATGCCAAAGTCAGCGCCGTGAGCGCGCACATGCTCGGCGAGCCCGTCGGCATGGACCGCGCCGACCCCATCGTTGATGTTGAGGCCGTCAGGACTGGCGCCCAGCGCAACGACTTCAGCACCCAATTCATGAAAGACCTCCGGCGCAACGCGGTAAGCGGCCCCGTGCGCGCAGTCGACCACAATTTTCAGACCATGTAGGTCGAACTCGTTCGGAAACGTGCTCTTGCAGAACTCTACGTAACGCCCAGCGGCATCGTCCAACCGGCGCGCCCGGCCGAGGTCCTTCGATTCGACACAGGTCTGCGGGTTATCCATTTCGGCCTCGATAGCGGCCTCTAGGTCGTCTGGCAGTTTCTTGCCAAAGGCCGAGAAAAATTTGATGCCATTGTCTGGGTACGGATTATGCGAGGCGCTGATTACCACCCCCGCGGTCAGCCGCTGCGCACGGGTCAGATACGCCACCGCCGGTGTCGGCAGCGGGCCGCACAGCACCGTATCGACGCCTACGCTAGAGAATCCCGCCTCAAGCGCGGCCTCCAGCATGTATCCCGAGATTCGCGTGTCTTTGCCAATTAGCACGGTGGGTCGGCCGCTTGCATTGCGCGCGAGCACCCTGCCGGCAGCTTGTCCGAGCCGCATCACGAAACCGGGCGTGATCGGGTCGCGGCCCACCGTGCCCCGTACGCCGTCCGTGCCGAAGTATTTCCGCTTCACTGTTCTTTCCTTTCTTGTTCGACGGTCGCATTCCAGACCGCCAGCGCGTCACGTGTGGCCGCAACGTCGTGCACGCGCACGATGCGTGCGCCGCGCGCTACCGCGATGAGCGCCGCCGCCACCGAGGCATGAACGCGCTCGTCCACAGCCCGGCCGGTGGCATGTTGCAGCATGGCCTTCCGCGAGATTCCCACCAGCAGCGGCAGTCCCAGTGCGGCAATCTCGGGCAGCCGGGCCAGCAATTCGTAGTTATGCTGCGCCGTCTTGCCGAAGCCAAAACCAGGATCGACCGCGATGCGCTCGCGCGCAATCCCCGCCGCCTCAGCCGCGTGCACGCGCGCTTGCAAGAAATCTTTAACTTCGGCAGCGACGTCCGCATAGTGGGGGTCGCGCTGCATTGTCTGCGGCGTACCCTGCATGTGCATCAGCACCACCCCGCAGTCACTGTTGGCGACCGCCGCAAGCGCCCCCGGCCACTGCAATGCCCGCACATCGTTGACGACCACTGCGCCGGCGGCCAATGCGGCCCGCATAACCTCGGGCTTGCTGGTGTCGACAGATACCGCGGCCCCCTCGGCCGCGAGCGCCTGGACAACCGGAAGCACTCGCCGTAGTTCTTCCTCGGTCCCAACCTCGGCCGCACCGGGGCGGGTCGATTCGCCCCCTACGTCAATTAAGTCCGCCCCCTCCGCCAGCAGCCGCCTGGCATGCGCACAGGCCGCTGTGACATCGAAAAAACGGCCGCCGTCTGAGAACGAGTCGGGCGTGACATTGACAATGCCCATGATTAGCGGCCGCTTCAGGTCAAAGGTGAAGGAGCCGCAGCGCCAAAGCATTTGGGCGCTACCTCGCCTTGATTGCTGCATCGGCACCATTGTAGGCAGCGCCGGGGGCAGGCTGCCCCCGAAAACGTGCGTTAAGCTGCCGCTGTCGCAGTGCTGAACCGCTTGACCGCCGCTAAACCCGACCCGCGCGGCCAATCATGGCGCCTACGCCGGCTGCGCGGCGCCCTCGACGCCGCCAGCTGGCCGGCTACCAGAACTAGACGTGCTGGCCGCAGGGGGTTTCGGCGGACGGGGCGGACGCCCTGCCATGATGTCGTCGATCTGCTCGGCGTCGATAGTCTCCAGCTCCAGCAGGGCTTTTGCCATCGCCTCGACCTTGTCGCGGTTCTCCTCGATGAGCCGACGCGCCAACGCATACTGCTGGTCGATGATGCGACGGATCTCGGCGTCGACCTTCTGCATCGTCGCTTCCGACATGTGGATCGTTTTCGTGATCGTCCGCCCGAGGAAAACCTCGCCCTCGTTTTCGGCATACACCATCGGACCGAGCACGTCGCTCATGCCATAGCGCGTCACCATGTCGCGAGCCATTTGGGTAGCTCGCTCGAAATCGTTGCTCGCACCGGTGGTCATCTGGTTCATGAACACTTCCTCAGCGATGCGCCCACCAAACAACACCGCAATACGGTTTAGTAGGTACTCCCGGTCGTAGGCGTAGCGGTCTTGCTCGGGCAGCTGCATCGTCACCCCAAGGGCCCGGCCGCGTGGAATGATGGTGACTTTGTGCACTGGGTCGGTCTTCGGTAGCAGTTTGGCCACCACCGCGTGGCCCGCCTCGTGATAGGCGGTGTTACGGCGCTCCTCCTCGGACATCACCATCGATTTACGTTCGGTGCCCATCATGATCTTGTCCTTGGCCCGCTCGAAGTCTTGCATTTCGACCACACGAGCGTTGCGCCGTGCGGCGAACAGCGCCGCCTCGTTAACCAAATTGGCAAGATCAGCCCCAGAGAACCCGGGCGTACCCCGCGCCAGCACGTCGGCCCTCACATCCGGTCCGATCGGGACCTTGCGCATGTGAACGTTCAGGATTTGCTCGCGGCCACGGATGTCAGGCAGCGGCACAACGACCTGCCGGTCAAAGCGGCCCGGCCGCAGCAGGGCCGGATCGAGCACGTCCGGGCGGTTCGTGGCTGCGATCACGATGATGCCTTGGCTCGTTTCAAAGCCATCCATTTCGACGAGCAGCTGGTTGAGCGTCTGCTCCCGCTCGTCGTTGCCTCCGCCAAGCCCAGCACCACGCTGGCGACCCACGGCATCGATCTCATCGATGAAGATAATGCAAGGCGCATGTTTCTTAGCTTGCTCGAACATGTCGCGCACGCGGGCCGCGCCGACGCCAACGAACATCTCGACAAAATCCGAGCCCGAGATAGAGAAAAACGGCACCTTCGCCTCGCCGGCGATTGCCTTGGCAAGCAACGTCTTGCCGGTGCCGGGGCTACCCACCATCAACACACCACGCGGTATGCGTCCGCCGAGCTTCTGAAACTTGCCCGGATCGCGCAGGAAGTCGACCAGCTCTTGGACCTCTTCTTTGGCTTCGTCGCAACCGGCCACGTCGGCAAACGTTACGTTGTTATTGCTCTCGTCGAGCATGCGGGCGCGGCTCTTGCCAAAAGAAAACGCGCCACCCCGCCCGCCGCCCTGCATCTGCCGCATGAAAAAGATCCACACGCCGATTAGCAGCAGCATCGGGAACCAGGACACGAAGATTGAGGTCAGCAGCGACTGTTCTTCGCGTGGCTTCACGTCGACTTTGACACCTGCGCCAATTAAGTCGCCCATTAACCCGCGGTCGAGCACGGTCGCTACGGTGCGGATGCGGCGGTCGTCCTGGGTGATCGCCAGCACCTCGGGCGTCACCCCAGACTCCGTGATTTGTACCGATTTGATTCGGCCCGCCTTGACTTCCGCCAGAAAGTCCGAGTACGGCAAATACGTGTCCCCGGGCCGTTGCCGCGTTTCGAACTGCTTAAAAACCGTAAAGAGAACAAGCGCGATCACCAGCCAAATGGCCGCTTTCGCGAACATGCTGTTGTTCAAGTGTGGCTCCTGTGCAGACGGACAAATACTACGCAACCGATTGTAGGCCCAATGCGGCCACTCGGGCACGAATTCAACCCCACCTTGGGGATGGATTGGGCGCCCCCATTAGCACTCGTTTCTTCAGACCGCGGGCGAGCAAGTAGGTTTCGGCGGACTCGGCGCGTGATGCCGCCGGCTTGCGGGTAGCGACGTTGACGAAGTACCGCTTTAGCGTTTCGACCAGCTGGCTGAAGCCGGAGCCATGAAATGCCTTCAGCAGCAAGGCGCCGTTGCCTTGCAGGTGCTCGAGCGCAAACGCGATGGTGTGTTCCGCCAAATCGCAACTGCGGGCGGCATCGACGGCGGCAATGCCTGATAACCGGGGAGCCATGTCCGACAGCACGAGATCGACTTTGGCGCCCGCCAGCGCCGCTTCCAGCTGCGCCCGCACGGCCGGCTCGCGGAAGTCGCCGACGATGCAGTCAACCCCCGGCAGTGGCTCCATTGGCAGCAAGTCCAAGGCGACAATGCGCCCGCGCAGGACACCATCGCGGCCCCGCAGCCGTTCCAATACCACCTGGGTCCAGCTGCCGGGCGCCGCACCGAGCTCGACCACCACCATGCCGGGCCTCAGTAGCCGGTCCCGTGCATCGATCTGGGCCAGTTTAAAGGCAGCGCGCGAGCGGTAGCCGCGCTGCGCGGCCGCCTTCACGTAGGGGTCGGCAAGGTGCCGTTCGATCCACGCGCGCTTGCTGCGCTGTTTGCTTGCCGCCATGGTCCGGTTACGCTCTGCGCATGAGCGAGCTGATTTTGGACCGTGACACGCGCCTGCGCTTGAAAGCGCGCGCGCACAGCCTCAAGCCGGTCGTTTGGCTGGGCAATGCCGGCCTCAGCGACGCGGTCCTCCTGGAAATCGACCGCGCCCTGAACGCGCATGAACTCATCAAGGTGCGCGTTCCCGGCGAAGACCGTAAAGCGCGTGAGGCCATTTTTAGCCGTATTGCGGACCTACTGAGCGCAGCGCGGGTGCAGATGATCGGCAAATTGCTAGTGCTGTACCGGCCGCGGCCTTCACAAGAGAACGCCAAGCCGCCCCCGGCTGCGAAAGCGCCGCCTGGCGGGCGAGGGCCCCAACGCCACGACGCCGCCCCCCTTGCCGCGGCCAGAGGCGGCGCCGCGCGGCAGCGCGCGCCCCGCCGCGGCAGGCCTCAGACGTAGCGGACTTCGACGACCTCGTACTCGCGCACGCCGCCTGGGGCGGCCACCTCCACTACGTCACCTTCCATTTTGCCGATCAGCGCGCGCGCAATCGGACTAGATATTGAAATTAGCCCTGCTTTGATGTCCGCTTCATCATCGCCGACGATTTGGTATTTCACCCGCTCGGCGGCGGTCAGGTCTTCTAATTCGACCGTCGCCCCAAAGACGATGCGCCCGCCAGCGTCGATCGTCGCGGGGTCGATGATCTGCAGACTGGCCAGTTTGCTTTCCAGCTCTTGGATTCGTCCTTCAATGAAGCTCTGGCGCTCGCGCGCCGCGTCGTATTCGGCGTTTTCCGACAGATCCCCTTTTTCGCGCGCCTCTTTGATGGCTTGAATGACAGCCGGGCGCTCGACGGACTTTAAACGCTGCAGCTCAGCGCGCAAACGCTCAGCGCCGCGCACAGTAATTGGAATTCGCATCGCGCATAACCCACAAATAGAACGCCCCGGAAAAGCCGGGGCGAGTAGTATCCCGAATGTAGCGGGCGTGCGGCCGCGGATCAACCCATCACGATGCAACCATGCGGTGCAGTGATTGCAAGTCGTAAACCTCCAGCCGGTCCAGGTGTTTCATGCCCTCCACGGCCGCGCGGCCGCCGGCCATCGTCGTGTAATACGTTACGCGCTGCGCAAGCGCGGTCGTGCGAATTGAGCGCGAATCGGCGATCTGCGCGCGGTTCTCCGCCACCGTCGTGATGACCAGATCGATCTCGCCGTTCTTCAGCAGGTCGACGACGTGCGGCCTGCCATCTTTTACCTTATTGACCGTACGCACCGGGATGCCCGCAGCTTCGATGGCGGCAGCCGTACCACGCGTTGCCACGAGCTTGTAACCCATCTCGTGCAACATCCGCGCCACTTCGACCGCGCGCGGTTTATCCTTGTCTTTGACGCTCAGAAAAACGGTGCCGGACGGAGGCAGCCCGTTGCCGGCGGCTAGCTGCGACTTAAACAGCGCCTCACCAAAGGTGCGCCCCACGCCCATGACTTCACCGGTGGAGCGCATCTCTGGTCCAAGCAACGTATCCACGCCCGGAAACTTGGCAAACGGGAACACCGCCTCCTTGACCGCGAAATACGGCGGCACCACTTCCACCCGCGCGCCCTGCTGCGCCAGCGTACGACCCAGCATGCAGCGCGCAGCAATCTTGGCGAGCGGCTCGCCGGTGGCCTTCGACACGAACGGCACCGTACGCGAAGCGCGCGGGTTAACCTCCAGCACATAAACCGTCCCGTCTTGCACAGCAAACTGCACGTTCATCAGGCCGCAGACGCGCAGCGCGCGCGCCAGTTCAACGGTCTGGCGCTTTAGCTCCGCCACCGTCGCAGCCGACAGCGAATACGGCGGCAACGAACAGGCCGAATCCCCCGAATGCACGCCAGCTTGCTCAATGTGCTCCATTACGCCGCCGATACGCACCTCCCCGGTGACATCGGCCACGCAATCCACATCGACCTCGATCGCGTCATCTAAAAAACGATCTAAAAGCACCGGCGCATCCTCGCTGACGCGCACCGCCTCCCGCATGTACCGCATTAAGTCCTGCGTGTCTTGCACGATCTCCATCGCGCGCCCGCCTAGCACGTAGCTGGGACGCACGACCAGCGGAAAGCCGATCTCCTGCGCCAGCCGCAGTGCCTCGGCCTCGGTGCGGGCGGTGCGGTTTGGCGGCTGCTTCAGCCCCAGTCGGTTGAGAAGCTGCTGGAAGCGTTCGCGGTCCTCGGCGATGTCGATCGAGTCCGGCGAGGTGCCAACGATCGGCACGCCAGCGGCTTCCAGATCGCGCGCTAGCTTCAGCGGCGTCTGTCCGCCGAACTGCACAATGACGCCGACCGGTTTTTCCCGCTCGACGATCTCAAGCACGTCTTCCAGCGTCAGCGGCTCGAAGTACAACCGATCGGAAGTGTCATAGTCAGTCGAGACGGTCTCCGGGTTGCAGTTGACCATGATGGTCTCGTAGCCGTCCTCGCGCAGCGCGAACGCGGCGTGCACGCAGCAGTAGTCGAACTCGATGCCCTGGCCGATGCGATTCGGACCGCCGCCGAGTACGATCACTTTGCGGCGGTCCGATGGCTGCGCCTCGCACTCTTCCTCATAGGTCGAATACAGATACGCGGTGGTCGTGGCAAACTCAGCAGCACAGGTATCGACCCGCTTGTACACTGGCCGCACGCCTAGCCGCAGCCGCTGCGCGCGCACCTCGCCTGCCGTGGATCCGAGCAGGCGCGCCAGACGTCGGTCGGAGAATCCTTTGCGCTTCAGAAACCGCAGCTCGGCGCCGGACAGCGACTGAAGCGAGCGCCCGCGTACCGCCTGCTCGATGCGCACCAGCTCCTCGATCTGCGCGAGGAACCAGGGGTCGATGCCGGTCTCCTCATGCACCTGCGCCACCGTCATGCCAAGGCGGAATGCGTCGGCCACATACCAAATGCGATACGGCCCCGGTTCGCCGAGCTCCTGCACGATTTCGTCGCGGTCCGCGGACCGCTCGTCGAACCCGTCCACACCGATTTCCAGCCCGCGCAGGGCCTTCTGGAAAGACTCCTGGAAGGTGCGCCCGATTGCCATCACCTCGCCGACGGACTTCATCTGCGTGGTCAGCCGCGAATCGGCCTCGCGAAACTTCTCAAACGCAAAGCGCGGCACCTTGGTGACGACATAGTCGATGGTCGGCTCAAACGAGGCGGGCGTGGCGCCGCCGGTGATCTCGTTGGCGAGTTCATCCAGGGTGTAGCCGACTGCCAGCTTGGCCGCCACCTTGGCGATCGGAAAGCCGGTCGCCTTGGAGGCAAGTGCCGAGGAGCGCGACACCCGCGGATTCATCTCGATGACGATCATGCGGCCATCGCGCGGGTTGATCGCGAATTGCACGTTGCTGCCGCCGGTGTCGACCCCGTTCTCGCGCAGGATCGCGATGCTGGCATCCCGCATGCGCTGGTATTCTTTGTCCGTGAGCGTCTGCGCCGGCGCCACCGTAATGGAGTCGCCGGTATGAATACCCATCGGATCGAGGTTCTCGATCGAGCAGACGATGATGCAGTTGTCTGCCCGATCGCGCACGACCTCCATCTCAAACTCTTTCCAGCCAAGCAGCGACTCTTCGATTAGCAACTCGTGCGTCGGTGACAAATCTAGCCCGCGCGTGCAAATGGCGACAAACTCTTCCATATTCCATGCCACCCCGCCACCGCTGCCGCCGAGCGTGAAGCTGGGCCGGATGACAACCGGAAAGCCCAGCTCGGCCTGAACCGCTTGGGCCTCCGCCAGCGAATGCGCGACCGCCGAGCGCGCCGATTCCAGCCCGATGCGCGTCATCGCCTCCTTAAACTTCTGCCGGTCCTCGGCCTTTTCGATCGCAGTCGGCGAAGCCCCGATCAGCTCCACGCCGTAGCGCTCTAACACGCCGCGCCGGTGCAGCTCCATCGCGCAATTAAGCGCCGTCTGTCCGCCCATGGTCGGCAGCAGCGCGTGCGGCCGCTCGCGCGCGATGATGCGCTCCAGCACCTGCGCAGTGATCGGCTCGATGTACGTGACGTCGGCCATCTCCGGGTCGGTCATGATCGTAGCCGGATTGCTGTTGACCAGGATTACCCGGTAGCCCTCGGACTTCAGCGCCTTGCACGCCTGTGCGCCGGAGTAGTCGAACTCGCAGGCCTGGCCGATCACGATCGGTCCGGCCCCGATGATGAGGATCTTTTCGATGTCGGTGCGCTTCGGCATCTAGCGTTTCCGTTCGTCAATCATCCGCACGAACCGGTCGAACAGATACGTGATGTCGTGCGGGCCCGGACTCGCCTCCGGATGCCCCTGAAAGCAGAACGCCGGCCGATCGGTGCGGGCGAAGCCCTGCAGAGAACCATCGAACAGCGAGACGTGTGTAACTTTGCAGTTTGCCGGCAGCGACTGCGGGTCAACCGCGAATCCGTGGTTCTGCGAGGTAATCACAACGCGGCCAGTCTCCAGATCTTTGACCGGATGGTTAGCGCCGTGATGCCCGAATTTCATCTTCATTGTGCGCCCGCCAGATGCCAGCCCTAGAATCTGATGCCCGAGGCAGATGCCAAAGAGCGGATAGCCAGCCGCCAGCAGCTCGCGGGTCGCTTCAATCGCGTATTCACACGGCTCGGGATCGCCCGGACCGTTGGACAAAAACACGCCGTCAGGCCGCATGCGCATGACCTCCGCGGCGGGGGTCTTGGCCGGGACCACTGTAATACGGCAGCCGCGCTGCGCCAGCAGCCGCAAGATGTTGCGCTTGACACCGAAGTCGTATGCCACCACATGGTGCCGCGGCGCCGACAGGCGTCCATACCCAGCGCCAAGCTGCCAGGCAGTTTCCGTCCACTCGTATGGATGCGCGGTCGTGACATGCTGTGCCAAATCGAGCCCCGCCATGCCTGGGAAGGCGCGCGCCAGCTGCAGCGCCCGCGCCTCGTCGTCACCGACCACAATCGCGCCGGGCTGAGCACCGCGATCGCGCAGAATGCGGGTTAAGCGCCGGGTATCGATGTCGGCGATTGCCACCACGTTTTCGCGCCGCAGGTAGTCGGCGAGCGACTCGGTGGCGCGAAAGTTCGAATACAGCGGCGGCACATCGCGCACGATCAGCCCCGCGGCAAAGACACGCGCGCTTTCAACGTCCTCTGGATTGGCGCCCGTGTTGCCGATATGCGGGTACGTTAGCGTGACGAGCTGGCTCGCGTAACTTGGATCCGTCAGGATTTCTTGGTAGCCCGTGATCGCGGTATTAAAGACCACTTCGCCGACCGCGTAGCCGGCGGCGCCGATTGAGCGTCCGCGAAAGACCGTACCGTCCGCAAGCGCAAGGACGGCAGTCGGTTCTTGGGGGAACAAGGAAGACTCCGGAGCGTTGGAAACGCGTTCGATGCGCCTGGCACACTACAGGCCAGGCTGCGCCTGCCACACTGCAGGCGTCTAATTATAAGGCCCGTCTTTAGGGCACAGCGGGCACAGCGCAGGACGGGGCGTTT
This sequence comes from Burkholderiaceae bacterium, assembly GCA_025055385.1. Taxonomy (GTDB): domain Bacteria; phylum Pseudomonadota; class Gammaproteobacteria; order Burkholderiales; family Burkholderiaceae_F; genus JAKANT01. Next base: position 11,123 of record JANWXE010000148.1, on the reverse strand, counting down.
AGTCTAGCCGACGCATGGCAAGTTCAGCGCGCAGCGCGCTAGCTAGACTTGATCGTATGCCCTCGCTACTGGAAGGCCTGTCCCGTCATACGGTGATCGTGGCTGACACCGGTGACATCGATGCGGTCGAGCGTTGGCGCCCGCAGGATGCGACCACGAATCCCACCCTCATCTTACGGGCTGCGTCCGTGGCGCGTTATCGGTCACTGGTGCGCGCGGCAGCGCAACGCGCTGGCCCCCTCGATGAGAAGCTCGACTCCTTGCTGGTCGCCTTCGGCGTCGAGATCTTGCGACGGATCCCGGGCCGCGTCTCCACCGAAGTAGACGCGCGCTTGTCTTTCGATACGCAGGGGACCATCCAACGGGCGCGTCGTCTGGTTGCCCTGTATGAAGAGCAAGGTATAGACCGCTCGCGTGTGCTGATCAAAATCGCTTCGACCTGGGAGGGGATTCGCGCCGCGGAGGTGCTGGAAGCTGAGGGGATTCGCTGCAACATGACGCTGCTGTTTTCGGTCGTGCAGGCCGAGGCAGCGGCGGCGGCCGGCGCAACGCTGATCTCGCCCTTTGTCGGCCGCATCTACGACTGGCATAAGCGTGCAGCCGGCAGCAGCTGGGACGAGTCCGCCCACGCCGGCGTCAACGATCCAGGCGTGCGCTCGGTGCGCGAGATTTACGCCCGCCTTAAAGGCGCCGGCTGCCGAACGCAAATCATGGGCGCGAGTTTCCGCAATATTGGCCAAATCCTTGCGCTCGCGGGCTGCGACCTGCTGACGATCAGCCCCGAGTTGCTAGAGCAGCTGGCCAGCACCAATGGCGAGGTGGCGCGTGCGCTGCCGCTGCCGACGCCGGTTGCTCTGCAGCCGCCGACGGAGGGACAGTTTCGCTGGCGGCTCAATGAGAATGCAATGGCCACCGAGAAGCTTGCCGAAGGCATCCGCCTATTTGCCGCCGACACGCGCCGGCTGGAATCGCAGCTGTCTTAAACGATGCTGGTGCTGCCGTATCAAACCCGCTTCGCGCCCGGCGCACTACCGTGGCTGACCCTCGTGCTGATCGCGCTGAACATCGCGGTCTTCTTTGGTCTGCAGCGAGGCGACCAGGCAGCCTATGAGCAAGCGTTTCGACAGTACCTGGCTTCGGATCTGCCTCACATCGAGCTGCCGCGCTATGAGCAGTGGCTGATCGACCGTGGCGACAGCAAGCGGCTGCAGCGTCTGCGTGCGGCCACGGGCCGGCACGACACCCTGGCCGCCGCGATGCTGCTGCAGGGCGATGCGCAGTTTCTGCAGGCGCTGCGCAACCGCCGTGTCATCACTGCCGACGATCCGGATTTCGGCCGATGGTCGCTGGCGCGGCGCGCGTTCGATGCCGCACTGGACCGCGCAGCAACGGAGCGTTTCGCCGCCAAGCCGCACAGCGGCCAGCCCTGGCGCCTGCTTACCTACCAGTTCCTGCATGCAGACCTCGGTCACCTGCTGGGTAATATGGTCGTGCTGCTGCTAGCCGGGTCGTTTGCCGAGGCGGCGATCGGCCGCCTGCGTTTCGGCGCCGGCTATCTGTTGGGCGGCGCGCTGGCCGCTGTCTTGCAGCTGGCGCTAGCACCCGCTGTCCTCGTCGGTGCCTCGGGCGCGATCGCTGCCGCCATGGGAATGGTCGCAACGCTCTACGGCATGCGGCGCGTCCCCGTGTTCTACTGGGTCTTTGTTTATTTCGACACGGCGCGCATGCCCGCCGTAGCCTTGCTGCCGGTGTGGCTAGCCAATGAGGTGTACCAGTGGATGGCGCACTCGCAGCTGCCTATCGCGTACGCGGTGCACGTCGGCGGCCTGCTGGCGGGCGCGGTATACGCGTACCTGCTCAAACCGAAGGACCCGAGCCAAATTGATCGCGTGCTCGAAGCCGAGTTCGCCGAGGACAAACGGCAGCGGCAGCAGTCCGAGTTGGTGCGCTTAGCGCAGGAAGCGGCCGCACGCCTGGACACCCGACGCGCAGCGCGGCTGTACCGCGAGCTATGCGAACTGTATCCCGAGCGCGTCGACTACATGGTTGCCTGTTTTAACATGGCGTTGCTCGGGGCGGACATGGAGGAGCTGCGCGACGCCGCCCTGCGTCTGCTATGGACGCGCCGCAAAGAACACCCCGATGAACTGCGCAAGACCTTTTTGGCGATGACCCAGCCCAAAGTGCTGCAACTGCTGCCCCTTGACGAGCAGTTGCGGCTAGCGCGCCGCTTAGTCAAGCACCGCGAGGACGCCGCCGCCCTGCGGGTGCTCGACGGCCTGCTCGGCGACGAGCATTGGCGCACCTTGTATGCGCGTCAGATTGCCGACTGCCTGCTGGGCCTGTTCACCACCTATAACCGCGCTGGACTTAAAGGACCGGCGGAAGACATTCGGTTCCGCTTGCAACGTTATTTCCCCAACCCGCGCGAAATCGGGGGCTTGCCACCAAGCCGCGAAGTGCCGCTATCGATCCGAGGTGCATCGACGCGCCCGCCCTCCCTCAACATCGACCTGAGCCGTTAAGCCCTCGTTTACCCAGCTGCAGCCGCTGGCAGCCGCTGCAGAAGGCGTCTGGCCTCAACCGCAGCAGCGTGCTGCGGGTAGCGTTCGATGACGTGTTGCAGTAGCGCACGTGCCTGCTGCACTGGCGCCCTGCTTTCGAGCAGCAGCTGCGCGCCGATGAGGTAAACGTTTGGGATCTGCGGGTGCATGCGGTGCCGGCGGTCGAAGCCGCGGATGAGATGCGCGGCCAGCTTCGGCTTGCCGGCCGCCAGCGCGGCCTGCGCCAGCGGCACCACAAGTTCCGGCTTGCGGGGCTCATAATCGGGCCGGCGCGCGAACGCTTCTTCCACCAGCGGCAGGGCCTCGCGCGCGTTGCCGGTTGACACCAACAGCTCGAGATAGCGCTCGGCGTGGTCTGCGATGCGTGGTGCCGATCCTTCGATCAGCAGCAGCTTGTGCAGGCGGCCGTGCAGCGCCAGATCATTTGGCCGCTCACGCAGATCCTCGGCGATCAAGTCGATCGCCTCGCGGATCTCACCGGCCGCCACCATCTGACCGATTAGTGCGTCGCGCACGCGCCGGCGATGCGCTGCCGAACTGAGGCGGCCGAGTGTGCGCACCTCGCCTGGGCCTACTACCGAGACGCCGAGCACATCTGCGTACTGGTACATCGTGTAGCCAAGCAGTACGCACATCAGCATGAAAAAGTAGTTCCCAATAAGACCGAGCACACAGAACGCCAGCCCAAAGGTCACGCCGAGTGCGCCGCCGATCGCCTGCACGCTTGCGCCGACAGCGATGGCCTCGCCATGCGCTTTCAGCGGCCTGGCCAGCAGGCGCGGCAGAACCAGCTCGGCAGCCTGCTGCGCGCTAAGTAGCAGAAGCAGAAGAAACAGGCACAGCACCAAATAGGGCTTGCCGATTTTGCGCGCGACCTGCAAGGAGCGCACCGGATTGACCGCTTCTAAGAAGCTATCGGTCATCGTCAGCACCATGACCGCAGCCGGCAGCAACAGCGCAAATGAAAGGAACAGCAGAAGTGTCAGCGACGGGCTGCGCAACAGCCCGCCGATGATGCCGATCGCCATCGGCACTACCATCATGATCAGGAACATCTTGTAGGGCCGGTATGGGCTGGCCCGCTCAGCGCGCGGCGGATATTGGTCCGGATAGAGGTAACCGTGAGCGGTGCGCTCGATTACAAGAAAGCCATAACGGGCCAGGAAGACCCACACGCCGAAGCTGACGGCCAGCAATACACCCGTGCCGAGCAGCGGCTCGCTCGGCAAATAGCGGCCGAACAGCCAGCCGGCCGCTCCGTAAGCGAGCGCTGCCGCGACGATGCGCAATAGCACGGGACGATATGCTGGAAAGCGAAAAAACTTTGGAATTCGCTTCCAAAAAGGCGTCACTGGTGCGCTCTGTACCGTCCAGGCTGGCAGCGCAACAGAAGACGGCGATGGGGAACTCATGACCGTAAGCAGGGGCAGCGACGGCCCCTGACGTTAAACGATCAGGCGCGTTAGATTTTTTCGGTTTCAGCGGTCCGCGGCTGCCATTTCATCAGTCGCCGCTCGACGCGCCCGACCGCCCAGTCGAGCACCAGAGCGCATGCGGTCAGCACCAGGATGCCCGCCATCACGGTATTGATGTCAAAGGTGCCTTCGGCCTGCAGGATCAGATAGCCGACTCCGCGCGCGGAGCCAAGGTATTCGCCGACCACCGCACCAACAAAAGCCAGGCCAACGGAGGTGTGCAGCGACGAAAACACCCAGCTCATCGCGCTAGGAAGGTACACGTAGCGCAGCAGTTGGTGGCGGTTCGCGCCCAACATGCGCGCGCTGGCCAGCACGGTCGGACTCACCTCCTTGACGCCCTGGTAGACGTTAAAAAAAACGATGAAAAACACCAGCGTGAAGCCGAGCGCGACCTTGGAGGCGACGCCCAGCCCGAACCAGACCGCGAAAATCGGCGCCAGGATTACGCGCGGCATGGAATTCAGCGCTTTAATGTAAGGGTCGAGGATTGCCGCTGCCATTGGGCTGAGCGCAAGCCACATGCCAACAAGCAGCCCCGCGGCGGTTCCAATCACGAAGGCGAGCACCGTTTCCGCCAACGTAATCGCCAGGTGGCCGTAGATGTCGCGCGTGATAAAGAACCAGTCAACGATGCGGGCAAAAATCTTCACCGGCTCACCGAAGAAGAAGGCCGCCTGACGGTCGTTGTCGAAAAATACAGGCGGGATCAGCCCCGGCTTGGTCAAGACGTGCCAGAGCGCGAACACCGCAACCAGCACACCCACTTGCCAGACGCGTAGATTCTTCGAGTTTGGCTTCAGTCGCTTAAGCATTGGCTCGGTACCTGCCGACGGGGGCCAGCCCGCCGCCCGTTGCTGGGCCTCACGCCACCGCCTTTTGCTGCGCGTAACCTCGCAAGACCTCAGCACGCAGCACGTCCCAGATCGCCTTGTGCAGCTCGATGAAGCGCGGCGTCACGCGCACCTCCGCCACATCGCGGGGACGCGGCAGGTCGATCGCGAACTCACCGATCGGGCGCGCTGCCGGGCCAGCCGACAGCACTACCACCCGGTCGCTCATTGCAATTGCCTCATCAAGGTCGTGGGTGATGAAGAGCACAGCCTTGCGTTTGGCTGCCCACAGCTCCAGCACCTCATTTTCCATCAGCTGCCGCGTCTGGATGTCCAGGGCCGAGAAAGGTTCATCCATCAATATGATGTCCGGGTCACGTACCAGCATCTGTGCCAGGGCCGTGCGCTTGCGCATGCCACCGGACAGCTGATGTGGGTAGCGGTCGCCAAACCCCCCCAGCCCGACCCGCTGCAACCACTGCTGCGCTAGCCGCGTCGCCTCAGCCGGCGGCATGCCGCGGAATTCCAGTCCCACGGTGACATTCTGCAGCGCGGTGCGCCAAGGCATCAGCGCATCAGACTGGAACATATAGCCAGCGCGCGAGTTAATTCCGGTTAGCGTCTCGCCGAATACCCGCACCGTGCCAGCGCTTGGCGCGAGCAAGCCAGCGGCGACATTCAACAGCGTGCTTTTGCCGCAGCCAGTTGGCCCGACCACACTCACGAACTCGCCGGGAGCAACTGATAGCGTGACATCCTGGACCGCCGTGTAGCGTTGGCCCGGGCGGTCATGCGATACGAACGTGCAGGTAACGTTTTCGAGAGCAAGTGCCGGCAGCACGCCTCAAGCTCCGAATGACATCAGCGTCAACCTTAAGCCGCGGTCAAGCTGAACGCAGCCGCGCAAGTGCCTTTTTCACAAAATCGTTCGTGTAGTTGGCTTTTAGGTCGAGCTTGGCTTTGGCGATCGCTTCGTCGACGCTTGCCAGCGCGCGGTAGGCGGTCGCGGACCCAGCCTCTGGAAACAGCCCGTCTGGCGACAGCGCCGCCTTGGCCTTCAAAAACGCGTCGAGGTAGACGGCACGGTCGCCGAGCAGGTAGGACTCAGGCACCACCTTGATGATGTCCGACGGCCCGGCCTGCTGAATCCAGCGGTTGGCCCGCACGATCGCGGTGGTCAGTGCCTGCGCAGTGTTCGGGTTGCGCTCTAAAAATGCCACCGGCGCGTACAAGCAACCTGCTGGCATCGGTCCGCCGAAGACCCTTTCTGCCTCAGCCGGATCGCGCGTATCGGAGATGATCCGAATGTCGCCAGCCCGCGCGAGGATGGTAATGACTGGGTCTAAGTTAGAGATGGCGTCAACCTGGCCGGCACGAACCGCCGCCACCGCGCCGCTGGCAGCACCGATGCCTATGTAGGAAACGTCGCTCGGTTTCAGGCCCGCCTTCGCAAGCACAAAGTTAGCCATGATGTTGGTGGAGGATCCGGGCGCGGTGACGCCGATCTTCTTGCCTTTTAGGTCAGCAACCGATTTGAAATGGGGCATCGTGCGCGTGTTAACCGCTAGCACGATCTGCGGTGCGCGCCCCTGTAGCACGAAGGCGCGCATCGGCTGGCCCTTGGCCTGCATGTTCAGCGTGTGCTCGAACGCGCCCGAGACGACGTCTGCGCTGCCACCGACCACCGCCTGCAGCGCTTTGGCACCGCCAGCGAAATCAACGATCTCAACGTCCAGCCCCTCCGACTCGAAGTATTTGAGCTGTTCGGCGATCGTCAGCGGCAAGTAGTACAGCAGATTCTTACCACCGACAGCGATCGTCACCTTCTTTTTTTCTGGCGCCTGCGCCATCCCGCGTTGCGGCAGCAAGGCCGCCGTAGCAAGCGCAGAACCGGCGAGGAGCGCGCGGCGACGGTCAGTGCGGATCATCTCGGTCTCCTTGGTTCTCTTTGACGTGGATCGCGATGACCGCAAACTATAAATAAAAGAACGATCCACCGCCCCCTGAGCTGTTAGAGTGCGCCTTGCGTTCTTGCTAGTGCGCAACAGCCCATCTAACAGGGCGCCAGCAGAGCTCAGGTGTTCGGAATGCCCGTAGACCCCACCGCTGCAAGCAGACACAAGCAACACGTGCAGTGTAAATCTTCAACAGCTGCTGTGGCGAGGAATGGCCCGTTGCGCAGCGTCGCAACGCTTGCTTGACGGCACGCCACGGCGACGGCTCGGTCATGCGCAGGCTGACCGACCGATAAGGACACCGCCATCTTACCGGGGCCATCTTTAGGTCGACACGCCAGCACCCGCGTGACGATCTGCAGTCCACTTCGCTCCTAATCAGCGGCGCGCGCGCCGTTCAGGCATCGCTCGCACGGCCGCCTAGCTTAAGCCCGCCCGAGGGCCTTTTGCGCACCGACGCGCGGCCGCCCCGTAATGACGCGGTGGCCATGATTGAACCGATTCCGCCGCTACACGTTGCTCACCTAGTCTCTGCGCGTGTCGCCGCGCGCCTTCACGCGGCGCGACGGTCCAGCATCGCCTGTGCGATCGTGTTGACGTCGGTATATTCGAGTTCAGCGCCGGCAGGCACCCCGCGCGCCAAGCGCGTGATCTTTAGCTGCGGATCGCGAGCTCGCACCATTTCGGTAATGTAATGGGCAGTAGCATCGCCCTCCGGCGTAAATGAGGTCGCAAGGATAAGCTCGCGCACTGTTCCTTCGGTGGCGCGGGCCAGCAGACGCTCAAGCTGAAGCTCGCGCGGACCAATACCGTCTAGCGGCGATAACCGTCCGAGCAGCACAAAATACAGCCCGCTGTAGGCAAGCGACTGCTCGATCGTCAGCTGATCCGCTGGACTTTCTACCACACACAGCAAACCAGCGTCGCGGCGCGGATTCGCACAGGTGGCACAAATTGCCTCCTCCGTCAACGTGTTGCAGCGCGCGCAGTGGCGGATGTCGCGCGCCGCCGCCAGCAGCGCTTCACCTAGGGCGACGGCCGCCTCGCGGTCGTGCTGCAGCAGGTGGAAGGTCAGCCGCTGCGCGGTGCGCGGCCCGATGCCAGGCAGGCGGCGGAATGCCTCCACCAGTCGATCCAGGGTCGGCCCGAGTTTCACAAATCAGCGGTCGCAAGCCCGCCGGCGCAAGGCGCCCCAAAGGGTGGCGGCTGCGCCGCAGGATAGGGTTGACCTAAAAGGGCAGTTTAAAGCCGGGAGGCAACGGCAATCCCGCCGTCAGCTGTGCCATTTTCTGCTGCGCGAGTTCGTCAGCGCGTCGCACGGCATCGTTGACAGCGGCGGCCACCAAATCCTCCAACATATCGCGGTCATCGCCCAGCAGTGACGGATCGATCGTCACGCGGCGCACCTGGTGCTTACAGGTCATTGTGACCTTCACTAAGCCGGCGCCGGATTGCCCCTCCACCTCGAGTTGAGCCAACTCCTCCTGCAGGCGCCTCATGTTGTCCTGCATTTTCTGCGCCTGCTGCATGAGGCCGGCGAGCTGATTTTTCATCATCGTCGTGGCTTCCCGTATCAGTCAAGCGGACGGATCGAATCCGGATCGATCCGCGCGCCGAAATGCTCAATCAATTGTTGCACGAAGGGATCGCCGTAGATCGCCTCTTCTGCGCGCTTCTGCTTGTCACTGCGCGCGGCGGCGGCGCGCGCCGCCGCCGTATCGACCGCGGCTCCCACCTCCACTTGCACGCGCACCGGCCGGCCAAAGTGTTCGCTTAAGGCCTGCCGCAGACGCTCCACTGCTCCGCTCTCAGCCAGCGTCTTTACCGGCACACGCAGATGAAAGACGTCGTCCCGTACCGCTACAAGCTCGCTGCAGTTTGCCAATTCGCGCGTGATCGCGGCAATGGGCAGCTGCGCCACCAGCGATGGCCAATCAAGAAAAGCCGGCAGCGCGGGCGCGACGTCGGTGCGAGGCGGCAGCGCCGCCGGCTTCTCGGCTGCTGCCACCCGCTTACGCGGCGTGGGTCCTGGCACAGCCGCGGTCGCACGCGGTGACCGCGCCGCCCCCAGCGCTAGCGCACGCGGTGTCTCCGCCGTCTGCGGCGCAAAAGCCAGCATGCGCAACAGTGTCATCGTAAAGCCAGCGTACTCGTCGGGTGCCAGCGCTAAGTCGTTGCGGCCGTGCAGCGCGATTTGGTAATAGACCTGCACTTCCTCGGGCGCAAAGGCCGCCGCGAAGCGGCGGATCTGTTCGGCATGCTCAACGTCCTCGGCCAGCGCTTCGGGCACCTGCTGTGCCAGCGCCACCCAGTGCAGCATACGGGCCAAATCGCGCAGCGCCTGTGCGAACGACTCGCCACGGTTCGCCATGTCCTGGGCCAGTGCCAGCAGCGCCCGCGCGTCGCGCGCGGCCAGCGCATCGAGCACCTGCACAATCAGCGCGTCATCGACCACGCCCAGCATCTGGCGCACCGACGCGTGAGATACCGCACCGCCGCCGTAGGCGATCGCCTGATCGAGCAGGCTCAAGGCATCGCGCATGCTGCCGCGGGCGGCCTGCGCCAGCAGGCGCAGCGCTGCGGTCTCTGCGCTGATCTGCTCAGCAGCCGAAATCGCGGCCAGCCGCTCGGCGATCATCGAGGTTGGCAACGGCTTCAGGTTGAACTGCAGGCAGCGCGATAGCACTGTCACTGGGATTTTCTGCGGATCGGTGGTCGCAAGGATGAATTTCAAATACGGCGGCGGCTCCTCCAGCGTCTTTAACATCGCATTAAACGCGTGTGGACTCAGCTGGTGCACCTCATCGATCACGTACACCTTAAAGCGCGCTTGGTTAGGCGGGTAGATGGCACGCTCCAGCAGGTCATCCATCTCCTCAACGCGGCGCTTGCTCGCAGCGTCCATCTCGATGTAGTCGATGAAGCGACCGGCATCGATCGCGCTGCAAACATCGCAACCATTACACGGGCGCGCCGTGATACCGCCTTGTCCATCTGATCCCACACAATTAAGCGCCTTCGCGAAAATGCGCGCCAGCGTCGTCTTGCCCACTCCCCGCGTACCGGTAAACAAATAGGCATGATGCAACCGCTGCTGCTGCAGCGCATTGCGCAGCGCGGCAACAACGTGCTCCTGGCCAATGACAGCCTCCAGGTCGCGCGGACGCCATTTTCGGGCGAGGACGAGGTATGTCATCGCAAATCCTTCGCTCTGCGGTCAGGGCGCGCAGTCTAGCCGCCGGCGGCGAGGCGACCGAGGGCTGTGGCGCGGAAGCGGCACGGGGGCCATGCGGCAACACCTCGACGCCGAGAGCACGGTAAAGTAAAAGGCAATGGCTGGCCTGTTTCACTGCCGTCTGGCCCGCTGAAAGCGGCCGCAGCCGCATACCCCGTGCAGGTGCGCCGCAGCCTTCATCAGCGCGCTACCTTTGCTGCGTCGCGCGCCCCGCAGCGGGACGAGGAGCTGCTCTCAGAATGCCCGGCAGCGCGTCGGTACGGAAAAGCGTTGAGGGGGTACAGTGCGAAGACCATCGGCCGCCCGTCCCCCCAACCGAGCACGCGCCTGACACCGGCGCAGTGCCGAGTAAATGCCAGGTGTGGTTGACGCGCGTCGCCGCTGACCAGGTGCGACAGGCGCTCAGTTTGCAGGCCCTCGGAGTAGGGCGAGAAGCTGCGGCACGACCTGCGCCGGTGCCGACCCAATACGCAACCCCATCGAGACGAGGATGAGCAGGCGAGCCTTGTCCTCGGCACTGGCCGCAGCTCCGCTATGGCTGCTTCGTTCCCGACCTGACCAGGTTCACGGCGCGTCCATGCGAGGGGGCCCGCCGCGCTCAATGGTATCAGCCGAACGGCCGCCCTCAGCCCGGCGCCTGCGTGCCGGGCCGCTGCGCGCGCGGCGCCGACAGCATCCACGCCACCGCAGCCGCTTGCAGCGCAAACAGGAGCGCGAAGGCGATGCGGTACGCGCTCGCCGGCGCGAAGCCCTCGGCGCGCAGCGCATCGACCAGCACGCCCAGGCCCCACTGCAGCGCGAACGCGCCGGCGAAGGCCGCCAGGTTCAGCGCCGTGTTCGCCCGACCCGACAGTTGCAGCGGCAGTGCGTGGGCAACGAGGGCGTAGGCGCCATTGCAGAGCGGGAAAACGAAGCCCAGTAGCAGCCAGGGCCAAACTTGCTGGGCCCCGGCCAGGAGGTTGATGGCGCCGAAAGCCGTCAGCGCGCCGACGGCGGCCAGGCGCACCAGCATGGCATCCGTGATGCCGCGGCGCTGCAATGGCGTGGCGGCAAAGCCCATG